>CAYNIG010000048.1:0-22316 GCA_964396995.1 uncultured Saprospiraceae bacterium | reverse complement strand
TTATCTGGAAAAAGATAGCGGACGAAAATGGATTAAAACTAAGGATTATAAAGGCCCCTGACACATTAACTGACAGGGGACAAAAATGGAATGAAGAAATACTGGAAGCCATACAATCAAATGCTAAAGTCATTTCGCTGGAACATTGCCACTGGGCCGACGGTACCCGATTTGATCTGCAGGCAATACGTGATGCAACGCTTAAAGTGGGAGCACTGATGATCATTGATGGTACACAATCTATTGGTGCGTACCCATTCGATCAAAATCAATTTAAAGCAGATGCACTTATTGTGGCTGGTTACAAATGGCTGCTGGGACCGTATTCAATCGGCCTGGCATACTATAGTGAATATTTTGATCATGGTGATCCTATTGAGCATAACTGGATCAATAAAGTAAATAGCGAAGTGTTTGAAAAATTGACAGAGTACGAAGAATCATTTAAGCCCGGGGCTGCCAGATACAGCATGGGTGAACAATCACAATTTATACAAGCGCCCATGCTTAAAACCGCTTTGACCCAATTGGTGGAATGGGGTCAAGACAATATTCAGGCTTACACGGGAGAATTGATTAAATCAGTACTTCCCATTTTGAGTGAAAAAAATATTTGGATTGAAGACGAAGACTATCGTGGAAATCATCTTTTTGGCCTAAGACCACACTATAAAATCGATAGTAACTTGAAGAATAAATTGATTGAAAATAAAGTTTTCGTTTCTTATAGATCGGATGCCATCCGAGTATCGCCCAACGTGTATAATACATCGGACGATTTACATAAGCTGGCCGCATTGCTTTAATCCAAATAGGATGTAGAAATAAATAAAAATAGTTAATTTTCGATTGCTCTTTTTTAATTAAACTAATTATTTTTTAATGGAGAGATTAAAAAGTAGTTCTCAGCAATGGCAAGCAGCAGCTATTGGATTAATATTTGTATGCATTGGGTTTATGGCAAAAGTATTTTATCGGGAATATATTTATTCACATCATATCAATGACTTTGGTATGGCGGATTGGCTTCCAAGTTTTTTCTATGTCATTGGTTTTTCATACCTTTTGATGGTAAGCCAGGTTATTGCTCCACTATTGATTACCGTAATAGTAACAATTGCCTCTATTTTATTTGAAATAAAACAATGCTTTACTTCGGGTAAATTTGACTGGCCAGACATACTGGCCTCCCTGGCTGGAGGTATCATAACAGTCCTACTTTATACTCTGATAAATAATCGCAAAAGATATTAAGTTGGTGCAATCCAATAGCATAAATAGATATTGAAATTTATTTTATTAACTAAGAAATGACGGATCAGGTAAGCCAGATCATTTTATATGCAAAGTCTGCATTGAAATAGGTATTGGCTATTATAAGCTTTATATACTATGTTCATTACATAGGTATTCTGTTTTTTGTCTTATTTTGCAGGAACAATATCGTTTATAAATTATGTTTTCCAAGGCGTGCGAATATGCCATCCGATCCTGTATTTATATAGCTTCTGTTTCCATACAAGGGAAAAGGGTAGGCTTGATAGATGTAGCTGAGAAAATTCAATCTCCTGAGGCATTTACATCCAAAATATTACAAAAATTGGTAAACCAAGGAATAGTCAAATCTATAAAAGGGCCGGGTGGTGGATTTGAAATACCAGCTAAGGAACTGGCTACTATTTCATTATTGCAAGTCATTGAATCCATAGATGGAACCATATTAAACAGATGCAGTTTAGGATTGTCTGAATGTTCTGAAAAGAATCCATGTCCTTTTCACAACCGGTATAAACCGATAAAAGATAAATTATTGCACACTTTTAGTCATACTACAATGAAGGACCTTACACAAAACTATATCAATAGCGGATCTTTTCTGAAGTTATAGTACTTCCCTAATCCATCTTCTAAAACTTAAAAAGGGGATCAACTGCTATCACAGAGGATCCCCCAAATACAGTATTGCTAAGAGTAGACATCTTTATTTTTTCCAAGGCAAAGCCAGTACTCTGGTACCAGCCAAATTACCTAGACGAATTCCTTCGTCGCAATCCATTCTATAATGTACTCCCAGTGGTATCCGGCTATAAGCATTTTCGAGTCCTGCTTCTGTGAATGAACTAAATGTACGTGGGATGCTGACAAATTCAAGTCTGCCTCTATGGCAATTGTCAGTAAATTCATAATTATTTCCAAATATGTCAGTTAAAATAGTTGCTGCAGAAGCTCCGAATCCTGAGTGACCAGATGGATAAGCAGGAAATTCGGGTGTAAGTCCTTTGACATTGGTATAAGGATGATTTAAGGCTGTTTGCCAATTGGGATCGATGAGTTCTCGGATGTATTCCACAGGTCTGCGCACATTATATATGTATTTAGAATTCCATATAGCAATAGCTGCGTCACACATAGCCATTCCGAGTTTTGCATAAAGCTCCAAAGATTGGTCTAATGGAAGTTTTTCACTGATGACCAGCTGATTGGCTATTGCTATTTGCCTTGCAGCCGGTTCAAATGTTACTTCGAAAAAATCATCGCTCCAAAATTCTGCAATCCACTTATCTTCAAAATTGAGGTTATCAACAGCCGTTTTGGTCTCTAAAGCCTGTTGATAAAATTTCGATCCCGGAGTTTCACTATACGCTATCGGAGCTTTAGCTCTCAAATCACTTTGTTTCATTGCAAATGTCCTCACTTTTCCCCAATAAGGAAATAAGGCAGGTGTGTAATCCGGGTAAGTTGGTTGCCAAAGCTTTTCCCCATTGGCTCCTTTTTTGGGAGGTATATAAGATGAGGGTCTTGGGTTTTTATATGCTTCGTGTCCGTAGGTATCTGATTTGCTGTATTGAAATATAGCTTCAGCAACTGAACGGCCAAATTCTTTGGATCTGTTTACAACTTCTGATGCTACTGTCTGGGAAAGTGATTTTTCCAACTGGTTTTCCAAACCGATAATTTTATCTGTAAATTCCGTATTGATGTGCGGATAAAAGTTTTTTAATATCCTGGCATAAGCTGCATTGACACTGATGGGCCAATAATACTCCTGGTTGGTATCGGCCTTTGGTAGCGATAAAGAAGTAAATTGAAATTCTAAAGATTTATAGTCAGGCATACCTGGAATAGCGGCTTCATAAGCGGCGAGACCAGTGTACGCCATGAGTCGGGCTGCAGCCGGTGGACGGTAGCCCGTAGAGTACCGGTCTATTTCTACCAAAAGATTATTCCATGACAATGGTACTTTTGAATCGTATGATTTTGTTTCATTAGAAATAGGCCCGGTGTTAATCGGATCATCTTTTTTACAAGAATCAAGCACCAGTGCCAGTGAGATCATCCCCACTATAAGCCGTGTAAAAATTGTTTTTTTCATATGATTTGTATTAGTTTATAGATTCGATTTTTTTATCGGACTATTTTGTCCGATATATAGAGGACAAATATATCCATTATTATATTTTTTGCTCCAATAGGAGTCTAATTTTTTTTAATTTATTTGTATCTTATTCAAAATCAATAAATTGATAAATAAAATAGTTGGATTAGTATAAACTTAGAGAGAATAAAACCAGTTACCCGGCAATAGGAATTTCCTTTGTTTAATTACGATTGACATGTTTGATTCAGGGTACTAGTGATCGGACGCCAGTAAGCACTTAAATGAAAAAAGGCAAATCCGTGCTCATTTAATTTTTATAATTTTAAAGTTTTAAATTCAATTTGAATGAAATTTTTTCTTAGTATTTCTTTTTGCTTACTTGCTTGCATTTCCTATTCTCAGAATGAAATTGTCAAATTATATGATCAAAAACCTGCAGGAACTGAAAGCTGGAGTTGGACAGAACAAGAACAATTCAATAAAACCTGGCAGACCCAAGTTGTATATAATGTTACAAATCCTACTCTGACCGTATTTAAACCCGAAGTTGGACGAGCAAATGGAACCGCCATGGTGGTGGTACCGGGTGGAGGCTTCCATGCCTTATCCATTACCAGTGAGGGTTATGATGTTGCCAAAAATCTTGCCGCCAAAGGCATCACTTGCTTCGTATTAAAATACCGATTAATTCATTGCCTTACTGATGACCCTGCTATGGAATTCAGCACTAAAATGGGTAAAAAGGAATTTCAGGACGAATCTGCCATGATCATTCCAATGGCAATTGCTGATGGAAGAAGAGCAATTGAATATGTGCGCAAGAATGCAGCTCAATACAGTATATCTCCTGATAAAATTGGAATTGTCGGATTTTCTGCCGGTGGTACAGTAACAGCAGGCACTGTATATGATTATACCTCTGCCAACAAACCTAATTTTATAGCACCGATTTATCCTTTTTTTCCGGAGCAAATGCAAAAGGCGGTACCGGCCGATGCGCCTCCTATGTTTCTTGCTGTGGCATCAAATGATCAGCTCAATTTAGTTCCACATGCTGTTAAGTTGTACGAGGCCTGGCTTTCTGCAAAAAAACCTGCTGAGATGCATATCTATTCTGCCGGAGGGCATGGATTTGGAATGCGCACTCAAAATCTGCCTTCTGATAAATGGATAGATCGATTTGGGGAATGGTTGATGGTATCCGGATTTCTCCCGGCTCCTGTGAATAATACCACACAAGGAACATCCAATGCTGGTGCCGGAATGGATCTTTATTTGAAAAAAGAATATAAATATGCTGAGGATAAAATATTGCCATATCGTATACTATATCCTGAGGGATATGATAAATCAAAAAAATATCCTCTTATATTATTATTACATGGCGGCGGCGAAAGAGGAAATGACAATGAAAAACAACTGGTACACGGCGCGAGATTATTTCTCAATAAAAATATGCGGATGAAATACCCTGCCATTGTAGTGGCCCCACAATGTCCTGCTGATAAATATTGGGCAACCAGCAGTATTGACCGGACTACCACTCCTTTTAAAATAGAATTTGATTATACCAAAGAACCCAATTGGAACCTGATAGCAGCAAATGAATTAGTTAAGAAACTAGCTGTTGAAGAAAGTGTCGATGCCTCCCGCATTTACATTACCGGTTTGTCAATGGGTGGGATGGGCACGTTTGAATCTGTATTCAGGTATCCTGGCTTATATGCAGCAGCTTTGCCGATATGTGGCGGAGGTGATTTAAAAATTTATGATGGCCGTGTGACGACAACCCCATTTTGGATATTCCATGGTGATGCCGATGCTGTGGTGAATGTAGAGCTCAGCAGATCCATGTACACCAAACTCAAATCTTTAAAGTCCAATGTGAAGTATACGGAATTCCCCAATATAAATCACAACAGCTGGGAGTATGCTTTTGCAGATCCGGAGTTTTTAAATTGGATGATGAAACAGAAAAAGAAAATGTCAGCTATGAAAAAGTGATATAATAAATGACCAAGTAGCAATTGCATTTTTTTACTCCATTCTGTATATTCAACATCACATTGTGTCGGCGCTCCTACGAGTGACTGATGATTCTATCAGCATGCTGACACTTGTAGGCAGCATCTGATACGACTGAATGAGTCATCAGTCCCTTCGGGCAATCCATTGCTAATGCATGGATTGGGTTAAACAGTTATAAAGATTTAAATCATGATGATTCTGTCCTTATATTTAACCCACTTTTAATTAAAATTATTTTAAAGTTTCAAAGATGAAATCAGCATTTTCAATATTATTAAGTTTTATCACCTTCCTTTTGTTTTCTCAGGGAAATATAATTTATGTGGATAATAAAAATGGTCAGCAAATCGCTTACCACTCTGAATCTGGAGTCAAAATACTGAAGGCAAAAGGGCACCAATTTAAAGACTTAAATAAAAATGGAAAGCTCGACAAATACGAAGACTGGCGATTGCCAGCAGTAGAAAGAGCAAAACACCTGGCCAGTGTATTAACCATAGAGGAAATTGCGGGGCTCATGTTGTACAGCAGGCATCAATCAATACCGGGAAGACCTGGCGGTTTTTTTGCTGCCACTTATAATGGCAAACCATTGGCAGCCAGTGGTCTGACGGCAGATGCATTGACTGATCAGCAAAAAGATTTTTTAGTAAAAGACAACTTGAGGCATATATTGATTACCACTGTGCAGTCCCCGGAAGTGGCAGCAAAATGGAACAATAATGTGCAGGCTTTTTGTGAAAAACTTGGAAAAGGCATACCGGCAAACAATAGCTCAGACCCCAGGCACGGCACGGTTGTAAATATGGAATACAATGCCGGCGCTGGTGGCACAATTTCCATGTGGCCCGGTTCATTAGGTATGGCGGCCAGTTTTGATCCAGAATTAGTATTGCAGTTTGGGCAAATTGCTGCTTCAGAATATCGGGCATTGGGCATCACTACAGCACTATCTCCTCAGGTAGATATAGCCAGCGATCCAAGATGGATGCGCGCCAGTGGTACATTTGGAGAAGATCCCTTTTTATCTGCAGATATGGCGAAGGCCTATTGCGATGGTTTTCAAACTTCATCTGACGGATATGAAATTAAAGACGGGTGGGGGTATAAAAGTGTAAACGCCATGGTAAAACATTGGCCGGGCGGGGGATCAGGCGAAAGTGGCAGAGATGCGCATTACGGAATCGGTAAGTTCGCAGTATATCCGGGAAATCAATTTGAACAGCATATGATCCCATTTTTGCAAGGGGCATTCAAACTGAATGGAAAGACCAAAGCTGCTTCGGCGGTCATGCCATATTATACTATATCCTGGAACCAGGACCCGGTATACAAAGAAAATGTGGGTAATGCTTACAGTAAATACATCATTCAGGATTTGTTGCGTACTAAATATCAATACGATGGTGTATTGTGTACCGATTGGGGCATCACAGGGGATAAATTGGCTATGGATAATTTTACCGGAGGCAAACCACATGGTGTGGAAAACCTCACTGTGGCTGAAAGACACTATAAAGTGCTTATGGCAGGAGTAGATCAGTTTGGAGGAAATAATGCCGCAGGACCTATAATCGAAGCATATAAAATAGGAGTGAAAGAAATTGGAGAGCAAGCCATGAGAGCGAGAATGGAAGTTTCTGCTGTAAGATTATTATTGAATATTTTCAGAGTTGGCCTGTTTGAAAATCCATATTTAAATGTAGAGACCACTAAAAATATCGTGGGTTCACCGGAAAATATGAGAGCTGGATACGAAGCCCAGTTAAAATCAATAGTAATGCTCAAAAATAAATCTAAAGTATTGCCTTTGAAAAGTGGAACCACAGTATACATTCCCAAGCGGGTATATCCTGCTTCAAGAAATTTTCTTGGTGAAATTTCTCCTGAAAGAACGGACTACCCGATAAATATTAATATTGTAAAAAAGTATTTTAATGTCACCGAAGACCCAGACCAAGCCGATGTGGCAATGGTATTTGTAAATAACCCTGCAGCGGGAGGCATCGGATACGATTCAGCGGATATCAAACTAAATAAAGGAAACGGATACGTGCCTATTAGCCTGCAGTATAGCGAATATAAAGCGACTGAAGCACGGGAAAAAAGCATTGCCGGTGGAGATCCATTAGAAGCTTCAGCCAACCGATCTTATAAAGACAAGAAAATAAAAGCAACTAACCTGTCAGATCTGCACACGATCTACGATACCTATGCCAAAATGAATGGGAAACCTGTAATTGTATCGGTTTCTATGGATAACCCGATGGTATTTAATGAATTTGAAAGATTGGCTGATGGATTATTAGTCAATTTTAAAGTTCAAGATCAAGCCCTCATGGAAATCATTTCCGGTAAAGTGGAACCATCTGCCATGTTGCCAATGCAAATGCCTGCCTCCATGAAAGAAGTAGAAAAACAAGCAGAAGATGTTTCTCAGGATATGAAATGTCATATTGACTCTGAAAATCATAGTTATGATTTTGGATTTGGATTAAACTGGTCAGGCATGATTAATGACCAGCGACTCATGAAATACAGAAAAAAATCATAGCGACATAAGATTTGGTCTGACCGTAATTTATGCATAAGTACACTCTACATTTTGAGTTATCTACTCCGGATACAAGCGGCGATGCAGTATGCATTGCAGGAAGTTTTAACAGCTGGAATGAAAACGAATATAAGATGAAAGAGGTAGGGCATGGTAAATACGAATTGGATATAGATATTAATTGGAAAGAAGATCACCCTGTAGAATATAAGTTTTTACGCTCCAGATGGGTTAACGTTGAAGTGGATGAATTTGGCAGTTATGTTTCAAACAGAATCATAGAGGATCCACAAGAAAAAATTGTAGCCTGGGTACCCAGGTGGCGCGATGATGGCGAAATATGTGATATCGATCTTATGCCAATAATTGAATTTCATTCGCTGAGGTTGCCTAAAGCCAGGAAAGACCGGAGAATATCAGTATTGCTGCCATACGATTACCACCAAACAACGAAATCATATCCGGTAATGTATATGATGGATGGGCAAAATCTATTTGAACCGGGAGCACCATTTGGATCATGGGAAGTAAATTCTAAAATGGCTATCCTGGCTGAAAAACAAATGCATGAAGTGATCTTAGTCTGCATCGATCATGCTGGTGTAAAACGAATCGAAGAGTACGTGTTTTCGAGTCATAAAAATGAAAAAGGAAGAGGTGCAGAATTTGTAAACTGGATTATCAAGACTTTAATTCCATTTATTAATAAAAAATACCGGATTCAAACCGATGCCAATAGTACAGGAATAGGCGGGAGTTCATTAGGTGGTTTGATCAGTTTGATGGCGGGAATTACCCATCCCCAGGTATTTGGAAAATTGATGTTACTGAGCCCATCCTTGTGGAAGATTCTGGACTTGATTTATAATAGAATGATGTATTTGCCTCTGATTAGTAATGCTCAATATATTTATTTATATGGAGGTAAAAAGGAAGCCTCTAATATGACTGGTTTTTTATCCGATTTCTACCATCAGATGATGAAGATTGATCCTGCCAATGACAGGGTACATCTGAGTATCAATGAGAGTGGGGAACATTCAGAAAAATTTTGGGGTAAAGAATTTCCTTTCGCACTTCGGTATTTATTTTATTGAGGGGAGAAAACAGGTTGGATTTCATTTGTTATTTGTTGATCTTATAGTCCTTTAATTTTCTGATCTTTACCCCCATGAATTTAAATTTGATTACTACTTTATCTGCTGTCGATCAGGCGGATATGATCATTATTCCTTGTGTAAAAGGAGAATACAAAAAGCTGGAATTTTTTTTAAGCTCTTTAAGCTATGAGCCGTGGGCAGCTACTGCATTGGAGATGTTTTTACATAGGAAGCCGGATCCGAAAAAGCTAACGGAGCAATTTTTAAAAAGTACCCGAATAGTATTGGTAGGAATGTCCGATGATCAATCGTATGCTCAACAATCCAATGCCATACGTGTCGCTGTACACAAATCATTGGAAAAAAATAAGAAACGAAAGATAATGTTGATTCTCTACCAAGGCATGAATGATGATACCATTTCAGCCTGTGCTAACGGACTGAAGATGTCAAACATGCGAATAGACTATTTTTACCAGGAGCGAAATGATAATTTATCCAATTTATCTGTTTATTGTGCCAATAAAGAATTTACTAAGAATATAGAAAAAGGTTCTGACTTAGCTGATATTCAGGAGTCTGTCTGTCATTTGGTCAATATGCCTTCCAATATTAAAAATCCGAAATACATGACAGACTGGGCACAGACCCGATTTGCAGGAAGAAATATCGGGGTCACCGTATTGGATCAGGAAGACATTCAAAGAAAGGGTATGGGTGCGCTCTTTAATGTTGGTAAAGGATCTGCCACTCCCCCTCATCTGTTGATATTGGAATACAGACCTAAATCAAAACAAAAATTAAAACATTTCGGCCTGGTGGGTAAAGGAGTGACCTTCGATACCGGAGGCATAAGCCTTAAAGATCCATTGAATATGCATTTGATGAAATCAGATATGGCAGGGGCAGCAGCTGTATTAGGTGTAATGGATGCCGTGGAAAAATTCAAAATCAAAGCACAAGTGACCGCTGTAATTCCATTTGCGGAAAATGCTATAGGAAAAGAAGCTTACAGACCGGGTGATGTGATTACCGCATATAATGGAAAAAGCATAGAAGTCATTGATACCGATGCCGAAGGTAGATTGATACTGGCAGATGCACTGGCTTACATCACGCATGTTTACAAAACCGACCATTTAATTGACCTGGCGACTCTTACCGGATCCATCATCATGACATTCGGATACCGTACTGCGGGCTTATTTAGTAATGATGAATCACTGGTAAAATCAATGAGAAAAGCCGGTGACAAAACAGGCGAAAGGGTTTGGCCATTGCCTATATGGGATGAATATTTAGACGAAATGGTATCAGATATAGCCGACTTAAAAAATTTAAATACCAAGCCTGGTGCAGGAGCTATTACAGCAGCCAAATTTTTACAAGAATTTACCAATGATCATCCTTCATGGGCTCATCTCGATGTAGCCGGTGTAACGATGACCGACAATGAATTTAGCAAACAACGCAGTGCCACCGGGTATGGGGTGTTATTATTAAAAGAGTGGATAGAGTCTGTCATTTGATGAGCAGTACACAGGACATTTTACCTGATTCTATTTCAGCATTGCCTTAGTATAAATACGTATTTTTATATTTCGTTTTCAGTTTCTATCAAAAGCTCAATATGACCAAACAAATATCATTTTTATGTATTGCTTCTTATTTTAAGGGCAACAGGTTTATGCAGGGGTTGAAAAACTGCGGGGCCAAAGTATATTTACTTACCTCGAAAAAGCACGAAGACAAAGCCTGGCCCAGAGAGAGCCTGGACGATATATTTTTTATGGACTCTGACGAACGCAACCATTGGGATATGAATAATGTAATCAAAGGATTGGCCTGGCTGATGCGCGCAGAAAAGATAGACAGGATCGTTTCATTGGATGATTTCGATGTGGAGAAAGGTGCTTTGCTGAGAGAAGAATTCAGGATTGCAGGTATGGGACAAACTACCTCCAGGTATTTCAGGGACAAATTAGCTATGAGATTAAAAGCGAGATCTGCCGGAATTCCGGTACCGGAGTTCACTGCCGTATTCAATGATCAAATGGTGAATGAATTTGCCACTAAGGTACCCACTCCCTGGATGTTGAAACCAAGAGGTGAAGCCTCCGCTACAGGTATAAAAAAATTGTATTCTAAAGAAGAATTATGGCATAAATTAAATGAATTGGGAGAAGAAAGACATTTATATGTGCTGGAGCGATTTATTGAGGGAGAAGTATATCATATGGACAGCATTTTGCAGGATGGGATTGTCGAATGGGTACGGTGCAGTAAATACCTGGCACCGCCTTTCGATGTTGCTCATGGTGGCGGAATATTCAGATCTATGACTGAAGACCACAACTCTGATGATAATCGGGAACTGGAGAAGCTAAATCATCAAATCATGCAGGGATTTAATATGCGGTATAGTGCAACCCATAGCGAAGCTTTAAAATCAAATGCAGATGGTAAATTTTACTTTATCGAGACCAGTGCCAGGGTAGGAGGAGCCCATATCGCTGAAATGGTAGAGGCGGCTACCGGGCTCAACCTCTGGGAAGAATGGGCTAAGGTAGAGTATGCCAATGCGATGGGGCAAATTTATAAAACTCCTGAAACGAGAGAAAACCATGCAGGTATCATCATTTCGCTGGTCAAACATACTAAACCTGACTATACTCGTTTTAATGAGCCTGAAGTGGTTTGGAAAATGGATGATCTCGATCACCACATCGGAGTAATAGTGAAATCAGCTCACAGGGATAGAGTTAAATTCCTGCTGGATTCATATGCCACCACCATTCAAAATGAATTTCATGCTGCAGCACCGGCACCGGATAAACCCATTCACTAACATGAAAAACATTTGGATATACATTTTTATTGTGATTTCGCTACCCGCCGGAAGCCAAGCTATTTTCAATGGTTTATTTCGTGGACTGCATAATGGCGAAGACATCATATTAAAATTGAATCAGGTCAGTGCAAAGGAAGTGCAAGGTGTGCTTAGTGATGCATCTTCAAATTATAATGTGAGAGCCGAAATTGCTGGTAATCGATTCGCCGGTGATGCATTGCATACCAGCCTGGGACTGAAACCGGCTATATTGGGTGAATTGAAAAATGATGTATTAAGCATCATATTATTATTTGAAATAGCAGGGGATAAAACAGAAGTAAAAGTGGATCTCAAAAAGGAATCGGCGGATGCTCCATCAGTTACCATATCGAATTTAAATCTGCAAATCCCCAAGAATGCCGGAAATGATATAAGAATAGTGGGTACCTGGGTAAAAGAAGAAATTTATAATTCCGGAGGAGGAGATAATTTTATGGGATCTGCATTTAGCCAGAGTTTGACTTTTTTCAACGATGGATCAGTAGCCGATGGCGGGTCCGCAGCAACCATAAGCGGAGGGAATTTTTTTGGCCAAAGCCAGCAAAAAGAATCACATAAAACTCCGGGCGTAGTCTGGTATACCAGGTCAAATCAATTATTTTTAGGTGTCGTGGAACAAGGAACTCAACAGGAGGTGGCTCTGGGAAGATTTTATATTGAAAATGGAAATATGCTGATCACGGGTAGCAATGGCACCAAAATGTTATTGCGTAAAAAATAGTATACATACCATGGAAATAGAAATTTTTACTCTATGTGATTATGCCCAGGATATGAAAGGTAAATTAGTCCTGGTGGGTACCTTTGATACCATATTTCCGAAGCAATATCCGTGTACCCACGCAACTTGTTGCATTGCACTCCGTCTGAGATTTTCTGAAGATGAGCAAGGGCAGCATAAATTGAAATTAAGGTTGATTGATTCAAAAGGTAAAGAAATAATAAACAAGATTGAAGGTAATATTCAGGTGCAGACGCCTGTAAAAGGACATCATTCCACTATAAACTTTGCACTGCAACTCAATCAATTAAAATTTGAAACAGCTGGTAAATATGCTTTTGAGTTGTATATTGATGATGAATGGAGATCGGGACTGCCGCTGCTTTTGACTGAAATTAAAGCACAGGTCTAGACTATTTTTAGTTTTTTTCATTAATGATTTAATTTTCAGTTACTCCATTATCCGGATTATAAAATCTTATTTACCTTCAGAGAATGAAATTCTCAACTTTATTTTTTTTAATTGTTCTTTTCACTTCGTTTTCCTGTAGAAAAAATACTTCTGTTCCCGTCATTGAAAAAGCCCAAAATGGGCGCGAATCCATTGCCGCCTACTTAGAAAAGGTAATGAAAGAGAATATGATTTCCAGGTGGTACCCTGCAGCATTGGATAGCATTGACGGAGGTTATCTTTCCACATTTGATAAAGAATTAAAGCCCACAGGAGATCATGATAAAATGATCGTAGCGCAGTCCAGGCATTTGTGGATTAATTCTAAAGCTTCCTTGTTTTACGAGTCTGCTGATTACCTCCAATATGCCCGCCATGGGTTTCAATTTTTAAAAAATAAAATGTGGGATGCAGAATATGGTGGATTTCATTGGTTGGTTGATAAAAAGGGAAATTTCAAGAATAATGGAGATAAGACAGCTTATGGTAATGCATTTGGATTGTATGCTACATCAGCCTATTTTCTTGCATCAAAAGATACCGCAGCCCTGAGTCTTGCAAAAAAATCTTTTCAATGGCTGGAGAAATACAGCCATGATCCTGTGAATAAAGGATATTTCCAACATCTGGATAGAAAGGGCAATCCTATAATCAGGACCGATAAAACGCCGTCCACCTCCGACCTGGGCTATAAGGATCAAAATAGCTCTATCCACTTACTGGAGGCATTTACGGAACTTTACCAGGCATGGCCTGACACACTGGTAAAAGCAAGATTAGAGGAAATGATTTACCTGATCCGTGATAAAATCGTAAATGAAAAAGGCAATCTGGTTTTGTTTTTTCAACCCGATTGGACGCCAATTAGCTTTAGGGATTCCTCAGGTGAGGGAGTCATGCGACACCACAATCTGGATCATGTATCCTGGGGTCACGACATAGAGACAGCTTATTTATTAATGGAAGCAGCACACATAGCGGGATGGCATGATGACACTCTTACTAAAAGAATTGCCAAGAAAATGACCGATCAGTGTTTTGAGGGAGGATGGGACGATTCTACCGGAGGCATATTCGATGAAGGATATTATTTTAAGGAAGTACCCGGTGTAACGGTAATTCGCGAAACTAAAAACTGGTGGACTCAGTCGGAAGCATTAAATACATTATTGATCATGGCGGATATATATCCGAATGATAAAATAAACTATTTTGAAAAATTCAAGAAAGAATGGTCTTATATTGATACGTATTTAATCGATCATAAAAATGGGGATTGGTATGATAGTGGTCTGGATAGAGATCCCAAGGCTGCAGAAAGAAATAAATTACATATCTGGAAAGCGGGGTACCATCAGTACCGAAGCCTGGAAAATTGTATTAAGAGATTGAGGGGATTGAATTAATCATATTCTTATCAAAAGAAATCAGTATATGCTTACACGCCGCAGCTTTTTCCGCCAATCCATATTTGCAACAGGAGGCTTTTTTATAAATTCATTGAGTAATTGTACCGTTCCCAAAATCAAGATTTCATTGGCCGAATGGTCATTGCACAGATCTTTGCAAAGCGGAAGGATAGACAACCTTAATTTTCCAACCATAGCAAAAAATAAGTTCGGAATAGATACAGTAGAATATGTAAATGGATTTTTTAAAACCAGTACAAAGGATTTTAAGGAAGTAGCAAAAGATGAAAAATATTTGAATGAACTTTTAGTTCGAAGTAAGGATGCCGGAGTATATAATCACCTGATTATGGTAGATGATGAAGGATCTCTGGCCATACCGGATGACAAAGAACGACTGTTGGCTGTGGACAATCATAAAAAATGGTTGGATGCAGCTAAGCATCTGGGCTGTGCTACGGTGAGAGTTAACTTGCATGGTGAAGGTGGTGCCGAAGATAAATTGAATGCGTCTGCAGACTCCCTGTCCAGATTAGGCGAGTATGCTGCCGGCTTAAACCTGAATGTAGTGATTGAAAACCACGGAAGTCATTCTTCCAATGGTAAATGGGTCGCTCAGGTAATGAAAACAGTAAACAAACCTAATGTAGGTACGCTACCTGATTTTGGAAATTTCTGTATCAGTCACCCCTGGGGACAGACCCAGGATCCATGTGAAAATGAATACGATCGATATACTGGTGTAACTGATCTGCTTCCCTTTGCAAAAGGAGTGAGTGCCAAGACCTATGACTTCGACGCCAATGGCCTTCAACCCAAAATGGACTATGAAAGACTCATCGGTATCGTGAAACAATCCGGGTTTACCGGATACATTGGTATTGAATTTGAAGGAAACACAGGTGATGAGGAAGAAGGAATAAAATGGACCAAAAGATTGCTCGAAAGATATTTATAAATAAACAAAGGCACGGTATATTGGTGACCAATAATCCATTAAAACCACAATCTGCCATCAGTCCGAAATTTTTTTATCCTGTTTCTGATATCGCCCCGTGGCCTGGAAAGTTGTTCTGCAATTTGACTGATAGACCATCCTTCTTCGAGCAACTCATAGAGCTCATCATCATCTTCTTCATTCCATTCTTTGTTTGACAATTCGATTTTTATACCTGTCTTTTTAATTTCCGATGATTTCCATTTTACATCAGGTTCCCATTTACTGAAGGTATCCTTGTAAACAGGTTGGCCAGATTTACTGCCAATGGTTTTAATACTTCCTTTGGGTTGAAAGCCTGCCGGCAACATAGCTTCAGGTATGTATAAGGTGTGTTTGGTACGGGTAATGGCCACATACAAAAGATTTATTTCTTCATTGTATTTTGAAATAAAAACAGAAGGTGATTCTTTGATTTTGGCTTCCTGGCTTTTTATTTTTTTTTCAGTAATAAAATCATCTGCAAGATATACAGTATCGTATTCCATCCCTTTACACCGATGTACTGTAGAAAATATCACTTCGGCTTTTTCCCTTTCATCGTTTCCCACCTGTTTTTCTTTTAAATCACGTATTATATCATATACTTCATTTTCGTATTCTTTCACCAGTGAGACCATCATAGCCAGTTGCATATCTTCTGTTTTCTCTATATATTCCTCGAGATCATCTAGGTTCTTCATGGATTTTATCAATGGATCCCTGATTTTTTCATGATTATAATTATACAGATTTAATACATCATAGAGCGATGCGCCATCCTCCGCATAAGTGTATGAACTGAGGTTTCCTTCGAAATATATTCTTTTTACTTTTGGATGATCGCTTAGATATTTGATGGCATCAATCAGGAGTCCCAGATTGGTCCTGGCCAGTACAGCTTTTGACTTTTGTTCTTTTGATTTTCCACTGCCTGTAATCTGAATAGGAATATAAGGTGCCAATAAAGATTTTAAGGATAATACACTCATAGCCAGGTCTGCTATCTCTTGTTTAAATCTAAAGCTGGTCGTCAAATGCAAGATCGGATATTCGGCCTTATCAAGCGAGTTTATAGCGAATCTCCAACTGTAGATTTGCTGATGCATGTCTCCAACTATGATTTTGCAGGCCGACTGTTTAAAAAATACATCCAGCATGGCAGGCGAAGCATCCTGGCCTTCATCAAATAAAATATAATCATAGGGCAACACCGGTTGAGAGAGCTGGAATTTTTTGAGATAAAAATCATGTATAAGTTCAATTTCATTCTTATCCATTTTACTTAGAAATTGCCTGGTATACTGTTCAATAATGGAGTAGTGATTTTTCACAAAGAATTGCGCCTTCGGGTCAGAAACTATATCCAGGTAGTTTAATTCCTGTACTTTGGATGAAGTGCTATTACAAAAATAACCAGCAAATTTTAAAACATGATTGGCAAGAATATACATACCAAGCCGGTCACCACTGCCTTTGATTCCGAGTAGCGGTACCATTTCACTTACTTTGTATCCGTTTGTTTTGATTTTGTAATTTTTAGCAATGACTATATGTTTGAATGCAAGGGAATGAGCCGTCTCTATTTTTACATTATTCAATCCCAGATCGGAAAAACGTTTAGCAGCCTCCATGCGGACCGATTTATTAAATGCCAGGTACAGGATTTTACTGTTTAATGACCGGGTCTTTGCATATTCTATTACTGTGGTGGTTTTACCCGATCCGGCTACGGCATTTATTTTTAAATTGCCAGGGTATTGAATTATTTTTTCTTGTTCTTCCGTTAAAACCATTTCTCTTCCTGTTTTTAGGGATAGTCATAATTATTATAAAAAAGAAAGCATCGATGTTGGGTACATCGATGCTTTGGTAAATTTGCAATTTTAAAATATTAACTCCAGAGTCTATCCCAACTTCTGATATTATCCCATTCCGGTGTAGGGGTAAAAAAGGTAGAATTATCAGGAGCCAGATGTTTTCTGCATTCTTCTTCGTTCAATTCTATACCCAGTCCCGGTGTATCCGGTACAGCAGCATATCCATTTTCGTAAAGTGGTTTGCCATCTTTTGTTTTTACCAGATTTTGCCAATAGGGAACATCTATTGAATGATTTTCAAGGCCCATCATATTCATAGTAGCCGCTGCACAATGTACATTGGCCATAAAAGAAATCGGTAATCCGGCAAAATGCATAGCCATCGCTATACCTCTTTCTTCAGCATAGTCACCGATTTTTTTAGTTTCTAATAATCCGCCGGAGGTGGCCAGATCAGGATGCACAATATCTACAGATTGAGTATCACACAGCTTCATAAATTCCTCTTTGAGATAAATGTCTTCACCTGTACAAAGAGGAGTTTCGAATGAAGTTTTAATTTCTTTTAATTGTGAGGTCAGATGCCACGGAATCATATCTTCTAACCAGGCAAGTCTATATTTCTCAACCGCTTTTCCAAGCCGGATAGCATTGTTTAAATCAAAATGACCGTAGTGGTCGGATGCCAATGGAATATCGTATCCCACTACATTACGCACACTTTCTATGTATTTACAGATCCCTTCCAGCCCTTTGTCGGTGATCTGCACCTGGGTCAGTGGATGCAACATGGCTCCGTAAGACATTGGCTCATTGCTCCATTGTCTGCTAATATCCCAGAAATTTGAATTTACAATGGCTCCCGGAATATTTTTTACTAATTCTATTCCAAAATCCATTTTCAAAAAAGTAAATCCTTTTTCTTTCATGCGAACGCGCATTTTTTCAGCAAAGGCAACAGGGTCTTGTACCTGAGGGGTATCTGCATATAAACGTATTTTATCTCTGTATTTTCCGCCTAATAATTGATAAGCCGGAACATTATACGCTTTACCGGCGAGGTCCCACAGTGCCATCTCTACTGCACATACTCCGCCTCCCTGGCGGGCATGATAACCAAATTGTTTTATTCGCTTAAAAATCAATTCAGCACTACATGGATTCATGCCTTTGATTCGGCTTTTGAGGAAAAGTGCATATCGCCAGTCTGCCCCATCGCGTACTTCACCAAGACCTACCAGTCCCTGATTCGTTTCTAATTTTATTACTGGGCAACGGCCACCACCATTCATAATCACAGCATATTTCATATCCGTGATTTTAAGATCAGATGGGGCAGAATATTTATTTACTTTGGATGTGGTGTGGTCCAGTATTTCTTCCGGCCTGGAAAACATCATGCTGGCAAGGGATAGACCACCGATAGACTTTTTAAAAAAATCACGCCTACCATGATCCTTTGTTTCGGATTCACCCTGATGCGGAATAGAGTTATCCATGCCTGGTTCGGGATCAGTAAGTCCGAATTTGGCAAGGAATTTTTGTGATGGAGTAAGATTATTATTCATGTTACGTTTTTTAAAATTATTTTTTAGCAATTAAAATTTTAGTAAGAAAAGATAAATATAATATGAGAAGACTAATATAGGCATGAAAAAAAGAAAAGGTCAAATCAATTTTAAAGTTAACTGGGTTTTAGATAGGTCATGCAAATAAATAGATCCGTTTTACTGACCTTAGTCATACTATTGCGGGTAATTGATCTTGTACAACCTGGTGGACGGGTTTTCAATAGAATGCAAAAGTGTAAAAAGCTGCGGGTTGGCTTCGACGATAGGGTTTAATAACCGGGATGATCCATAGCCCAATTCGTCTACCACTAAATGAGTGGCTTTAGCAGATTTCAGACCATCAAGAAACTCCTGATACGTTTTAACCTGGGTTGGATAAAACATAGTATACCCTCCATAGGTATGGTAAAAAAGGGTGGGTTTCCTGGTGGCTACTATTGAATTTGCCGGCAGATTGGTTTTAGCCCATTTTCCGAGATTGAAATAATTTTGATAGGGTGGGGTATATCTTGAATTGGCTGTAAATCTGGCATTGGCAAGATCATTTTTATATTCAGCTACGTTCGATTGGGATCGTCCGATAAAAAGGGGGATGAGGAAAAATAATAAATAGAAAACATATTTTAATGGCTTCAGGTCAAATTTGGCAGCCAACCATTGACTTAAGTCATACATTCCTTTTATGAAAAACAAAATGATCAAAGGCAATATAGGGATGATAAACCTGGGGCCAAACCATTGAGTAGGCCAACAAAGTAGCATGGTCATAGTGCCTGCCAGATAGAGAAAAAGTAATAGTCTGGAGTCCTTCCACGAAAATTTAAAAAACAAACCGAATAGGCTGATCACTACGATTAATATCCCAATGGCATATAATACTACATCTTTTCGTTCAGTAGGGTCATTTATTTTTTGTAAAAATCCAAAAAAAGAATAGGGAATTTCTTTTCGTGTATAACGATCTATATTGCTCTTGATTCTGGCGATGGCCGTATTCATGGTGAGTTTGCCTTGGCTCAGATCATAGGGATTTACAGCTAATACGGCAGATACATAACGATTTTCACCATGAGACCGGGTATTCCAACTGAGAATTGGCAAGAGAAAAAAAGCAAGTGCTATACCTGCTGCTAGAAATTTTTTATTCCACATCAAAGTTATCAGCAATGCCAATAATAGTACTACTCCACCGGATCTGATAAAGTAGGCCACAAGACATGATGTGAGCATAAAATAAAAAACTTTTTGTTTTTCTAAGGGTGCATTCATGTTGATAGCATAGTAATAATAAATACCCAATAAGCTGAAGAATATAAAAGATGCCTCACTCATATGTATGAATGAATACCTCATGATGGTCGCGTTGAACACAATAAACAGCGCTGACAGTATCCATACTATTTTTGGAATACCCAACCGGAGGGAAATAAAATAAAGCAAGATGATGGAACCAAGCATAAACAAAGCATTTTCAAACGAAATCACTGCCAGGTTTTTGGTAAACAACATGACCGCGGCGAGCAATAGGGGATAACCTATCGGTTCAGCCAATTTAGCTCCGGTGGCGTCAAATGCATAGGAAAATCCTTTTCCGGAGCTTAAATTCTGGGCACTCGCAAAATAACCCATATTATCACCATTCAGGTCAATTTTATCATCATATATACTCAGGTATACAAGAAAAAATAATAGTAAAACTGCTAAAATGTAAAACTGATGCGATTCGAAAATAGAGGGTTTGGGTTTGGTATTTTTAGCCTTCATCCTTGTTTTTTAACAAATTAAAATAAAATCTAATATAAAGTTAATATTTTTACCGCTAATATTTTAGCATGGTTGAATCGCTTTCAATAGTTATTCCGGTATACAATGAAGAAAAGACCCTCCATCTGATACTAGACAAAATCAAATCAGTACAATTATTGAATGACCTCAAAAAAGAGCTGATTATAGTAAACGATTGTTCCCGGGATCGAACTGAAGAAGTAATACTTAATTACATCGCACGAAATCACGAATACAATATTCAATATTATAAACATGAAGTAAATCAAGGCAAAGGAGCCGCCCTGCATACAGGGATCAAAAAAGCCTCAGGTGATTTAATCATAATCCAGGATGCTGACTTAGAATATGATCCTCAGGAATACAATTTATTACTGAAGCCCATACTGGATGGATATGCTGATGTAGTATATGGATCGCGGTTTTGTGGAGGCAATGCTCATAGGATTTTATTTTTTTGGCATACCCTGGGAAACAATTTTCTTACCTTTTTGTCTAACCTGTTCACCAATCTCAATCTGTCTGACATGGAGACATGTTATAAAATGTTCAGAAGAGAAATCTTGCAAGGCTTAAACCTGAAGGAAAAAAGATTCGGTTTTGAACCGGAAGTCACAGCAAAGATGTCAAGAGTGCGAGATATACGGGTCTATGAAGTTGGTATTTCTTATTATGGAAGAACCTTTGCCGAAGGTAAAAAAATAGGATGGAAAGATGGTTTTCGTGCCATCTATTGCATATTAAAGTATAATGTTTTTTCAAAATGAATGCACAGAAATTTGAGTTCAAGCCGGTAGATATGGAAGGGATGGAAATATTATCCGTAATTGAAAAAGCGGATAATTTTAATGAGTGGATGTATCAGACCATAAAACCATTTGTCAAAGGCAGAATTTTGGAAATAGGTTCAGGCATTGGCAATATTTCACAGTTTTTTTTGAGAGATAAGTATGATATCACGCTATCTGATATACGCGATAGTTATTGTGATAAACTAAGACAAAAATTTGGGGACAAAGGCATGCACGTATTTAATATGGATTTGGTACATGCTGACTTTGATGCAAAATATAAAAATTTGCTGGGGTCGTTTGATACCGTGTTTGCTTTGAATGTGGTGGAACATATAGAAAATGACCTTCTAGCACTAAGGAATATTAATAAATTATTAGCTGCAGACGGAGTAGTGATTATTTTAGTACCAGCATATCCGTTTTTGTACAATGGGATTGATAAAGGGTTGGAACACTACAGAAGGTATACTCAACGCATGACCAACGCCACACTTACCCAGGCTAAATTTAAAATCATTCACGAACAATATTTTAATGCAATGGGGATTGCAGCATGGTTTATCTCCGGTAAACTTCAAAAAAATGAAACGATTCCTAAAAATCAGATGGGATTATACAATAAACTGGTACCAGTATTCAAAATTATTGACAAATTGGTAATGAATAAAATTGGATTATCCAATATTGCCGTGGGTAAGAAATAAGGGTTAGAAAACTGGTTTTTTTACTTTGTTTCATATGCACAATAGGCTGGCAATTCAACCTAAGAATCATTTTTATTTAGGGTCTGCTGGGGAAATCATAAAATATTGACGCCTATTGATTTATTGAAAGA
>CAYNIG010000047.1:2526-22414 GCA_964396995.1 uncultured Saprospiraceae bacterium | reverse complement strand
TTCTCACATAAACATCAATTATTAAATCGCATTCAAAGATTATTCAATCCAACTATGAAAAATGAATTTAACATCGGTCGCAGCCAGGCTCCTGTATTGATAGGATCATTGGCATTATTGCTGGCATTTTCCAAGCCTATCGTAAATAAGGTAAATGCCAATACGATACCATTACTTACTTCCTTCTTATGGAATGAAAAACCGGTAGCAGACACTACCAAGCCCAAATCTAAAATTGAAAAGATTACCAAAGACAATGGTAAAGAAAAACTGGAATTAAAGCTAAAAGATAAAAAAATAGATGAGCTTAAAGTAAATGATAAAGTAATTCCACCATCGGAGTATAGTAAATATGCTGAAAAAACAGAAGAGCTGCAAAAGGAACTAAACGAAATTGAAGGGCCTGAGCGATATACCAGGGGCAAAGTATACCGGGATTTTATTCCTGGTCTGAATGATGATGACCACGACATACTATTTGCACCGGGCGATCGTGATCGTATAATCATAGCTCCCAAATCCCAAAGCCATTCTGATGCAAAGGCCAGGGTATATGTAAGTCCGGGTCATGGAAATGCGATCGCTCCTTTTGTTTTGCGCGGCAAAGGAGGAAATTATGCATACAGCTATGGAGGAGGCAGATCAGGCAGTGGTTCGTGGTCAGGTTCAGGTAATAATGATATCAAATGGATGATAGAAGGTGATTCCAGCAACATCACCATCGATGGTGACCGGGTGATTATAAAAAATGATAAAGGCGATGTAATAGTGGATATGGATGGTGACCATCGCTCATGGAATCTATTGAAGCCTCATAAATTTATTTTTCCGGGTGATGTTTTTGAAAACAAAGAATTATTTAAGTACTTTCCTGAAGATCTGAAATGGAAATTGGAGAAAGAATTAAAATGGAAAGAGGGTGATCTCCGAAAACTAAAAGGAGATGTAGATGAAAAAATGCTAAAAGAATGGCAAGAAAGAAATTTTGATATAGACCATTTTATGGATGCACAAAAAAAGTTTCACAAAGATCTTCAGGAAGAAAAAAGCAGGGGATTACAGAAACTCTTTGATGGAAAAGAAATATACGGATTAGGGGATGCATGGGATGATAGAAGGTATGATAAGTGGATGAAAGGATCAGTCGGTATAAACAATTTAAATCAGGCGATTCAGAATAAAATCATCAAAGACGGCATAGTAAAGGAAGGTGAGTCTTATGATTTTAAAATAGACGATAGTTCTCTGAAAATAAATGGTAAAAAACAAAGCGAAGCGGCATACAGCGAATTTAAATCTTTGATCAAGGAATATACCGGAATAGAAATGAAGGACAAAGCTAACTTTTCTTTTAACGGAACAGCTAAGTCAGATAAATAAGTACATTAAAAATTAAACAATTATTTTTGCAATCCTATTATTTACTAAGATGAAAAAAATCTATATTATACTAATTTGCACTTGCATAATCGGCAGTTTACAGGCACAGGTAAAAACTTCTACCGGAAAACAAAAAAAGTCGGTAACCATTGAAAAGTATACCGATAAAGATGGAAATGAAGTGATCGAGAAAAAAGTACTCGAAGGTGATGCAGTTAAAAAAGAAAGCAGTGAAAAGAGTGGCCGCTCAGTAAAAATTTATGCCGACAGTATGGGAAAAGGTACCAAAATAATTATAGACGAACAAATCAGGATATCTGATGACGATGAGGAGGAGGAAGAGGATGACAATACCATGTTCAAATCAAGATCAGGATACACTGATCGTACCGTGACCATCAAAAAAAATGCAGACGGAAGTGTAGAAATTAAAGAGAAATCCGGAGAAGATATATCCGGAATGTTTAATTTACGTGTAGATAGTACTGAAGCCAAAAAACCCAGCATGGGGGTATCCCTGGATGAAGATATGCGCATTACCCATGTAATTGAAAGTGGTGCTGCTGAAGCCGGCGGATTGGAGCGAAATGATGTGATCACACATGTTGATGGTATCTTCATTGAAGATTACGATCATTTAAAATCAGTGATTTCGCAAAAACAAGTGGGAGATAAAATAGTCATTACCTATTTACGCGATAGAAAAGAAATGAAATCTACCGTGACCTTAAAAGGGGGCACCACCAGGGTATATTTTAACAGATAAAAGCATCGGTTCTTTATAAACAGTTAAAATGCAAGGTTTGTCTGTTAAAGTGAGGCAAGGTGCAACCTTTCTTTTTTAATTTGCATCATTATATTTTATATACCTGTCCCAAAGCGTATTCCAGATTTTTCTTACTCTAAATCCAGCTTGTCGTTTATGCTACACAGTATGAATGATAATTAAAACTTTACTCTATATACATTTAGAGCAATAGTACCTACTTATCAGTTATTTGATAGGATGTAACCTTATTGCCCTTTTTATTCTATCCGGATTTAGTGAGTCTTTTCATATACCCCGATTGCATGACTAAAGAGTTGTGAACGGGGTTTTTTTTAAAATTTGACTCTTTGGAATCAAGTAATTCATTCATTTTTCCTGATCAGTTTTATCCTGTGCAATAACAATGATTTCATGATGCCTTCTGTTTTCATTCTTATAGTAATGGATTTGTTATCTGTTCCCAGGTGCAATAACCCAATATGCAAATTTTGATTGCGATGCTCATACTCACTGTATGCACTATACCAGGGTGATATAGGGGATTGTCTTTGCCAGACCGAAAAATCAGCACCTGTATTTTCTTTTTGAATATCAAAAACTACATCGTATAAACCTGCAGGCACCTCTTTTAATGAGATCTTAAGCCAACTGTCTTTGTCCGTGCTGTATCGGTAACTTTCCCCTCCGGTACCGTATTTCCAATACGTATCAATAGATATATTTCCGAAATTAGTAGACTCAATCAATTGCGGATAGATGACCAACGTATCGGGAAAATACACTTTTGACAATTCATTGGCTGGAATTATCTGCTTTCCTGTACCATGGTCTGAATAGTACATAGCCAGGGAAGTGTAATCAACCGGAAAATTATTGCCAACCGGACCATGCTCTATGGAATGATGGATTTTTTTATTAAAAATGAGTTTGTCTGATAAATAAAACCGATAACCACCTGTACGACAAAATAATAAAGAATAATCCAGGGCACCATGCAATGGTAATGACATGGCTTGATCCCATCTGTCCATCATTGCATACCATCCTCCATTAAAATAATCCTCCGAACCCGTTCCGTGTAATCTGAGCTTTCCATCCAATACCGTAGAATCATCCCCTTCAAAAAAATAAGTCATACCCGCAAGTAATCCCTGTGCTTGCAACAGGGTACCAACGTAATGTCCTTTGCCCTGGTGGTCAAGAAACAAATGGGGTCTACCTGCTTCAGATTTACTTCGATTCCAATAAGTATAAAATTTTCCTTCTCTTTCAGGGACTCTTTTTTGTAGTGAATAATAAATAGAAATATTGTTCTCTACAGGTAATTTTTTTTCAGCATTTGAGTTTCTGTGGATAAGTTCTATGGAAGCTGATTTATCAAAAGGCATAGGGAAATAGGAATAACAAACAGCCCCGTCGATACCCAATAAAAGACTCTGCATTCTACTTTGACCAAATGCAAACCCAAAATAATCGGCTAGAGGACAATAGATGGCGGGTATCTTTTCATCATCCCAGGTGACCTTCAAATCAATATCTTTTGATATCGATTCAAATGCAGTTGAAGGGCTAATCTCGATACCCAATATTCTGCCAGGCTGAGTTAATTTCGTAATGATACTTCCAGTCCCGGGTGATAATTTCAATTTCTTCTCTATTTTTTGATAAGGAGAGGTATAAAATGAAGTAATCGATCTTTCTGATGCTGACCATTTGGTATGAATCATTTCAAGAGTTTTCTTTTCTTTATCAGTGAAGGAGGGTGAAAAGGATTCTACCTCTGTACCTGGTAAAAACATCTTGTACTGAATCTGGTGAAACTGTGTCTTTTTTGCACGCAATACTATTTTACAGCTTTTTGCAAAGGGAATAGGGATATAAGAATAAAATCCTCCGAGTTGATTGCCACACAATGGTAAGATGAAAGGAAATACCTTGCCGGAGAACAAATCGCGATACGATATGGAAAACCGTATTTTATCTTCACTATCTATATAAAAATCAAGGGTGTCATCTGAAGGGGTCGGTGTCCATATCCTGTTAATTATACCCGGCCCGTGCTGATCAAACAATACCAAGGTACTGTCTTGGTTCCTTTTAATAAATGAATAGCGACCACTGAATCCATCATCATTACCACCGGTAGTGTCATACGAGGAAATCTGTGCAGTATAATCAGCATCAGAATAAACAGGTAATAATGAAACATCGGCAAGAGATTTCAACTCCGTATATACTGAATGCTGAGCAACCGAAGCAGGTACAATGAAAATGGATAATAAGAATACAACTGACTGGAGTTTCATGACTTCAAAGTAATAAAAAATCATGAATCGGGCATTGGTTCAATAGGTATAAGAAACAGTAAACTCTGAATTTATTTAATTTTACAACTATGAATACCCTTGGTGGTAAAACAATACGCGATCTTGGTTTCCCTGAAGGAAAAGCCATTGGTATAGCATTGGATATAATAGCGAAAAGCAACTTAAATCCGGATTCGATAATAATACTATTGTCTAACCTGCTTCAAAGTCCTGAGTACTATCTGGATCATCCACAATACCAAGAGCTTGCCAGGGCGATAATAGAACAAAAAAGTGCTAAAGCAAAGAATAAGGAACTTAAAGAAATAGGGGATGCGTATTCCATTTTTGGTAAGGAATATATAGAGCAAGGAGCATTGGATCAAATGGACCTCGCCATGAAACTTCCGGTGACCATCGGAGGTGCGCTGATGCCGGATGCACACCAGGGCTATGGATTACCTATAGGCGGGGTACTGGCTACCGATAATGTGGTAATACCCTATGGTGTGGGAGTGGATATTGGATGCAGAATGGCACTATCTATTTATGATATTCCAGCAAGCCATTTTGAAGAGAACAGGAACAAATACAAACGCGAATTGATTGCCTGTACGAAGTTTGGTGCAGGTAATGCCTGGCAGGGTAATGAAAAAGCGCATCACCCAATATTGGAAAGTCCAGATTTTAATCTTAATTCATTTATTAAAAAATTACACGATAAGGCAGCCGGGCAACTTGGCACTTCTGGTGGTGGCAATCATTTTGCAGAGTGGGGGATAATAGATATACTGCAGGAGGAGTCCACATTACAAATCCCCAAAGGAAAATACCTCGCCTTATTGTCCCATTCTGGCTCCCGGGGACTAGGGGCAACCATTGCAGGATATTATACCAGGCTGGCTAAAGAAAAATGCATATTGCCAAAAGCAGCAAGTAACCTTGCTTATCTTGATCTGAATTCGGACGAAGGACAGGAATACTGGATCGCTATGAATCTTGCAGGTGCCTATGCATCGGCATGTCATCGGGTGATTCATGACCGGTTGACGAAAGCAATAGGAGCTGAATCAATTGGCAGTGTAGAAAACCATCATAATTTTGCCTGGAAAGAAATAGTAAATGGCAAGCAGGCTATAGTACACAGGAAAGGGGCTACTCCGGCTTCTGCAGGTACACTTGGAATCATACCCGGATCTATGACTGCACCGGGATTTTTAGTAAAGGGCAGAGGTAATTCATATTCCCTCAGCTCTGCATCACATGGTGCCGGCAGACAAATGTCCCGCACCAAAGCAATGGCTTCAATAACTAAAGATGAAATGAAAAAAATATTGGCAGACCATGGGGTGACCCTGATAGGCGGCGACCGGGATGAAGCACCTATGGCGTACAAGGACATCAATCAGGTAATGAATGCACAGCAAGAATTAGTGGATATCATTGCCCGCTTTCAGCCCAGAATGGTACGCATGGCAGAGGATGGTAGTAAAGAGGATTGAATTTTTTTTATTCTAGCATTTAATGACGGTATATTTTCTTTCCTGAGTTTATTTATCATCAATTCAAATTCTTCCAACAGGACTTTATTGTCTTTTGATAAAACAGATAAACTTTGTAAGGAGTTAACCCGTACTATTTTACTTTCTTTTTTATCCATTGCCCAACCGGCCAACCGTCGCCAAACTTCATTCAATTCAGTTGATTTAAGCGGAATGCGGGATACCAATAAAGCCAAATGCCATTTTAACTCGATATGCTCTGCCTGAGAACAAAGCTGTACTATTTCTTTTTTATGTGTTGCTAAGAAGGTGGGAGTCAATAGAGTAATTTTTTCTATTGCATCAGCAGTGCGCATCTTTATTTTGCGGTCCTGATGATATAGCCCCTCAAATAAAATATCAAAATCATGTTGATTTTTGACCTCATTCACGACCTCATTCGTTCGGCCTATGGATCTTAAGTCCCCGCCGATTAGTTTATCTAAAAAACTTTTCATTTTTACAATTCTGTTTTTGTGACAAAGAAAAATACATGATGAATTGAAATCAGATTTTTTTGTCCATATCAAATTTCAGAAAGAGAAGGTTGCATAATTTTTTTTGGTTTATTGAGATTGGTTTAATATGCCTACCTGATTATTGAAAAAGTGTATAATTTTCTGCTCATATTTTACCTTATTTTCCGATTTCATGATAGAGGCATGATTTGCATTTTGAACTACCCAAAGTTCTGTTGGTACCGGGCTATTTGCCAATATTTTTTTACCCATATTTACCGGTGTCCATTCGTCGATATCAGAATATATCAGCAGCATAGATTTTATTCGCTTAATATCCTTTATACGATCCACTGGCCTGATTTTCTTTTTGTATTTTGGCAATAAGAAATTCATTAGTTGCAATATTTTGAAAGGAATGGGAAATTGTATCCAAAAATCATCTAAGCTGGTTGCAGCACTTTCCACAATGGCAAAGTCAAATTGATGTGATCGATCTGTAAAAGCTATGATAGCCCATTGTGCACCCATGGAAATACCAAAATAACCGATTGGTACATCCGGTGTCAATTTAGAAGCTACCCTACCCATAGCAATGATATCTTCAAAATAAGAAAAATTACCATGAGTACTTTCCCCAAATCCGTTTAGGTCAAATACTAATGTATTGTATCCGTTTTTTCGGAGCAAATCGGTATACCCATTTTTTAAAAAATATCCTTTGGCTTCTTTCCCCATAGGGTGACCCAAAACGATGGTGGCTTTTGGTTGGTCTTTCAATGCATGTGCAAAAAGTCCATGAATAATTGCACCTGATTTACTTTTAGTCGTGATGGTTTGCCATTCCTTTTGCTGTTCTATATTCAATGGATTTTGCCATTTTACCATGAAACGACCAAAAAATGGTCTTTTGAGAATTTTGAACATTCTCAAAATTACGCATTCTGGCCTGGTATTTATTTTTCCAATACTATTCTGTCGCGAATCGCCTTTGCCACCGCTTCTTTGCCACTATTGACATGAAGTTTGCCATAAATATTTTTAAGGTGACTGCGCACCGTATCGAGAGAGATAAAACATTCGGCAGCAATTTTTTTATAGGAATATCCTTCTACCAGGAAATGAAGGATTTCTATTTCTCTTTTGGAAAGGTCATACTGTGGTGGAGCAGGTTTTTGGTGAAATGATTTAAGCACTTTTCGAGCTATACCCGGTGACATGGGAGCACTGCCCAGGACTACATCTTTGATGGCTTCATATAATTTTGCGGGTGATGTGCTTTTTAATAAGTAACCATCGGCTCCGGCTTCTAAGGATCTGAATATTTTTTCATCATCATCGAATACAGTATGCATGATCACACTTATATTCGGATCTGTTATTTTAATCTGTTCTACGCCATAAATCCCATTTTTGCCTGGCATATCTATATCCATTAGCACCACTTCCGGTTTGTGTTTTTTGATATCATCTTGTACGGTATCACAATTGATAAATGTACCTGCAATCTCAATATCGGGTAGGGTAGACAACATCAAAATCAGGGAGTCCCTCAATAATGCATTGTCTTCATATATCATCAGTCTCATCGAACAGGTATTAAAAAGCTATACGGAATTCTAATCCACTCAAATATAAACTTAAGCTGAAACTAACCAATCACATGTTTATGTGATATTTAAGGGAATTTCACAGTTGATGGAGGTCCCGTTTCTATTTGCAGATTCAATTTTTAATTTTCCTTTTAATTTTTCGGCCCTTTGTTTCATATTGATTAATCCATTGCCCTGGGAGAGGTTAGAATCATCCAATCCTATCCCATTGTCCACTATTACCATACTTAAAAATTTGGGTGTGGTTGACATTAAAATCCTGGTTTCGGTAGCCTGTGAGTGTTTTACTATATTATTCAATATTTCTTTGAAAATAAGATAAACATTTTGCCTGGTTTCAATGTCCAGTGCCTGGTCTTTCGAATGGATATCTGTAATATTAAAGGAATAATTTATATTTTTTGAATCCAGGATCTGTCCGGCAAATTTTTTCATCCGGTCAAGCAGATGCTGCAACTTATCGTTTTGTGGTTGTATGCTCCATACAATATCCCGCAACGATTCAGTCACATGGCCCGCCTGTTCTGATATTTGAGTGAGGTATTTATTCAATGTGGTTTTTTCCATTTCATGGCTACTTGCCATTTTTGCCAATACATTGATGGAGGTAAGTGAAGCGCCTATATCATCGTGTAAATCTGCAGAAATCCGCTGTCTCATACGTTCTAATTTCATTAATTGGTTTATTCGGAAATTATAAATAAAGTACCCTGCTGTACCAATTATAAGTACTGACAATAAGTTAAACCACCAGGTTTTAAACCAGGGGGGATCTATTCTGATCTGTAAAATCTTTTCGTTACTCTGCCTTTGGTTGATATTATTTGCAATGACACGCAGTGTATAGTTTCCGGGTAGTAATTGGGCAAAACTCAGGTAATTTCTTTTTCCCAGCTTTACCCACCCTGTATCTACACCGTCCATTTTACTATAATAATCAATGTTTTCTGTCTGTGAAAAATCAGGAGACTGGAATTCTATATCAATCATATTCTGATCAAACGGCAACCGGATTTTTGATAAATAACTTGACTGGGTATCCGATATCAATTCCCTGTTCATTACTTTTATAGAGGTAATGATGGGGGCAGAAGTATGGGCCACCGGAGTTTCCATTACCGGCTTTATCTTGTTTAGTCCATTTACACCACCCATCCAAATATTTCCATTGCCGTCTTTGTAACAGGAAGCAGTGTTGAACTCCTTTCCCTGGAGTCCGGCATTTTCATTATAATTTTCAATAACGCCGGTCATAGGATATATTTTACTGATGCCTTCATTAGAACTAACCCATATGTAATCATATTCGTCATTCATCACACTATAGATCACATCATTGGCCAGGCCAACTGATGTATTCCAAAGTTTGATCACCGATTTGGAATCCCAGTCGGCCTGGATTAATCCGTTATCGGTGGCGATCCAGAGTGTTGAATTTATTTTTACAAAATGCCTTGCATTTCCCGATAGGTGTTGAAATTGTGGGAATTCCTGTATACTACCGGTAATAGGGTTGTATTCAATAAAATTTTTGTTCTCAGTGGCAATGTATATTTTATCATTAACGCGTTGCATATATCTTGCCTTAAAATCGAGCAGATCAGCTGTATCGGATTTGTATTTGGGTTTAGACCAAAGATGAGATTTAATGTGAAACAACCGGAGCCCCTTTTGATTGCCTCCCGTAAGCAATGTATTTTCATCTAATGGAAGGATAGAATACAATTCTGTTGTTCTGACATCATCCGTTAAGGAAAACGGTGTAAAAGACTTGGTCTTCAAATTGAATAAATATAAACCACCCCAGGTAGCCAGCCAAAGATGATCCTGATGGGCTGGTATTATAGAATAAATATTTTTAGATTCGATATTTTTTTCATCCGGAATATAATGGTTTGCATCTCCTGTCAATATATTTTGATGCAGCAAACCTCCGACCAAGGTGCCCGAATAAAAATCAATATCATTGGGAGAATAAATACTAAACAGAGAATTGTCAGCAATGGAACCATCTTTGTTCCTGTCTATCCTGTACAAATCGAAAAAAGTATTCGAATTATCAAATTTAGCAATTCCACCTACGCTTTCACCTATCCAGGTAATGCCTTGCACATCGGTATATATACTCAATACAAACTGACTTTTGAGAGAGTTCGATATATTGGAATTGGATGACTGCAGTACTGATTTGTTAGATTCATTCAATTTGATTATACCATTACTCCGGGTTCCTATCCATATGGTGTTTCGGTCGCTCTGATGCAATAGCCGCATATCCTGGGGCCATACTGCCTGCTGATATTTCGATCGTAGCGATTGGCCGGTATGCAGTCTTTCATCCATTATCTGGAAAGTATATATTTCAGAGCCATTCAATATTGCCCATAGCTTATCTCCTATACCTTGTATTTGGGTAATCTCCACCTTGCTGATATCGATTATCTCACTGATCTGCTGAGGAATAAGTGTACCAAATTGAAATCTAAATATTTCATTAGATGAAGAGAAAAATACATTCCCATTTATATCCTGAGTGACAGCATGTATCGGGGTGGAGTGTTCCACCGGGATCATACTGTTTAATGAAATATCAAACCCCAATACCTTGCCTGCCTGAAATAATATCCAGATTCTGTTTTTATCATCCACTATGATTTGAGAAATAGTACTTCGGCCCGGAGAAATAAAACCCGAATATATTTTTTCCGGAGCAATAAACTGATTGGTATATCTTTCGTAAATGGCAATTCCTTCGGTAGTACCTGTCCATAGGCGATCGTTTTGATCAACTGCCAAAGCACTGAAAAATTTTGTGTATTCGAGTACGGTACCAACGGAAAATTTGGGTTGTACTTTGGTAAACTTCATACCATCGAATCTATTGAGACCATCCTGAGTACCAAACCAGATAAATTGGTCACTGGTCTGAGCGATACAGTATACGCTATTTTGGGAAAGTCCCTGAGAAGTGGTGTAGGATTGAAAGCGCAGGGGTTGAGAATTCAGGGCAAAGCAGGCTAAAATAAATAGGCTTATTTCTAAGCCAATCCAAATATTCCCGGCACAGGTAATACGCACATCGAAAGATACTAATAGCTCAGCACAATAAGTATACGATTCAATAAGATTTCACTCGCTATACTCCGGCTAACGGCCAACTCTCATTTTACCGGTTTCGAATGCACAAGGTTGATTTCAGCGAAGTCACATGATATTAATAAAGGCCTCCTTTTTTTTGGAGGTGAAGCTTAGGATTGGCTTTTTACTAAAATCAACCTCTACAAAGGTATTTTGTGCAGTTTAAATATCTGGATCAGTAAAATGAAAATTAACCCGGCTACCACTACATCCTAAACAAGACATAGGACTACTTAAATGTTTAACACGACATAGGTAGATAGAATGGTTTTACTTCATGACCATTACCCTTAATTCTTTTTGCTCACCCAGGTTTATAGTAAATGCTGTGCCGTTAAAAATGGAAACCCGGATGGTATCTTTAGCGGATACATAGGTCGTCATTACAGCGCCATCCAGGTCGACATTAAGCGAACCATGAACAATCGTACCTAAATCCACTCCTATTAATTCTATAGGCGGAGATATCCACGATATTCTGGAGGCAATTTCACCAATATCTAAGGTATCGGCAATGACACTAAAAATACCCGATACACCGGTAGAAAGAATAATGGAGTCAGTGGTGATGGAAACTTTTACACCTACTCCCCCGGCCAATACTTTTAATTGCGGTGGCGTGGTATCGCTTACCCCTATCGGTATCTGTGCTTCTTTTGGTTGACCTAATGAAAGAATCGGCCCTTTACCATTGCCAATTAAAAAAGAATTGGGAATAAGTGAATCGATACCGGTACCTCCATTGGCCAGTGGTAAAATTCCCCGGACTTTTTCAGTCAGTTCGATGGTTGAATCCTGAATATCTTCATTTATAATAGAAGCATCTGCTATAGTACGGGAATTAATACCTGCCGTGCGTATATCTATATCAGTAATGGTGCTATCCAATACGACACGGGTATCTACCGATCCGGTCTGCAAATCTCTGTTTATAATAGTGGAATCCTGTATATCTTCACTTACTATCGATGCATCCAATATCGTACGTGAATCGATGGCACCTGTACGCACATCTACATTAATAAGGGTGCTATCCAGTATGACACGGGTATCTACTGCCCCGGTCTGCAAATCTCTGTTTATAATAGTAGAGTCTAGTATCTCAGATGTTGTAACTGCACCGGTATCGATGTCCTGCGCCTGTATAGTTTCATTGAGTATGGTACGTGAATCTACCGCACCAGTGCTGATATCCCGGTTTAAAATAGCAGAATCTAAAATTTTAAAAGTAGTGATGGCATCATCGGCTATATCATCGGTATAAAAAGAATAGGGCACAGTCATAAATTGCTGATTGCTCACCAGTTTAAAATTACCGTCGTGTTTGGTTGAAATTTCCACTTTTAAAAACTGATCCGCATCGATCCACGGTATGTCTAACAGGCGGGCAAATGGTTTATTGGCTGTGGGTGTTCCTTTACCGATAATCAGATTGAACAATCCGTATTTATCTGTATTGGTGGTATGTGTTTCTTCCCATTGTACAGCACCGTTCAATCCTTTAGTAATGGTAAATCGGACTCCAATTGCTTTTTGATATAATGGCTTGCCGGAAATGTCCGTACCTACGATTTCTTTTCCGACATCATCTATTGCGACAGCCTGATAGTAAATACCATTGAGGTTTCCTATTTTCTGAGCTATCAGGGCTGGGATACCGATGGTGATTAGCAGAATGATATATAGTAGTTTTTTCATTATTGTTATGTATTTTTTTGTTCTTGAGAGATTATTTTTCCATCAATAAAAAGGCAACTCCTACTGTCAGTCCGAAAGCGGAATTAGTGGCTTTTTGATTTGTGTTTAATTCAATATTGGTCAATCCCATCAGGTAATTAAATTCTATATACGAAGAGATGTATTGAGTAAATTTGATATCGATGCCGGGAGTGATATTCAGGCCCAGATCTTGCGTTTTTATTACACCTGATTTGGTAATATTGATGGTTTCATCATGTAAGGTCTGAGTACCTCTGAGTAAAGGGGCAAAATATCCGGATGCAACCAAATAGGGTCTGATAGTTTTAAATTTTGCACGATATCCAATACCTAATTTGATATCAGCATATTGCATTTTCCACGAGTAGTTCACATTATCATACACCAGGTTAGCACCCGCATTGCGCAATCCTACTCCGCCTCTGAGGTAAATGCCCGACTCGAATATGTACCTGAGTCCTATTCCATACGCTCCGGTAATCAGGCTTTGATATTCAGAGTTGTGTTTTGTTCCTTCACTATCTTTAAATTTAAAAGAAGGTAAAAGCTGAGAAGCCTCTGCGGTGAATTCCGGTTGAGCAAAGGCGAGCGACACCAATGCCGTAAAGCATGATACCAGTGTATAGGATCTGATTAATTTTGAATACATGATTATTTAGATATTATAAGTCTGAGTGATTTGTTGTTTTTGGTTGCGTCTTGTATGGTAATAAAATATACGCCATTGGCCCAGATTGCACAATTGATTTTATGCTCCTTCAGATTGGCTATTTTTTCGCTGCGGACAATCTTGCCGTTTGCATCCGCAACCTGTATCAGGGCATTATATATTTCCTGTTTTGAAGAGAGTGTAATAGAATGACTGGCAGGATTGGGATACATCTGGATATCAAGGCTGGCAGCGGTGGTGTTTTTTAGTTCCTCCACCACAAAAGAGGGCGGTTGCTGGAATCCCTGAGTTAAAGTACCATTGGTCTGATTAGCTGTTGTATTATATGATTGACCGGCTGTCTGGCTGATGGTTATATTTTCAGAGATTACGGCAGATGATCCATAGCTGGAAATCACTTGCCTCTTGATTGATTGTGCATGACATTCCCATGCGGAAGTCACCAAACCGGTAAGTATAAGTGTAAGGGAGATTAAAAAGCCAGGTACTTTGTTGTGCATATAGATAATTACTTAAAATAAATAGGAGTTAGTGACTTTACAAAGATCACGTGATTCATAGTCATAGAACACATATGGGATGAAATTTATTATGTTTTTGGTAGGAAAATTTTCACAAAGTTTTAAGGGATATGCTACCTTTCTGGTTAAGGCCAGAATTTGATTCTCTAAGTTTGGGACCTGCCTTATCCGGTGTGAGAAGCTAAAATCAATATGAACTGAATAAAAATAGCCCAGAAGTTATTTCACTACAGTATTAAAATTCCACGGAATCCCCTGGCGGCATAATAGGATTCTGCACCATTATGATAGACAAAGACAGTATCGTATCTACGGTCACAAAACAGGGCACCACCAAGCAACCTGATGTTTTCAGGTGTTTTTACCCAGCTGGATGTCCTGGAATCAAATATTCCAAGTTTCTGCAATGCACGATATTGGTCTTCAGTCAATAAGGCAATACCCATATCTGCTGCCATTTGCTCTGCATTGTACTTTGGCTTGTTCTCTTTCCTTGCGTCCTGTGCTGCCCGATCAAAACACAGACTTCTGCGGCCTGCAGGGCTTTCGGCCGAACAATCACAAAAACAGATGTCTGTTTGATTTTTTTTATCCAATATCACTACATCCGGTTCCCCACCGGTTTTTTCCATTTCATTTAACGACCATAATTTTTCGTTGTCGGCTTCCAGCCTGGCTTGAACTATGTTCCAATCCATATCTTTATGACGCTGACTGTTTTTGTCAAACCGGGTCTTTAAAATCTGTAATAATGCTTTGCCTTGAGAGGATGAAAGTGATTTTTTCATGAGGTTGTTATTTAAATAATTATATCCATGCTCACCTGTAAGGGTCAACAAATTTATTATTTTGCCGACTCAAAAGAATAGAATTATTTTTGAATATAAAGTACGAATCATCAATTTGAACTATTCTTCGTTATGGCAGTGGTCAGGTTTACCAAAGCATTAAAAAGGTTCTTTCCGTCACTGAAAGAATTCAATACCCTGGCTGTGGATCTCCACGGGGTATTAAATGAAATAAACCATCTGCATCCGGGATTAAAAAACTATATTCTTGATGAGCAGGGTAGTTTGAGAAAACATGTAAATATTTTTATCAATGGAGAAATGATTACCGATCGGATCACTTTGGCAGATCATTTTAGCGAAAAAGATGAGATTTACATCATCCAAGCTTTATCAGGTGGATAAACGATAATATTCTTAATAAATATAGTCAATAATGAAAGAAACCATTTTATTAGGCACGCGCAAAGGACTCATTACTTATCATTTTATCAATGGAATATGGGAACAGGAAAATTCTTCGTTTGAAGGCATACCTGTATCCATTGCCTACGCTGATGAGCGAAACGGTACCTGGTGGGCTTGCCTGGATCATGGTCACTGGGGAGTAAAATTGCACCGTTCACAGGACAGAGGAAAATCGTGGGTGGAAATGACCGCTCCTTCTTATCCTGAAGGAGAAGTAATCAAAGATAGTATACCCGCTTCGACCAAATACATATGGGCAATGAGTCATGGAGGATATGATCACCCCGATCGACTATGGCTGGGTACTGATCCAGGAGGATTATTTCTCTCTGAAGATGGAGGTAATAGCTTTCAACTCAATAAGGCATTATGGGCTCATCCTACACGAAAGACCGGCTGGTTTGGTGGAGGAAGGGACAATCCGGGTATTCACTCTATTATTATAGATCCCAGTGATTCAAATCATATTTATATTGGCATCAGCTGTGCAGGAGTTTTTGAATCCACAGATGGTGGCCATACCTGGATCATCAGAAATAAGGGACTCAAAGCCGAGTTCTTACCTAATCCGGACCAGGAAACAGGACATGATCCTCATTTGCTCATCGCTTCTGCGGTAAATCCAGCTATTTTATGGCAACAAAATCATTGTGGAATTTTCAGATCGGTTGATGGCGGCAAAGAATGGATAGAAATAAGTGAAAAGGATGGTCCGGCTAATTTTGGATTTGCCATTACTGTTGCAGAGGATAATCCTGATCAGGCTTGGGTAGCTCCAGCCACCAGTGATGAAAATCGTATTGCAATACGTGGAGCATTATGTATTTCACGCACCGATGATGGGGGTAAGACATGGATACAGCAAAGAAATGGATTACCACAGTCGGGCTGCTATGATATCGTATACCGGCATGCATTGGCAAGCTCAGGAGATGCTGTTGTATTTGGCACTACTACAGGCAATTTATTTTTCTCACCAGATCGGGGTGATAGCTGGCAGGTGATAAGCAATTATTTGCCCATGATACATTCAGTACAGATTGCAAAATAGATTATTACCCTATTCTTCAATTGGTGTACTGAACTTGCTTTTAAAATTGCATTTATAAATGCGCCTTATCCGCCTCATTTGCTTTTAACAGGGTAAGGCAAAAACGTAAGCCACGTTACATTTTCGTCGCTGACATCAGGATTTCTTTTATCCTGCTCGCAACTATCCTTTCTTCACCAGGTATCATCTGCCAGGTAGTAATATCCACTGTATCCTCACCACCCATTGTTTCTATCGAAGGATGGCCCTCGCGCAAGGCTTGTCGCAATGCGGAAGCTTTAATTTTGCCTGCATCGGGTTTGATGCGCAAGGAAGGCACGTGGTTAGCAATCACAGGTACATGTTTTTCAATGCTGGTACCGGGAACAGAGGCTGCAGCAGCACCGATCAAATCGATTTGTTTTTGCCAGGTATCCCAGTCTTTTTTATGGTCACGTGCAAGATAAGTTTCAATGGCCACCAGCATTCCCAGGATTTCTTCTTTATTGACTTTCATCCCTCTGCCTACGGTATTTCCATTTGGTGGTGCATTTTTTCTGGCTGCCTGGATAAATGATTTTTTACCCATCAGTATTCCGGCAGATTGGGGACCTCTGATGCCTTTTCCACCGGAGAAGGTAACCATATCAAATCCCAATTTATTATGTCGGAAAAGCATTTCTACCGGAGGCACATCGGCAGCACAATCAATGAAAGTAGGTATATTGTGTTTTTTTGCAATTGCTACCCATTCGTCATCTTTGATCTTACCCACAAAATTATTAAAATTGAGAAACCACATTAAAGCCGTTTTTTCGTTAATTGCTTTTTCCAGTTCTTCTTTGGTTTCAACCTCAATTATTTTGGCTCCGCAATTGCGGATAGCATGATCATATCCCACACGATGTGTCTTTTGTATGATTACTTCATTTTTTATACCAGTAAGGTCGTTGGGTATACGGTCTATTTTATCAGGATCGCCACCGGTCATCGCGGCAGCAGTACCCAGTGTGATGGCTGATGCTGCACCAGAAGTAACCATAGCCCATTCGCAATGCAATAATTCAGCAAGCCTATCCCCTACTTTGTCCTGCAGATCTTCTAGTTTTACAAACTGTAAGGCGGCATAATTAATGGCTTTGATTACTTCAGGATGAGGTAATGATGCGGTAAGTGCGGTGTAGGTACCTGCGGCATTGATAAATGATCGCACTCCCAGCTCCTTAAAATAATCTCTTTCATAATCCCCTTTACGGGCTGGTTTTGTACTAATATTAGTCGCGGCTGGTGAAATAAAGGGGAGGGCTATAGCGCTTTTTAATAAGTCTCTTCTTTTGGTCATGATATGGATAAATAAAAAATAAATCAGAATATTAAATTAATCGGTTTAATCCAGGTAAGCTATACAATCGATCTCTACCAGGGAATTACCGGGTATACCTCCTGCAGCAGCTATAGTAGTGCGCACGGGTGGCAAGTCTCCAAATCTGCCTTTAAAAACTTCATTCATGGCAGTATAATCTTTAAGGTCATTGAGATAGACATTGGCTTTGAGTACTTTATTCATTGATGATCCGGCTTTGATCAGTTCTTTTTCCAATTCTTTCAATACATGATCCGTATGGGCTTTGATATCTCCATCAAAATGAGCTCCTTTGCCGGCAATAAAAACCAATTTACCGAATGTGCGATTACCGGAAAACAAAGGTACATTTTGATCCATGGTAATAGAATTATCTTCTTTCATTGATGAAACAGAGGAAGCGTTTGCCATTTGTACTCCTATTAATCCCGCTATGGAAGCAGTTATTTTTTTAAATAATGATCGTCGGTTTGTTTTCATTTAATTTAACTTTTTATTGCTATAAATATAATATAAATTACCTAATGCTTATACCTTTAGTAAAAAACGGATTTTCATTCTTTTGGTTCGTTGAATGGCGATTTATGAATTAATTTTGAGAGGATTCAATATTTAATAATAAAATAATAGAGTATGTCACAGGAAAATACATTACCAGAATCCAGAATTAAATCAATCGATATTTTGCGAGGTGCTATCATGATACTGATGGCTATCGATCATGTGCGGGTGTATTCAGGTGTGCCGGCAGGCGGGGCAGATCCCGGTATTTTCTTTACCAGATGGATCACCCATTTTTGCGCTCCCGGCTTTGTATTTTTTGCAGGGACAGCCGCTTTTTTATATGGCACTAAAATAAAAGATCATAAGGAGCTTATCATTTTTTTAATCAGCAGAGGATTTTTTCTGATAGTACTTGAATTTACGTTGATAAAATTTTTCTGGACATTTGAGCTGCAATATAAATTTACATTGGCGGGTGTGATTTGGATGTTGGGGGCTTGTATGATTTTATTAGCAACTATCGTGAGATTAAAACCGATTACAGTAGGTATTATTGGATTGATTATCCTATTCGGCCAGCAACTCTTTTCATTAATACCCAAAATAGTGCCCGAATCTTTGCTTGGTTCATTTGGAATGATTTGGGAATTCATATATCCTTCCGGTTTAGTACCTCTGCCAGGCATCACTATATTATATGTATTCGTACCTTGGATAGGAGTGATGGCAGCAGGATATGGATTTGGAAAAATAATGATGATGGAAGCCTATAAAAGAAATAACCTGTGCCGATGGATTGGTTTGGGATCCATCCTATTGTTTATAGTACTTGGATCTATACTACTTTTATTAAAACCATCTCCCGCTGGTGCTCCGCCATTTATCATGAGGCTGCTCAATCAGCAAAAATATCCCGCATCTCAATTGTATTTGCTTATGACCTTAGGGCCTTTGATTACCTTGATTCCTGTTGCGGAAAAAGCCAAAGGAAGGATAGCGAATATTCTTAGTGTGTTTGGTAAAGTACCTATGTTTTATTATTTGCTCCATATACCTGTAATCCATATCAGTGCATTAATCGTAAACTGTTTGTTATTTGGAGTGGCACATAATGATTGGTATGTAACTGCACCATTTACCCAGATTGCAGATGATCTCAGATGGGGACTCGGGTGGTTATACCTTGTCTTTGTATTGGATGTAGTCATTCTCTATTTTGTATGCAAATGGTATATGCAATATAAAATGGCCAATAAGGAAAAATGGTGGTTGAAGTATATATAAATCGGTTTACATACGGCAATCCATTTCTTCACTGCTTGCGTAAATATTAGGTATGATGCCCTTTCAGGGCGACCCTATTTTTTTATAGTTGCCAATGGTGGCCCCCCTGTGTGTGGCCACCATTGGATGGTGATATTGTGCCCTTTCAGGGCGACCCTATTTTTTTATAGTTGCCAATGGTGGCCACGCTTTAGGTGGCAACCATTGGCTGGTGATATTGTGCCCTTTCAGGGCTGCATAGGAATATTAATATAGCATGCAAATTATTTTTCCCCAGGAACATTCGCTTATACTTAGAGCAAATTATTAATTGGAAAGCTGCTAGCCCTGAAAGGG
>CAYNIG010000047.1:0-2426 GCA_964396995.1 uncultured Saprospiraceae bacterium | reverse complement strand
ATTCGCTTATACTTAGAGCAAATTATTAATTGGAAAGCTGCTAGCCCTGAAAGGGCATGGTTTTACAACCCAAGGTGAAATTAATTCTAATCAATTGACATTGGTAACAGAACTCTTGTAATGGCCACAAAACAATTGGGTATGAGGCCTTTTATGGGTTGTAAAGGAATATTAATATAGCATGCAAATTATTTTTCCCCAGGAACATTCGCTTATACTTAGAGCAAATTATTAATTGGAAAGCTGCTAGCCCTGAAAGGGGCTTGGTTTTACAACCCAAGGTGAAATTAATTCTAATCATTTGACATTGGAAAACGAACAAGGCCACAAAACATTTAGCCATGATGTCCTTTTAAGGCTGCAGAGAATATTAATATAACATTCAAATTATTTTCCACAGGAACATTCGCTTAGACTTAGAGCAGGTAATTAATTGGAAAAGCTGCTGGCCCTGAAAGGGCTTGGTTTTGCAACCCAAGCTCAAAAGGCCATAAAACAATTGGGTATGAGGCCTTTTATGGGTTGTAAAGGAATATTAATATAGCATGCAAATTATTTTTCCCCAGGAACATTCGCTTATACTTAGAGCAAATTATTAATTGGAAAGCTGCTAGCCCTGAAAGGGGCTTGGTTTTACAACCCAAGGTCAAATTAATACTTTAATTTGACCTTGGGAAAGTAAACAAATGATATTTAGCCCTGAAAGGGCGTAATTAACTGATAGACTAATTGCCTGATGAATCAGTTTCTTCGCTTAAAAATCTTTGCACAAACATGAATTATTATTTACCCCCTGGGGTAGGAAAACAAGGTCTTATCCAATATTATATTTGAAAGAAAAAAATGAAAAATTTTTTCTTATTCACTCTGCTTTGCGTTGGTTTGTTGTTTCACAGTGCATGCACAAAAAAAGATAAATGTGAAGAAGTCGTCTGTCAGAATGGAGGTTCTTGTGAAGATGGCAATTGCAAATGCCCCGCCGGATATGAGGGGGATCGGTGTCAAACGGAATCCTTACCCAAAGCAATAAAAATCACCTCAATCAAAATATTAAAATTTCCAGCTGCTAAATCCGATGGAAGCAAATGGGATGCCGATGGAACTAATGCAGATATTTTCCCAGTATTGTATACTATGAAAGCTGATGGAAAAGCAGTAGATCAGGCACTTTGGACCAGCAGTACGGTGCTATTAAATGCAAAGTCGGACGGTCAACCTGACTTTTCTATTATATTGCCTGAGCTCAAAATTACCACCATTGATAAACTATATGCCATCTTCCTATTTGATAAAGACGATGCCAGCCAGGAAGTAATGGGGTCAGGAATTACTTTTAATTTTAAGGATTATATAAAAGGCAGGCCTGCTACTATAAAGATTGAATGTCAAAATTGTGTATTTGGCTTTGAGTTCAAATTAAATTATGAATTATAAGTTATTTTGGTTCTGACTACCTGAAATAAAAAGTAATTATATCCCGGATTGCTGCTACATCAAATGTATTTTGTATTTTTGGTAAGATCTAAAAGCAAATACATACGTGAAAAAAATATTAGTAGCCATAGATTTTAGCCCAAGTACTAAACAAACCATGGATTTTGCCATGATCATTGCTGAACAATTAAACAGCAGATTGCTTGTACTCAATGTGATCGATTTTATGGAAAAAACGGTAGGCCTGAAATCAGTACATAAAGTACTACATGAAGACGCCACCAATCGTTTGGATAAATTCCTCGCTCCATACAAGAAAAAAACCAATATCCGGATTTTGTCTAAAATCGTAAAGGGTGATGCCTATACGGTGATTTCCAGGCAGGCTCAAATAAACGGAGCAGACCTCATTGTGCTCGGAGCCCAGGGAGAAGATAGTGAAGAGCGATATTTTCTTGGCAAAGTTGCTGGTAGTTTGATAAAATTTACCAATATCCCTGTGATAGCTGTACCTAAAAAATACCAGCCAAGAGACATAAAATCAATTCTTTTTATGTTTCGAAGGTTAAATAAAAGTCTGTTTGAAATCATCAATCCCTTATTGGAAATTTCCAAATCGGGTAATGTAAAAGTACATGCAGTGCATCTTACCGGTGCACAGACCGGACATGTAGCCTATTCACCGGAGCTGATCTTCCAGGGTATAGAATACGAATATGAAGATCTTGACAAGGATAGCTTTACTGATGGCATCAATCATAAACTGTCGGAAGTAAACGCAGATATGATATGTGTGATTAAACGAAAACGGGGAATATTGGAGTATATTTTCGAATCAAGCCCTACCTCTAAAGATATCATCGATAGTCCGGTGCCTGTTTTGTTCTTGAATGATGATGAATAAAGGTGAAGTTTTGGCGAGATCAGGTGCTGTGATTTATCTTGTCACCGGATAATTCATTGATTCTTCCCTGGCAGATAAAAATATTTTT
>CAYNIG010000046.1:0-22507 GCA_964396995.1 uncultured Saprospiraceae bacterium | reverse complement strand
CTATCACCCCTTCCATACTTTCGGGCCCATACTTTTCAATTGCGCTTTTATCTTTTAATACATTTATCTTTTCAATTTGCTTAGGGTCTATTTTTGTCACATCTTCCGCTTTTACTTTTACACCATTTAGGATGTATAGTATATTGGTGGGCAGGGTATCTTGTGTCAAAATGACCTCATCCACCTCATTAATTTCCTTCTCTGGGGTTTTATAAGCAAATAAAACCGCTAAGAACACTACAGCCGGTAAGATCAATGCATATTTCCATATCATTGATTTTTTTGATTTATCTTTTAACATCATGTCAATTCTGTTTTTTAATTGTGAATAAATAAAATGATTAGCGAGTGACATTTGCAGTCCACTCTGGGCGCTACCAACCAATAATGAACCATATGATTCGGTATCTGTCGACTTCAATACCTGGGCATCGGCTATATATTCATGCGTATCGCGTATATTTTTTTTGTACCAATAGATTAATGGATTCCACCAAAAAACGGTGCTCAATGATTCCACAAATAATATATCAAGGCTATGCCAGCCATGGACATGGCAGATCTCGTGCGTCAATATTCTATTCCATTCCGGATCCTTAAATTTTAATTGATCGCTTATAAAAACGAAATTAAAAAAGGAAAAAGGCAAGTGTTCATAGTCTGTTTTTATCTCAGTATACGACTTGTATTTTGTATGAGGGTACCTTTTAATCTGACTTAGGAGAGAATAAATATCTTTTATAAATTTACTTAGTGAAAGTATAAATCCAATCCAAAATACAGTGTGCATAATTTGGAAATAATCCATTCCCTGTTTGACTTCTAACTGCCTTAATTCAAAAATTTGTGCACCGCCCTGCAGTGGCATTACATAGGATATGGGTGCATTACTGTTGGAGTCCCATAGATCTCTGGCAAATGGAAACAATAATCCTATTACCAAGGTTACCAGTAAATACCACCTGTTGTTTACAAAAAATGTTTCCTTTTTCAGAAATAGTTTGTACACTAGTAAAAAGAAAAGCCAGCACAAGCTTGTTTGCAGGAAATAAGTAATCATGAGGTCATTTCTTTTTAGATGATTTTAATTGTTCAGCCAGCTGTGTGAGCTCTTTTATACTTAAATCATTTTCCTGCACCAGAAAGGATACCAGGCTGTTGGCATTACCGCCAAAATAATCCGCAATAAAATTACGTATCGAATGTTTACTGTATTCCTCTTTAGCTATAATTGGAAAATATTCATAGGTTCGGCCATATGCTTTATGATCTACAAATCCTTTTTTCTCCAATATGCGCACTATGGATGAGATAGAGCTATGAGGAGGCCGGGGATCACCCAGTTCATCGAGTATATCGCTGACCAATACCCTACCCTTATCCCAAATAATGTGCATGATCTCTTCTTCAGCTTTTGTAAGTCGTTTACTCATTGTAATAATAATTTGCTAAATCAAATATACAACGCAATTATTCGTTTGTCAACTATTTTTTAATTTTTGTAACGTATTTTTTAGTTAATAAATTACCTGAGCTATTTTTACGACCTAAAAAAGTTACTATTCCTTCAGAATAAAGAACAGTTATCACCCCTGAAAATTGTCAAATTCAATGTACCAACGTATATACTACATCTAAAATCATATTTCTATTTCGTACATCTTAAATCGTACCACTTGAGTCATAAAATAGCAATGGGTAAACTCATTTATTGTACAGGGTACGTGGTGCCTGGTACATAGTACTTTTCACTACTTATTCCTACCAGCCCACCAATGTTCTATCGAAAACCTACCTGATCCCAATAAAAACAATGCCAAATAGGAAAATAAAAATAGCAAGGCATGCTCCTTATCACCCAACGAATCTTTTCCGTGTATGACCAAAGCGATCACCAGCATATTGATAATTAAAACGACCAGGGCAGGTCTGGTGAATAATCCAAAAACGATTAAAATAGAACAAACAAATTCAGCCAACACAACCAACACTAATGATGTGGTCGAACCTAATCCTAACGGATCAGGAAAATCAATTGGACCTCCACTTATCAGGGTCTGAAATTTTGGATAACCATGCAAAAGCATCAAAGCACAAATAGTAAGTCTCATGATGAGTGACACCCAATCGGTCGAGTCGTGAGACCAGCGTGAAGCAGAAAATAGTTTTTTTGTAAAAGTCATTTTTATTAAATTTAAGTCTAAACTTTATAGGAATTTAGTCTACATAGACCACTTTCTTTAGAAAATGGACTCCCAAAGAGATCTCCAATGAAAAGTTCTTAATGCTCTTTTGTTCTATCGTAGTAGTTTGGCCCGGTTGGTAGATATTAAGGATATTATTCAATTGAGGTTGAAAATATTGCTTTGTGATATCCGGCGCAATATTCAATTCGATTATACCTCCAATGTATTCACTAAAAGGAAAGTCCAGCCCGGCGCCAAATGTGATTCCCATTACCGCTTTCCTGACACCCTCTTTGAATGGATATACAGGACCTACGATTTCATTTATCTGGCTATATATGCCAAGATTCGTAGACATGGTGTACTCCCCTCTGAGCCCAATCGAATAGTAGGAACTCATCTTTTGCTTTATAAACTTTTTTTTAAATCCTGCCAACAGGGAAAGATTTCTGAAAATAAATTCATCTGCAGGAATGGTGTAGGTCTTGCTTTGAAATACAATGGGCGTAAAATATCGTGTGGCGGATCCTCTGTTATGATACCCCAGCTGAGCAAAAATGGAATACGGATCTTCCTCATTATACGATTCCATCCAGAGATCTCCGTGCAATTTATACAATACTCCATTGCTCCAATAATTCCATTTTTGGGTAGCTGCAGTAGGGCCGAGTTTCAGACCAAATCGGGTACTTTGGCTTGTCGAGGGATTCATTGAAACCACTAAAACCAAGAGCAATAAAATGATTTTCTTCATACGAATGTGAAAGTAGGATTTTTCGCTGCACCGTGGGTATACCTGAGCAAAATTTCATTTTGTCGATAAAATCATTCTCGAGTAGTTTTAAGATCGTACTTTTGCGATCCAAAATTTTACATTTTTAAACTAATCGAATGAACGGAGTTCCAATGATGATTTTCCAGCTTTTGCTGAGCTTATCTTTCCTGGTAATCATACATGAATGTGGCCATTTTTTTCCGGCCAAATGGTTTAAAACCAGGGTAGAAAAGTTCTACCTTTTTTTTGATCCTTGGTTTTCATTATTTAAAACAAAAAAAGGAGACACTGAGTACGGTATAGGGTGGTTGCCATTAGGTGGCTATGTAAAAATATCCGGGATGGTAGACGAAAGTTTTGATACAGAAAAACTCAAAGAAGAGCCTAAGCCCTGGGAATTCAGATCCAAACCAGCCTGGCAGCGTCTCATCATCATGGTGGGAGGTGTTACAGTGAATTTTATTGCCGGCTTTTTAATATTTGCCTTCATACTCGGCAAATGGGGTGAAGAGTACATGCCCGCTTCGTACGTGAAAGAAGGTATCTATGCCGACTCCCTCGGAAAAATCATGGGCCTTCGGGACGGAGATAAAATACTCAAAGTGGGCGAAAAAGATTTTATCAATTTTGATGAAAGAATACTAAAAAGAGAAATCATCATCAATGGCACCAAATCCATTTTAGTAGAGCGCGACGGCCAACGAGTAAATGTAGAAGTGCCGGAAGGATTTAGCCATGTATTATCTGCTCACAAAAACAAAGGGGCCGCTCTGATCAGCCCCAGGGTAGGAATCATAGTAGGAAGCTTTGCAGACAAATCCCCGGCCCGTGACGCCGGATTGCAATTAAATGATCGGATTCTGTCTATAGATGGACATTCTACCCAATATATTTATGATTATGTAAACCTTAATAAAGAAAATATCAAGCCGGGAGACACCGTAAGCTTAACCGTTTCCAGGAACCTGGAGGAAAAAGTTTTTCGCTTTGCCACCACCTCTGAGAAAAAAATGGGAATAGGTATAATACCCGATATTAAAACCGAACGCAGAAAGTATGGCTTTTTTGAGGCATTTCCGGCAGGTGTAAATAAAGGCATCGGTTTCTTAGGAGATCAGATCAAAGCTTTTGGTCAAATGTTTAAAGGCAAAGTAAAAGCCTCTGAAAGCCTGGGTGGTTTCGCCAGTATCACCAGCCTTTTTCCCAAAACCTGGGATTGGGAAGATTTTCTGCGTATCACTGCGGTATTGTCATTGATACTTGGATTTATGAATTTATTACCCATACCTGGCCTTGATGGTGGCCACGTGATATTCTTATTATTTGAAATGGTTTCGGGAAGAAAACTAAGCGATAAGTTTGTTGAAAAAGCGACCATGGTGGGATTTGTGCTCCTTATAGCATTAATGATCTATGCCAATGGCCTCGATGTATTTAGATTTTTAAAGAAATGACCTATTTTGACTTATTTGACCTTAGCCCGAAATACCATATTGATAATGCTGCTCTCAAATCCAGGTTTTTAAAACTCAGCCAACTTTACCACCCTGATCGTTTTGTTTTAAAATCGGAATCCGAACAGAACGAAGCTGAAGAAAAGTCAGCTTTAATCAACAAAGCGTTTACCATTTTATCAAACGAAGATAGTAGGCTAAAGTATTTGCTGGAGTTGCATAAGGCTATAAAAGAGGAAGAAGTGTACACACTCGATCAGGATTTTTTGATGGAAATGTTGGATATAAACGATCTTATATTAGAAAATCGTGAAGAAGCCTTTACTCGCCTTAGGGTTAAAGAGCAAGAATTGTTCAAAGAGGTATCCCCCGTATTAGAAGCCTACGATTTCAATACTATTTCCGCCTCAGATTTGCAGCGAATTAAAGAATACCATTATAAACGAAGATATCTATGGAGGGTAAATGAAAATATTCAGGGGAATATAGATTTGTGATGAAAAAAATCAAAGCCAACCCATTCAGAAGTAACTGTCATTAGAAAAAAGAGTGAAGCCTGAATATACCCAAACCCTGTAAATTATACAGGAAGAAGTTACTTCTTCCTTGCGATCAATTCCTCGCTAAATTATAATCTAAAAATACAAGTGAAATAAATTGCTGCAGCAAGTTGTATCTTTAATCCACTTACTTGTTTTTATGGTAAAATTTCCTTCCTATTTATTCTGTTTATTCTTGTTTATTGCTTGTAAAAACAAAGAATTACAAATACAGCCTGAAGTTTTATATACCCTTCAAAAAGATCAACTTCCGGCATATGAGTCCGATATTGATCATAAGGGCCTAATCCTGGCAGTACAAAAAAGATTCGACCGTTCAATGAAAAATGGCCAATCTATCTATACCAATACTTGTTTCAATTGCCACGGTGACCCACTGCAAGAAGGCTCTATACCGAATTCTTTCAAATTTTGGAAAGACTCATTCAAAACTGGCCCAGATCCTCATTCCATTTATCAAGTCCTAACCAGGGGATTTAAAACAATGCCACCGCAATATGCATTGACTCCAAAGGAAAAATACGAGATCGTCCAGTTTATCAGGGAAGAATATGTAAAAAAAACAAACCCCTCTCAATATTTCAAAATAGACTCACTCTATCTTGATCGCTTACCCAAAGGCCTCTCCAAAGGTCCGGAACCTCAGGAGAGGAAACCCTGGGCAGATATGGACTATGGCAATTTTTTAATCAATACTTATGAATTAGCCGATAGCAATTCTGCGCCCAGAGAGATATCTTCCGGAATGGCCCCTTTGCCAGATGAAAATCTGGTCACTTCCAATTTTGCCTATAAAGGTATTGCTATTCGATTAGACATCGGACCGGGCGGGGTATCAAAAGGAAAGGCCTGGATGATTTTTGATCACGATTTAATGAGAGTTGCGGGTGGCTGGACAGGCACGGGATTTATTGATTGGCAGGGTATTTTGTTTAATGGCAGTCATAATATTTCGCCCCGGACTACAGGTAAACTCCATTTTGAAAATACGGTAGAGCCTGGATGGGCAGATCCCTTTACAGGCACATTTAATGACAACCGATTTATGGCTTCAGATAAACGAAGATTTGGCCCATTGCCCAGAACATGGGCACATTACAAAGGCTTGTATCAATATGAAGGTAAAACGGTTATAAACTATACAGTGGACCAGGCAAACGTATTGGAATTATTCGGTATTCAATATTCAGGCGAACAACCTGTCTTTACCAGGACATTAAATATTAATGCAGTTAATAAGCCATTAAAAATGAAAATTGCTCCGGAAACTATATCTGTCGCCATAGTTGGTGACCAGGCAAGGTTAACAAAATCCTCCGGGCATTGGATAATGGAAATCCCCAAATCAGGGACTGTGAAAGTAAAATTGTTGATTTCAAATTTACCAATGGAAGATTTACGTAAGTCAATAAATTCTGATTTAGTAATTGAAGATCTGATGCTGTATACTAAAGGTGGTAAAGCCCGATTTCCGGATACCTTGATTACCAAAATAGCCGAAGGCAAAGCCACTACCCCATTCCAGGTAGATGTGCTCAATTTACCTTTTCATAGTCCATGGAAAAATCAATTTCGACTCAGTGGGATTGATTTTCTAAAGGATAAAAACAAAGGAATTATTTGCTCAACAGACGGAGATGTATGGTTAGTAAGTGGATTCCTTGATCCCAATCAAAAACTAACCTGGAAAAGAATTGCTGCTGGATTGTTCCAACCATTGGGAGTACGGGCAATAAATGATGAAATATTCATTACCTGCCGTGACCAATTGGTAAAACTTCATGACCTTAATGGTGATGAAGAGATTGACTATTTTCAAAGTTTTAATAGTGATCATCAGGTTACCAATCATTTTCATGAGTTTGCAATGGGCTTACAGACTGATGCTGAAGGAAATTTTTATTATGCCAAAAGCGCACGGCATGCAAGAAAAGCATTAGTACCACAGCATGGTACTTTATTAAAAGTTAGTAAAGACGGATTAAAAACTGAAATGGTAGCAAAAGGATTTCGCGCCGCCAATGGAGTATGCATTAATCCTGATGGATCATTTATAGTAACCGATCAGGAAGGGCATTGGAATCCGATGAATCGGGTCAATTGGGTTACCAAAGGTGGTTTCTATGGAAATATGTTTGGCTACAATCCATCACCTGATAGTTCTGATGCCGGGATGATCAATCCCTTAGTATGGGTAGAAAAACACATAGACCAATCCCCCTCTGAATTACTGTGGGTCAACAGTGAAAAATGGGGGCCCTTAAACGGAAGTTTATTGAATTTTTCATATGGATACGGCAAAGTTTTTATAGTTCCGTTTGAGAAAATTGGAAACATAAGACAAGGAGCAGTATTTGAGTTGCCTATGCCAAGGTTTCAAACTGGAATTATGCGTGGCCGCTTTAATGAAGGAGATGGCCAATTGTATGCATGCGGACTTTCAGCCTGGGGTTCGAGCCAATCCAATCTCGGAGGATTATACCGCATTAAATATAATGGAGAAAAAGCGATTATTCCTATAGGCATCAAGGCACATCAAAATGGTCTTGAAATTAATTTTTCACATAGATTGGAGGTCCAGGATGCGGATCAAATAAATAGTTATACAGTTCAAACCTGGGATCTGAAGCGATCCCGTAAATATGGATCAGCGCATCACAATGAAAAAAAGATTCAGGTGGAAAAGGTAAAGCTAAGCCCTGATAAAAAGACTGTATTTCTAACTATCCCGGAGATAAAACCCACCTGGGTAATGGAAATCAGTTTCCAATTTACCTTGCCTAATGGCGAAAAAACCAGCGGATTAATTCAAAATACAATTTATCAATTAAGCAAAGAAATATTATAAACCGGTAAACTATGAAAATGAGTTTTAATAATTATATCAGGACTTTTTTATCAGTCTGTTTTTTATTTTTCAACCTTGCCATCCATAGTCAGGAGAATAAACTTTGGATTACATTTCACGGGCAAGACGGCCCCGGTAAAGGGAAGAATATTGTTTTGATCAGTGGCGATGAAGAATACAGATCAGAAGAAGCCCTCCCTATGATGGCCAAAATATTAGCACAGCATCACGGATTCACATGCACCGTTTTATTTGCAATAGATTCCGCGAAAGGGACTATAGAACCAGATACTGTAAATAATATTCCAGGATTACACTTATTAAAAAATGCAGACCTCGTGATAATGTCATTACGTTTTAGAGAGCTTCCTGATAGACAAATGAAATTCATAGATCAATATTTACAAGCAGGTAAACCAATAGTGGCACTCCGTACTTCTACACATGCATTCAGATATAAAATTAATAAAACAAGTAAATATGCTAAATACGGAATAGATAGTAAAATAAAAGGATGGGAAAAAGGTTTTGGAAAAACAGTTTTAGGAGAAACCTGGGTTTCGCATCACGGGCATCATGGGGTGGAGGGCACTCGTGCCATCACAAATGGAGTAATGGAATCTCATCCTATTCTCCGGGGAGTGCAGGATGTATGGGGACTGAGCGATGTGTATACGGTAGGAGATCTGGGCAATGGAACTCAGGTACTTCAATATGGGATCAGTATCAAGGGTTTGACCGCTTCATCTCTTCCTATCTATGACAAATCCGTAATGCCTGTTGCCTGGATCAGGAATTATAAAGCTGAGAGTGGTAAAACTTGCCGCATTTTTGCTACTACAATGGGAGCATCTGTAGATTTAAATTCAGCAGGATTAAGGAGGCTTATTGTCAATGCCAGTTATTGGGCCATCAACATGGAATCCTTGATCGATAAAGAAAGTATTGTGGATATTGTAGGTAGTTACAATCCTACGATGTTTGGATTTAAAAATGGCCCCAAGGGATTAAAGCCAGTTGATTTTGAATTAAAATAATTTTGATTGAATGAAATTAAAGCTGCACAATGCTATGTGGCCGGGAATAGTAGGCAAAGGGCCAGGCTCAGATGAAAATACTATTTCATTGGAAAGGATGATCGAACTCACCTCCAGTACAAAAGTACATGAGCAACGTTTTGATGGAATAGATCTGATATTGGCGGCGCCTCATATTGACATCAATGCATCCGAATCCGAGATTATAAAATTTACAGAAAATATTCTCTCCAGAAACCTGAAGATAGGGTCTGTTGTTGCTCCTGTATGGCCGTCATCCGGTGGTGGTTCTGCAATGGGCTCAGTAGAAGAACGAAGAAAATTTCTTTCTGCTGTAAAACAAAGCTGTGAGTATTCCCGAATCTTAAACAAACAAGGTGTGAGATCCTACGGCATCATCAGGATAGATTCGGCTGATAGCCCATCGGCTTGGTCGGCTGATAAAAAAGGAAATACTAAACTGATTGCAAATACGTTTCGTGAAGCAGCCATCATTGCTGCCGATTTCGGTGAAAAATTGGCAGCCGAAGGTGAAATTTGTTGGGCAGGAATGCACTCCTGGGTAGATATGCTTCATTTATTGGAGACTGTAGGTATGCCCGATCATCTTGGATTTCAAGCTGATCTAGCCCACACTTATTTATATTTACTCGGTTACAATGCACCTGAACATGCTTTACTAAAGCCAAATTATACTGAGGAAGAATTCTGGGAAGCCTATAAAACGATGACTAATGCTTTAGCCCCCTGGACTCTTGACTTTCACATAGCTCAGAGCAATGGTTCTGTATTTGGCAGTGGTTTACATGATATCACTGGCCGGCATGTTCCCGTCAATGCACCAGATGGCAAACTGGATATAACGGGTTGTAGCCGATATTGGCTATTAAATCAAGATGGCAGCATAAGAAATGGCATACAGCACATCTGTTGGGATGGTTGTATGTTTCCGAATGATGTATTGGAAGCATCCACTACCTGGATAGCAGTACTAGAAAAATTAATAGAAACAAGAGATGGACTCTCCGAAACACCAACAAACAAATCAGAACAGTGAAAAAAATAGAAGATAATTTATAATTCGATTGACATCGATGGGTACTATTGCATTAAATTGCTAAAAATTTTGAAAACAGTCTTATGACTACCTCACCTAACCTAAAAATTGGCTTTAATCTGCTTGCTTGGTCTGCAGTGATCTCAGATAAATTATATCCAGTGGTAGAAAAATTAAAATCCCTCGGGTATGATGGGGTCGAATGTGCCATGGATGAAAGAAATATTGAAGTATACAAAGCATTTGGAAACTATCTTAAAAATGCAGGATTGGAGGTCACCACTGTATTGGCATTAGGGAAAGAAGAGAATCCCATCAGTCCTTCTGCCACGGTAAGAACAAAAGCTTTAGATCGGTTAAAAGGAGCAGTAGATTGTGCGTATGCTATCAATGCAAAGAATATTTGTGGCCCTTTTCATTCTGCTTTTGCCACCTTCACCGGAAAACCGCCCGAAGAAGATGAATACGAAAGATCCGCTGAAGTATTGAATGCCGCCGGAGCATATGCTGCTACAGCCAATATTACCCTGACTTTGGAAGCTCTCAACCGGTTTGAATGTTATTTATGCAATACCATGGAGCATTTGGTTAAGTTGATAAAACAAACCAATCATCCCAATGTAATGGCTATGTTTGATAGCCATCATGCCAATATGGAAGAAAAAAAATATGCCGGTGCCGTTAAACAAATTGCTCCATTTTTAAGGCATGTACATATAAGTGAAAATGATAGAGGAACACCTGGTGATGGCCATATACCCTGGGACGAAACATTTGCCACGTTGGCTGAAATCCAATACAAGGGCTGGTTGACTATAGAAGCTTTCACTCGTACTGATCCAGATTTTGCAAATGCAATAAATGTATGGCGTCAATATTCAAGACCCTGGGACATGGCTACAAATGGATTAGCTTTTATAAAAAAAATGATAGAGAAACATGGCCTTTAATTTTTAAATTTTTTTTTTGTGAGAGAAAATGCAATCAAATTTGGAGCGGAGGTGTATACCTGGTATATGAATGGAAATGGCAGCACTCATGCCGGGAAGCTTTCCCATATGATAGAGGTCACTGCAAAGGCAGGATTTAAAGGTATTGAGCCTATTCACTATTGGATGGGGGATTTAAATGAACCTGTTAAACTAAAAAACAGTTTAGCAACCCATGGCATTGAATTAGCGGCAATTGCGTTATGCCTTAACTGGAATAATTCAAGCATTACCCAGGATGAAAAGAATGAGACCATAGCAACCATCGATTTATTAAAACATTTTCCTGGAGCTATGCTTTGTCTCGTACAGATACCTACCGGACGGCATGACATCTTAAATAGAAGAAAATTATTAGTGGATCATTTGCATTGGACCGCTTCTCTGGCAACGGCTCACGGGATCAACACTACTTTTCATCCCAATTCTCCGCATCATTCAATCACTCGTACCGAGGAAGACTATACTGTTTTGTTGGAATCACTAAACCCTGCCCTTTGTGGGTGGACTCCAGATGTAGGCCATATCATCAACGGCGAAATGGATCCAATGCAAACAATGAAAAAATACCAATCCTTAATTAATCATGTACATTATAAAGATTGGGACGGTCAGCCGGAATTTGCATTAATGGGAAATGGAGTGGTTGATTTTATAGCCATTACCAAATGGTTAAATGAAATAAATTACAACGGATGGATCATATGTGAGGACGAAGGAAAAGAAGCTCTTGAGAATCCCGATCAGGTAACCTTGCACGATGGGGACTGGGTAAATAAAAATATACTCCAAATTTTGAAATAATATGCCAAGTGTACTTACAAACGGTTTAAATATCAACTACGAAATCCATGGTGAGGGACCTCCCCTATTGATGATTATGGGTATTACCGCACCTGGAGCCATCTGGGAAAAGCATTTAAATTATTGGAAAAATTATTTCACCTGCATTATCATGGACAATCGCGGAGTTGGTGATTCCGATAAGCCCAGTGGGCCCTATAGTACTGTCGAAATGGCTAATGATTGCAATGGTCTGTTGGAGGCATTGCAGATTACTAATGTTTCGGTCGTCGGAGTATCGATGGGAAGTACTATTGCCATGCAGTTATACCTGTCTTATCCCCACAAAGTATCGGCCATGGTATTGATGTGTCCCTGGGCAAGATGCGACGCTATGGCAAAAGCTATCTTTAGTCATATGATAGCAATAAAAGAAAAATTACAACCCGATGAATTTGCGCGCTATATTCAGTTACTCATATTTCATAAATCAAGTTGGGACAATACTGAACTGCACCAGGAAATGATTAATGCAAGGTTAGCCGCTCTCCAAGATCCAAAACCACAACCCTTTTATGCACTGGAAGCACAGGCGATTGCATGTATGGAACATGATGTGTTGAACAAGTTGTCTGAAATTAAAGTACCGTGTATGGTCATGGGTGGCAAACAAGATATCTTTACTCCTGAATGGATGTCCAAAGAAGTTGCAGATACTATTCCCGGAGCGGTCTTACATCTGTATGATCACAGTGGCCATGCATTTCACTGGGAAAATCTGGAAGACTTTAATGTGAGGGTCAAAGACTGGTTGCTCAGTCTGAATTAATCTACTTAGAAAATAACATAGTAACATTTTCTATATTTTATTTCACGAATTTATAATGTATCATTTAAAATATTAATTGGATTTTGAAAAACAGTATTGAAAACAATAAAATTCTTTGGAATGAAAAATACAAATGGGAAAAAAATGGCGATGAATGGAATGGCCAGGCCATAACTTGCAAAATGCCTTATGAAGACTGGAAACAATCCATGTATCAAAATCTGATCATACCTAATTTAAATCAAAATAGTATTGTTCTCGAAATTGGTGCCGGTCACGGGCGGTGGTCGTCTCTCCTTGCCACCGCAGCCGGAACTTTATACCTGGTAGATTTAAGTTTAAATTGCATCGAATTCTGTAAAAAACTTTTTGTCAGTCAATCCCATATTAAATACTTTGTCAATGATGGGAAATCTCTTTCCGGAATAGAAAGTTTATCAATAGACTTCGTCTGGTCTTATGATACCTTTGTGCATATGGATAAAAACAGTATTGATTCTTATTTGAGCGAGATTTATCGGGTGCTTCGTTCCGGAGGTCGCGCTATAATCCACCATCCGGGAAGGAGTCATTTTTTTCTTTTTTTAGGTTTCATTCGGCATCTTGGCAGGTTAGGAAATGGGTTATATCGATTTATTTCGATGCGGCAATTAAAAGACATAGATGGTTGGCGATCGAATGTTTCTCGGCTTCTGTTTAAAAAGCTGGCTACACAAAATGGCCTTGAGATAATTGACCAATTACAATATTGGGACAAAAAGCATAAAATCGGTGTGCCAAGATTCAACGATTATATTTCTATACTTGGGAAAAAAAATTAAATGCCACAGCCTGATTTTTTAATTATAGGTGCTCAAAAATGTGGTACAACTTCGCTATTCTTCTATTTATCTCAGCATCCCGACCTCAACTTGCCAGCCAAAAAAGAGTTACAATTTTTTACCTTTGAGTACCTAAAAGGATGGTCATGGTATGAAAATCAATTTCCAGCCCAATACAATTTCGAAAAAAAACTCACTGGTGAGGCAACTCCTTATTATTTATTTCACCCTTTAGTACCAGAGCGGGTTGCTCACCATCTTCCAAAGGTTAAGCTGATAATCATGCTGAGAAACCCTGTTGACAGGGCATATTCACATTATTTTCATGAAGTCAGGCATCAAATAATTCAAATTAAAAATACCGAGACAGCTCTTTTTAAAGAAGATAGCCAGATAAAGGAAGATGAAAAAGCTATCCTTTCTGGTCAAATGGTTCAAAGTTTTCCACACCAGCATCGTTCATTTCTTTCCCGGGGCTTATATGCAAAACAGATTGAACGCTGGCTTCAACACTTCCCTCTTTCACAAATATTGTTTATCAAAAGTGAAGATTTTTTCAATCGTCCAGAAATTGAATTGATTAAGGTGTACCAATTCTTAAATATTAAAAGGGTGTTTCCTGAAAACCTGAAAGCCCAAAACACGAATTCGTATCCTGGTCTTACATCTGAAATGAGGAGTAAAATATCACCTTTTTTTGAAGAAGATGGAAAACATCTTATCAGAATTTTAGGTGACCAATTTAGCTGGCCCGAAAATAATTTAATACTATAATATTCTAATAAACAAATGCCATTCGACGCAAATAATAAGATACTTTTTATACACATACCAAAAACCGGGGGCACTTCTATAGAACAATATTTTAACCTTTGCCATGCATCTAATTTCTGGTATGACAGGTGGGATAGAGACCGGGATGATTTCGTAAAAATGCATCATTCTATTTGCAGTTCATCAAAGCTTTCCTACGAACCACAGCACTATCCTCCTGCCATTTTGAAAGCACTAATAGAAGGATATGATGATTACTTCAAATTTACTTTCGTACGAAACCCATACACCAGGTTGATATCAGAATATTATTGGAGGGAAAATAAAAAATATACTTCTCCGGAAGATTTTGATCCACTGGCATTTGACAGTTGGACTGTTGCCTGGCTGACTGACATTAATGATTCCCACAAAGAACCACAGGTAAATTATATTGATTCATCCCTCGATTTCATTGGGAGATTCGAACAAATCGAGAACGATTTTGCTAAATTATTGTTTTTGTTAGCAAAAATAAAACCTGGTCAATTCAAGTTTCCATATAGGGCACTCCCCAAACACAATTCGACTGGAATACAAAAATCTGAAATCATCCCTCTCCTTTTGGAGCGAACTAAAAAGAGAATTATACAAACATACTCTCCCGACTTTGAAAAATTCAATTATCATTCCTGATTTAAAAAATGTCAATTGTTGATATTATTATAAATGTAAAGTCCGATTAATATGCAAGTTTCAGTTATCATTCCAAATTTCAATTATGGGCAATATATAGAGCAAGCAATCACTAGCGTTTTGAATTCAAATATGGACCGAAATGAAATGGAAATCATAGTAGTGGATGATGCCAGTACGGACAACAGTGTCTCTGTAATCGAAAAATTGATGTACAATGCTAAAGCTCCGCTCCGATTGATAAGAAATGAAATCAACCTCGGATTATCTCTTAGCCGAAATCGGGGAATAGCTCACTCTCAAGGCGAATTCCTTTTCTTTTTAGATTCGGACAATTATATTCAGGAAAATTGTATTAAAACGCACCTCAAAACTTTGCGCACCGCTCCGGATGCAATTGCCTGTTATTCACCCATCCAGGATTTTTTAGATAAATCCGGCGAATATCAAAACCTGAGATCTGATCAACCTTTTGATTATTCTCTTTTGCTTAGGGGGCCTTATATTGACGCTATGGCCATGTTTCGTAAAAATTCGTTGATTGAAATAGGAATGTATAACCACAAAATGCCCCCGTATGGCTGGGAAGATTACGAGTTATGGTTAAGGCTCGGAAAATTCCATAAAAAAGTTGTTTTCATACCATCTGCCCCGCTTTCTTATTATCGTATTCATACATCCAATATGTCCATTAACTTCAATCCCGACCAATATAATCACATCATATATTATTTGAAACAATATTATCCAATAGAAAGGTATTTTGAGAAATCAGATACTTTAGAAGGATTACTTGCAGGGTCAATCAGGGAACACCTTAATCAGGATAAAAGTAATATTTGAATCGAATTCGAAGGGAAAAAGGAAAAATCAATCATGTTAAATTGACTTTAGGTGTGGCAGAAATTGTTTTACCAGGTCGATTACCCTAAAATCGAAAGAAATAAAACAGTGCCGGAAACGGGACTCGAACCCGTACATCATCACTGACACACGCCTCTGAAACGTGCGTGTCTACCAATTTCACCACTCCGGCAACTTAATCACAAAATTACAATTAGTTATTGAGAAATTTCCTTTATCGTCGTAATAGAATATTCCACAGATGAGTGAATTTAACATCATAAGTCTGAAGACGGTTTACAAGGAATCGTTTAGTGAAAAGGACTTTTACCCTGTTTATTTGGAATTAAAAGGTTATCAACATTTTTTTTCTTTTTTTAAACTACTTCTCTTATGTTACTTGAGGATTCCTTACTTTTGCGACTCAATCAGCCGAAGTGGCGGAATTGGTAGACGCGCTGGACTCAAAATCCAGTGTCAGCAATGATGTAGGGGTTCGATTCCCCTCTTCGGTACTTAACCTAAGGTTGTCTTATACAAAAAAGACAACCTTTTTTATTTTATGCATTTAAAATGATTTAACTCATCAGACCTTGAAGCCCCAGGTCATTTTTTTCCACTCATACTTAAATGATAATTACCCCAACTATTTACAAATCATTAGGTTATATAATTTTACTTACATATAAAAAAGATATATCTATTTAATACCTTTGCGGCCTAATTTCAATAAAAAAACATCAATGGAAAAAGTTCAAACCAAATTACCCTACAAAGTAAAAGACTTGTCTTTGGCTGACTGGGGCAGAAAAGAAATCACCTTAGCTGAATCTGAAATGCCTGGCCTGATGTCACTGAGAGAGCAATATGGCGCATCGAAACCATTAAAAGGTGCTCGCATAGCCGGCTGCCTTCATATGACTATTCAGACTGCAGTATTAATAGAGACCTTAGCCGAGCTGGGTGCAGAGGTAAGCTGGTCCTCTTGCAATATATTTTCTACTCAGGATCACGCTGCAGCAGCAATCGCAGCCAGTGGCATACCAGTATTTGCCTGGAAAGGAATGAGTTTGGAAGAATACGATTGGTGTGTAGAACAGACCTTGTTTGCATTTAAGGATGGCAAGCCATTGAATATGATTCTGGATGATGGAGGTGATCTTACCAATATAGTCTTGGATCAATATCCTGAACTCGTGCAGGGTCTTGGGGGCATCAGTGAAGAAACCACTACCGGAGTGCATAGATTGTATGAACGAGTGGCCAAGGGCACCCTACCTGTTCCGGCTATTAATGTGAACGACTCTGTAACAAAATCTAAATTTGATAATAAATATGGTTGCAAGGAAAGCTGTGTGGATGCTATTCGCAGAGCGACGGATCTGATGCTTGCTGGTAAAGTAGCCGTGGTAGCCGGATACGGTGATGTGGGTAAAGGATCTGCAGCATCCCTGAGAGGTGCCGGTTGCCGGGTAATCGTAACAGAAATAGATCCAATCTGTGCATTACAAGCTGCTATGGATGGGTATGCAGTGAAAAAAATGTCAAATGCTTTAAAAGATGCCAATATTGTGGTAACGGCTACTGGCTGCCTTAACGTAATCAGAGGTGAGCATTTTAAAATGATGAAAGACAAAGTGGTAGTGTGTAATATCGGCCACTTTGACAATGAAATAGATGTGGCCTGGTTAAACCAAAATTATGGCCATACCCGCGATCAGGTAAAACCACAAGTGGATATGTATAAGGTAGATGGAAAGGATATTATTCTATTGGCTGAAGGCAGATTGGTAAACCTGGGCTGTGCCATGGGTCATCCATCATTTGTAATGTCCAATTCTTTTACCAACCAGGTGCTGGCTCAGCTGGAGTTGTGGAAAAACAAAGATAAATACGAGAATAAAGTGTATATGCTACCTAAACATCTGGATGAAATGGTTGCAAAACTTCATCTTGAAAAAATTGGAGTTGAACTGGATCTGCTGGATAAAGAGCAGGCTGACTACCTTGGAATAAATCAGGAAGGCCCTTACAAACCCGACTATTACAGATATTGATTCATAAAAGTCAGAAAGTTGGAGGTTTTATTTAAGTTACTTCCAACTTCTGACTTCTAACTTCGATCCCTGCCACCATGCAATCTGAATTTTTTACCTATTTTCAATTAGGCATTCAACACATAGCTGATATCACTGCCTATGATCATATTTTATTTGTCATCGCATTATGTGTTATTTATAGGCTGGAAGATTGGCGAAAACTATTAATCCTGATTACTGCTTTTACCTTGGGACATTCACTTACCCTTGGGCTATCAGCACTCGGCATTTTAGTATTTCCCTCCAATGTGATCGAATTTCTGATCCCCGTAACCATTTTAATTACTGCTGTTTTAAATCTTATCCGAAATAAAGAAGCTAAAAAAATGAACATGGTCCACTATCTTTTACCTCTGTTTTTCGGTTTTATTCATGGAAGTGGATTTTCCAATTATTTTAAAAGTCTTATCGGGCAGGAAGAGTCTGTGGTGAAGCCGTTATTTGCATTTAATGTGGGTATTGAAATTGGCCAGCTCCTAATTGTTTCCATCTTTATGGCAATTACCTACCTGGTGGTGAGATGGATTAAAATCCCACACCCCACCTGGTCAAAAATCCTCTCATTTATCATAGCGGCCTTAGCTTTATACCTGATGTGGGAAACTAAGTTCTGGTAAATTTGGTTTCTTTATTTAGCTTATAATGATAAAATTACTCCTGAATTCTATTCTGTTTTCCATTCTTCCTTTCGGGATGTCCAAAGACTCTTTTCACGATATCCACATCAGTAAATGTGAAATTCAGTTCAATGATGAAAGTTCCTCTTTTGAGGTAGCTACACAAATCTACCTGGATGACTTCCAAAAATCCCTGACCAATAATGGCATACCTGATCTCCATCTTTTCACCGATAAGGAAATAAAGGATGCTGACAATTATATACATGATTACTTATCCAGAAAATTACTTCTGGAAATAAATGGAAAACCAATCACCGGAACATTTGTAGGGAGGGAACAATCTGAAGACTTGCTGGCCATTTGGTGTTATATCGAATTTAAATCTGTCAAGGAATTTAATCAAATAAAAATAAGATATGATGCCATCATGGACATATACGATGATCAGAAGAATATAGTAAATATAAAGGCCAAAGGCAAAAAAGGCTATGTACTCCTCCATAACAAACATATGGAAGAAACAATAAACTATTAAAAGTGAAAAAAGCGGTAGGGACCATATCGGCTTTCTTAAAATTCTTATTCAAATTACCAATAAGATTATATCAGATATTTCTATCTCCACTGTTAGGCGCCAATAAATGCCGCTATCAGCCTACCTGTTCGCATTATATGTTAGAGGCGATCAACGAATGGGGTGCAATCAAGGGCAGTTGGCTTGGGATAAAAAGGATTTTCAGATGTCACCCCTGGGGGGGCTGGGGTTACGATCCGGTTCCTAAAAAAGAGCCTGATCAAATTTAGAGATAAGCCTGACAAAAATCATGTCCTTAGGTTTTGATAAAAAATAATTTTAAGTACTAAACCAAAAGAACATGACAGTCTTCAGATCAAAATTTTCTATGATCGCACTGGTGATATTACTTTTAATCTTGAGCGCAAATGCATTGATTGGCGGGGCACTGATGATAATCAAACCGGATGGATCCTTATTGGGATTCCCCAAAGATTATTTAGCCAATACACCATTTTCAGATTACACCATTCCGGGTATTTTATTATTTTCCTGTGTAGGAGTAGTTTCCGCCATTGCCCTACTTGGGATGGTGAGGGTGCATGATATCCGCTGGCTTGAAAAGTTAAATTTATACAAATCCATGTACTGGGGCTGGACTTTTTCATTCTATGCTGCCATCATTACATTGATTTGGATAGGATCACAAATATTGATGACCGATTTTTTCTGGCTGCAAGCGGCTATATTGGGGATAGGTGTCATTTTGATACTAATTTTACTCACACCTTCAGTAGTTGCAGAACATGAAAAAATGGACAAATATCAAAGCTGATATTTTAGCATCAACTGGAGATATTTATTGTACGTTCTCATAGTCCCTACTTCATCCCCATTCTGATCAGTAAATTTAAATTTAGTATGGGTAGTAAGGTCATGATTAAATCTGCAACCAATGGAAAAGTTATGATTGATAGCGTATTGCAATCCGGCCAGGATAGATAGTTCCATATTTAGATGTAAAAATTTGTTTCTCACCCTGTCGGCATTTTCCGCTTTGGAAAACGATGCAACAGCATACCCGATTTCAGGGCCGGTTACTACCGACCACCTGTTACCAAATTTATAAGTCAAGAGTATGGGCAAGTGTAAATAGTCAAGTTGAGATGTCACCCCAGGATTTTTAACAGCAACACCTTTTCTTATATATCCGATGCTGGTTTCCAATCCAAATTTGTTTTTTATCACTGCATTTAATACCAAATCAAAACTATATGATGGAGACCAAAGGCTTTTTCTATTAAGATAATCATGTATATCACTTGATGAATTAAAATTAGTTAACTTAGAATTTTGGTTAGATACCCCACCTCCAATCTGAATACCCCAATCAATTTTCTGACCGATAGAATAATACAACGACATGAAGAGGAATATGAAAACCAAGTACTTTTTCATAGCAATAATTTTAAATGGATACAGAATTAACTTCATCCTCGAAAAGTTATTTTATGATAATTAAAAAAATAAGAAAAAATTAAGTGAATGGAAATATATACGTTAAAGAATTAAGTTAAAACTCCTTGGAACAACAATCCCGGTTCTAATTATTTCTTCTCTATCATTTTATAACTTGTCACCACGCCCCGAATCAGTGATGAGCTAAATCCCTGGTGTTCCATTTCATTTAAACCGGCAATGGTACAGCCCTTTGGAGTGGTAACCTTATCAATTTCTGCTTCAGGATGGGTATCACGGGTGAGCAATAATTCAGCTGCTCCTTTCACTGTTTGTGCCGCAATCAAAGCAGCAAGGTCCGATCCAAAACCAATTTCTATACCTGCTTGTGTATTGGCACGAATGTATCTCATGGCATAAGCTGTGCCGCATGCTCCCAGTGCCGTGGCAGCTTCCATCAGGTGTTCATCAATAATAGCCGCTTTTCCAAGTTGTTCAAATAAATTTTTAGTATAATTCATCTGGTCTGCTGTAGTGCCATCACCGGCAATACAAGTCATACTTTGCCTGATTGCAATTGCCGTATTGGGCATGGCTCTGATAATGGAAATCTTCTTTTTTATTGCCTCCCGCATAGTCTTTATTTCAATTCCGGTCACGACAGATATAAGCAGATGTTTTCCAACAATAAACGAAGACCCCAGCGATTGCAATAATGCTGTTGTCTGATATGGCTTTACTGCCAGAATGATTACATCTGCATTTTTTATTGCTTTTACATTATCGGCATGCACGGCGACACCGGCACTGATCAATGATTTTAGCCCTTCGGGGTTACGCCTGGTTACCGTCAACTCTTTAGGAGAAATAAATTTACTTTCCAATAATCCTTCAGCTATGGCGGTACCAAGATTACCGCCCCCTATAATTGCAATTTTTTTCATAAGTCTTACTTAAGTACAAAAATGATATTATTTTATCAAAAAGGCTACATAAAGTTGCATCAGGATTACCTATCGAAATGCAATTTTTCCGCAAATGTTTTTGGTTTTTAATAAGGCTTATGCCAAGTATACGAATTTGCATTTCATCTGTGTTTTAGTTTCATTTAACCCAGCGGTTAATTTTATTGAAATGAAAATAAAAAATTACTCAGGAAATGTAAATTTTAGTATGCCAAGGAACCACTTCTACCGATCTGAAAATATATAAGCGATTCATATACGGTTGGTATCATCTAATCTCTTTTTCCAATATAAATAAAACGGAATTCCGGACAATATCAATAATATCCCAATACCTGCTTCAAGAGGTCTCTGAGAAGGGGTATAAATAAACAAACCAAGACAGAATAATACAAATATGGCAGGCACTATTGGATATCCGATCACTTTATATGGTCTTTCTAATTGAGGAGCTTTTTTGCGCATAATAAATACTCCTAATGCCGTGGCACCGTAAAATAAGAATGAAGCAAAAATCAACATATCTGTCAATTGATCAAAACTCCCTGAAAACAATAAGATGGTCGACCAAAAACACTGTATCCAAAGTGAGTACGACGGAGTCTGATATTGCGGATGTACATATTCCGCTTTTTTGAAAAAATAACCATCTCTCGCCATGGCATAATAGATGCGTGAAGACATCAATATAGTAGCATTGGTTGCATTTAAGGTGGTTACTAATATCAGGCAGGAAACGAACAAAGCACCCAATTTACCCAAATACAATCCCACTATATCCACGGCAGCTATTCCTGAACCGGTTGTTTTGCGCGAAATGATGTCATCAATAGGTGAATTAAAATGATATACAAAATTGATAGAAAGATATATTCCTATTACAATAAGGGTACCGATACCCAGTGCTAAGGGAATGTTTCGTTGTGGGTTTTTCACTTCGCCTCCTATATATCCCAGATTATTCCATCCTTCATAAGCCCAAAACGCGCCCAACATGGCAGTAAAAATTAAAGTCAAAAAAGTACCACCACTCATGGATCCAGGCACATAGGATGAGGCTGCAGTAGTTACGTTAGACCAGGAGCCGTTCCTGCTAAATAAGCCGGTGATGATTATAAGCAACATGGCAGAAATCAACGTAAAGGTAAAAGTACGAGAAACTTTTTCACCTAGTTTAAGTCATTTATAATTAATACAAGTCTGATTCAATTATCAAGTAG
>CAYNIG010000045.1:0-23314 GCA_964396995.1 uncultured Saprospiraceae bacterium | reverse complement strand
AAAACGAAATATTCAAAATGGGAAAAATAATTGGAATTGACCTCGGTACTACAAACTCTTGTGTATCGGTAATAGAAGGAGGTGAACCTACTGTCATAGCCAATGACGAAGGCAGGAGGACTACTCCATCAATAGTGGGATTTATGGACAATGGTGAACGCAAAGTAGGAGACCCTGCCAAGCGTCAGGCCATTACCAATCCCAAAAGAACTGTGTATTCAATAAAGAGATTTATGGGTCGCAGATTTGCTGAAGTGGGAGACGAAATGAAGCGTGTGCCATATAAAGTATCTCGCGGCGATAATGATACGGTAAGAGTAGAAATAGATGGCCGTACCTATACACCGCAAGAAGTATCCGCTATGATCCTTCAAAAAATGAAAAAAACAGCTGAGGATTTCCTTGGTCAGGAAGTGACCGAAGCTGTAATCACAGTACCTGCTTATTTTAACGACTCTCAGAGACAAGCTACCAAAGAAGCCGGTGAAATCGCTGGGCTTACTGTCAAGCGAATAATCAATGAACCCACTGCGGCTGCCTTAGCCTATGGTCTTGATAAAAAACACAAAGATATGACTATCGCTGTGTATGACCTCGGTGGTGGAACATTTGATATTTCCATTCTGGATCTCGGGGATGGTGTATTTGAGGTAAAATCCACAAATGGTGATACCCACCTGGGTGGTGATGATTTTGATGGAGTGATTATAGATTGGCTTGCGGACGGCTTCAAAATGCAGGAAAATATAGACTTGCGAAAGGATCCAATGGCCCTGCAAAGACTTAAAGATGCAGCGGAACGAGCTAAAATCGAACTTTCATCCTCTTCTGAGACTTCTATTACCTTGCCTTATGTAACTGCTGTAGATGGGGTGCCAAAGCACCTGGATATGAAACTCTCAAGATCTAAATTTGAACAATTAGTAGATCACCTGGTACAACGATCCATCAAGCCATGTGAGCAAGCTTTGAAAGATGCTGGTCTCACCAAAAATGATATCGACGAAGTGATATTAGTAGGTGGAAGTACCCGTATCCCACGCATACAACAAGCCGTAGAGGATTTCTTCGGCAAGAAACCAAACAAAGGAGTTAATCCTGACGAAGTAGTAGCTGTAGGGGCATCTATACAGGGCGGAGTATTGACTGGAGATGTGAAAGATGTACTTTTATTGGATGTTACTCCTCTTTCAATGGGTATAGAAACCATGGGTGGTGTATATGATGTAGTAATCGAAGGAAACACCACTATTCCTTCTAAAAAATCAAAAGTGTACTCCACAGCTGCTGACAATCAACCATCGGTAGAAATTCATATTCTCCAGGGTGAAAGAACTATGGCTAAGGATAATAGGACCGTGGGTAAATTCATTCTGGATGGCATCCCTCCGGCTCCAAGAGGTGTACCTCAGGTTGAAGTTACATTTGACATGGACGCCAATGGTATGTTGCATGTTTCTGCCAAAGACAAAGGTACCGGCAAGGAACAAAAGATAAGAATCGAAGCCTCCACAGGCCTATCTAAGGATGAGATAGAACGAATGAAGCGTGAAGCTGAAGCCAACGCCGATGCTGATAAAAAAGCAAAAGAACAGATAGAAAAAATCAATACTGCTGATGCCCTTATTTTCCAGACCGAGAAACAACTTAAAGAATATGGAGATAAACTCTCAGCAAATAATAAATCAAATATCGAATCAGCTCTATCTTCATTAAAAGAAGCACATGCTTCAAAAGATGTAGACCGAATTGAAAAAGGTACTGAAGCATTGAATACTGCCTGGCAGGCTGCCAGCCAGGAAATGTACCAGGCACAACAAAATGCTCAACCTGGCGCGGATACAGGTGCTAATACCGGCCATGCTGGATCCACAGGATCAACATCAAACGGTACAGCCGAAAATGTGACGGATGTAGAGTTTGAAGAAGTGAATGATAAGAAGTAAGCCAAAAGGTAAGTCGAATTTGATTTGAATTTGCACCCGAGAATTTGAATTTTCGGTCAAAGGAGAATAGCAATTTGCAGTATTTATAATAGTCATCAATTTAAGTTAAAAATAAAGCCGATCTTATTGAAACAATCAGATCGGCTTTTTTATTCCTTTACCCTTCACCGCCTCAGCCAAACACCGCAGACCCTACCCTTACCATAGTAGCACCGCATTCAATTGCTATTTTATAATCACCTGACATACCCATCGAAAGAGTATTAAAAGACTCATCCTTGAAAAAATTATTCTTTAAAATATCAAAATAATTTTTCAATTGGACAAACTCGGATTTTACCTGGGCCTGATCGTCAGTAAGACTTGCCATACCCATTACACCGCAGATAGATAGATTATCAAATTGTTTCCATACACCACTGTCCAGTACACTTTTTAGTTCGTCCCATTCAAAACCTGATTTAGTTTCTTCCATGGCCACTTTTATTTGCAACAGGCAAGGAATGGTACGATTATTTTTTTTGGCCTGCTTGTCAATTTCCTTCCATAGATCCAAATCATCTAATGAATGAATTAACTTTATAAAGGGAGCTATGTATTTAACTTTATTCGATTGCAGGCTACCTATAAGATGCCATTCAATATCTTTGGGTAAAGCTTCGAATTTTTCCATCAGATTTTGTACCCGGTTTTCGGCAAAATGGCGTTGACCTTGATTATAAATATTTAGTACCTCTTCAGTCGTACGCATTTTAGACACTACAATTAGGTCGACATTCCTGGAAGAGCAGTAATTGAGTATTTCTTTGTACAATTTATTAATGATTTTATAGCCAAAATTACAAAGTATGGTTCATACTTACTTGACATAGAAAATATACAAAGATTTATAGACATCGGGTAACATGTCGTCCATGTAATCCTAATTATTTCCAACAAGTAGCAGTTCCAACTAGTACTGTAATACTTTGTCATGATACGGATTTAAGCCACATCTACCCGTATCGTTCAAGAATAAAACAAATTCTTCATAGCGGAAACATTTATAAATGATAAGCTCTTTTCGCCCTATCTTCGACATTCAATTTTATTCAGTAAAATGACAAAATCTCAAGTGGGCATGATCGGCCTGGGTACTATGGGTAGGAATCTATTATTAAATCTTGCCGACCATGGGTTTACTGTCTCAGGTTACGACAAAGAAATCTCACAACAGGAAAAATTAAATCAAATCGGTCATAAGAATATCATGGTTTGTGATACGGTGAAGTCATTTATCCAATCGCTGGAATCTCCGCGAAAAATTATTCTGTTGGTACCCGCCGGAAAGATAGTAGACTATGTGATCAATGACCTAAGGCCCTATTTAGAAAAAGAGGATATACTAATTGATGGTGGCAATTCACATTTTACTGACACCGACCGTAGATTTAAAGACTTACAAGGAACAGGAGTACATTTTATGGGTATGGGTGTAAGTGGAGGAGAAGATGGCGCCCGATACGGTCCTAGTATGATGCCTGGTAGCAATATAGCGAGCTATGAAGTGATGCGCCCCATATTGGAAAAAATCGCAGCTAAAGCCGATGGCAACCCTTGCGTGCAATTTATAGGCAACGGTGCTGCCGGCCATTATACCAAAATGGTCCACAATGGAATAGAATATGCTATGATGCAAATGATAAGTGAAGTGTATGGAGTATTAAAAAAAATGGGATCTACCAATCACGAGTTGCACCAATTCTTTCTATCATGCAACCTTTCCCTTCTCAGGGGGTATTTGATTGAAATCACTGCCGCTATCTTTCTTAAAAAAGATGATCTTTCAGATGCTGATCTGGTAGATATGATCCTTGACAAAGCAGGACAGAAAGGTACCGGAATGTGGACCAGCCAATCTGCATTCGAATTAAATATACCCCTCACCATAATTGATAGTGCTGTGAGTGCCCGTAATATTTCAGCTATGAAAACTGAACGGGTAAATAACAGCAAGTCAATACCAATACCCAATTCTCAAATAGAGAGGGATAGACAGGAACTAAAAGAAATAGCTAAGGAAAGTCTCTATCTCGGATTCTTACTTTGTTATACACAGGGGTTGCATTTACTTCAGGCAGCATCATTGAAATACGATTATCAATTGCAGATCCCCAATATCCTGGAAGTTTGGAAAGGTGGTTGTATCATCCGTTCCACCATGCTCGGCCTTTTCAAATCTGCATATGAAAACGAACCGATGCTCATCAATGCCTTTGCATCCTCACTTATCTCTAAAGAAATTTCAGAGAGAATAACAGAATTAAAACAGTTCGTTACGATTGGTATCCAGCTTGGAATTACCACACCTGCCCTTTCCAATGCACTTAATTATATCCTTGCCTATAGTACCGAGCAATTACCGGCAAATCTGATTCAAGCACAGCGCGAGTATTTTGGTGCGCATACGTATGAACGAATTGATAGAGATGGAATATTCCATACAGACTGGTAAATTTTATTAATTGCAATTTCACATTTACAACTATGGTTAAAAAACCAGACCCGCATCTTGGAGCAGCAATAGTTATTTTTGGAGCTAAAGGTGATCTGTGCAGCAGAAAATTGATACCCGCTCTGTACAATCTTTTTATTACCGATCATTTACCTGCCAGCTTTACTATTTTATGTATAGATCACACCGTACTCAAACCATCCGAATACCTTGAAATAGTATTACATGGTGTGAATACATTTAGCAGATCCGGCAAGCCGGACAAAGCAGCTTGGAACACATTTTCAAAAAGTATTAAATACATCTTCGGAGACTTTACCAAGTCAGACCTTTATGAAAAATTAGTTACCCATTTAAACGAGTTTGATCAGGCTACCAATACCCGCAATCGAAGGTTATATTATTTTTCGGTGGCACCCGGATTTATCGAAAATATCAGTGAAGGATTGTTTAAACACAAAATCGCAAACAACAAAAAGCTTGATAGATTGATTATAGAAAAACCATTTGGTACCGATCTTAAATCAGCTAAAGCATTAAATGCTTTTTTATTAGCTCGATACAGTGAGAAACAAATATATCGAATCGATCATTATCTGGGCAAGGAGACAGTACAAAACATCATGGTATTCAGATTTGCCAATTCTATTTTCGAACCGTTATGGAATTATAAATACATTGACTCTATAGAAATATCCGTACTTGAATCTGTAGCGGTGGGCAATCGCGGAGGATATTATGATCAGGCTGGTGCATTAAAAGACATGATTCAAAATCATTTATTACAGTTGCTTTGTACTATTGCTATGGAGGCCCCTCAAAGTATAAAACCAGAAGAAATAAGAGAAAAAAAATTAAATGTTCTTAAATCCATCATTCCTCTTACAGCAGACAGGGTAAAGACCGATGTCATTCGGGGGCAATACTATTCAGGTATAGTGCAAAACCAACCGCTACCATCGTACAGAAATGAAACCAAAGTAAATCCATCTTCAAATACAGAAACTTATTTTGCTGGTAAATTTTTAATTAATAACGCCAGATGGCAAAATGTACCCATCTATATTCGGACAGGGAAGGCGTTGTCCCGCCAGTCAAGCACTATTGTAATTAATTTTAAACCCACCCCATTTCCTATATTTCCACGTGATTGTGAACCCAACAAACTAATTTTCACCCTGCAACCAGAAAACGAAATAAAACTGGAATTCGAATCCAAAGTACCTGGTGTCGAGTTGAATCTCAGAAATGTTGAAATGGATTTTACGTACAAACATAGTTACCAGGAGGCCATCCCTGAAGCATATGAAACATTGATACTGGATGCCCTGGAAGGGGAAGCAACCTTATACATGCGGGCCGACCAGGTTGAGCAAGCGTGGAAAATAGTGATGCCCATCATCAATACATGGAAACAAATGAAAAAATCTGATTTGGTATTTTATGAAGCCGGTACCCATGGACCGGTTGAGGCAGATAGATTACTCGCCAAAGACAAGAGAAAATGGACTATTAAAATATAGACATGAGAAATGTAAAGTTCGACGATTTTGAATCCCTAAGCCAGGCTGCTGCTCAGGCATTCGTATTAAAATGCAATGAAGAATTATTAAAAAAAAATAGTTTTGATGTTGCTTTTAGCGGTGGCAACACTCCTAAAAGAATGTATGAATTATTAGCTACCCCCAATTATTCAAAAAATATAGATTGGTCTAAAGTAAAAATCGCACTGGTAGATGAGCGACATGTACCTCTTACTGATCAAAATAGCAACTATAAAATGATCTTTGAAAAATTACTGTCAAAAATTCCTATAAAAAAACTCAACCTCGCCTACCCAAAATTTGAAAAGACCATTGAACATGTGGTACTAAATTATGAAAAACAGATTTATAAATTATTCAACTCCAAAATGCCTGCATTTGACTTAATGCTCATGGGGCTTGGTAAAGACGGGCATACCGCTTCCTTATTTCCAAAAAATGAAGCGTTGAAGATTAAGAATAAAACTGTAACTGCGGTTTATCTTCCTGATCAATTAAACAGAATCAGCTTTACGTTTCCGGTATTAAAAAAAGCTGAATTACTCCTGTTCCTGGTTTCAGGGCCTGATAAGAAAAAGGCTTTCTTGTCCTTAGCTGAAAAAAAATCGATTTTACCTGCTTCAAAAGTGATGGAAAATGCAATTGTATTTAGTGACTTTTAATAATGCACTTTTACTTGTAAAATCTATGAAGATTTATACGTAAATAAATTATACAAACAATCAAGCAACGAAAAAATAAATTGAATATTGTGAACAATCTCGGTTTTTTATCTTTCTCCAATTCAATTATTTATTTTCATTGAAAGACAACCTCAAAACCACAAACACCGTTTTAAAATAAACAAAATAATTAAACATGTTTAGACTAAAAAATCTTATCGTCTGTGGATTGTGTGTTGTCGTTCTGTCTTGCTCTAAAGACGATAACACCAATAATGATAACAATAACAATAATAATGGCAACAACAATACATTAAATTGCGCAGCTGTCCCAAAAACATTCGCCACTGATGTAAAAGCCATTATTGCAAATAATTGTACAGCTGCTTCTTGTCATAACAGCGGTAGTGGCAATGGTCCCGGTGCATTGGTGACATACGCACAGATAGCCGCTGCTAAAGTAAACGTACGGTCTGCTGTGGCCAGTGGTTCCATGCCTAAAGGAGGGAGTCTCACTGCAGCACAAAAAAACACCATTCTCTGCTGGATAGATGATGGAGCAAAAGACAACTAATTAGTCTTCAGAATTGAGCATTACCATACCCTGAAATAAGCCTCGGTTTTAACAAAAATTTAATAGCCATTTCTATTTGAAATGGCTATTTGTTTTTTTCTAACTTTGCGCCCGATTAAAACAAACTCAATGGATATCAGAGTTCAAAACTTAACTAAACAGTACGGTCCCCAAAAAGCGGTAGATAATATCAGCTTTGAAGTAAAACCCGGTGAAATTCTTGGCTTTCTCGGCCCTAATGGTGCCGGTAAAACCACTACTATGAAAATGATAGCCCAGTATCTTGAAATAGAAAGTGGGGATATTACCATTGGAGGACAGTCAGTGAAATCAAATGCACTTAAACGGCATATTGGATATCTGCCCGAAAGTAATCCGCTTTACTATGAAATGCCTGTGATAGACTATCTTGAGTACGTAGCTGCGCTACAGGGATTGCCCAAAGAGAAAATAGACCAACGTGTAAGGGAAATGATCAAAATTTGCGGTCTCGATGTAGAAAAACACAAGCAAATTTCTGAACTCTCCAAAGGTTATAAGCAAAGGGTAGGTTTGGCTCAAGCCATGATTCACGATCCTGAAATTTTAATTCTGGACGAACCTACCACCGGTCTTGACCCCAACCAAATCATTGAGATCAGGGAACTGATTAAAAATCTTGGCCGACAAAAGACGGTTTTATTCAGTACTCATATTTTGCCGGAGGTAGAGGCTACCTGTGATCGCATTCTCATCATAAATAAAGGCAAGATTGTGGCCGATGGTACAGCTAGTAATTTAAGACAGGCCGCACAGGGTCAGGAAATACACCATTTGCGAATAGTTACTGAATCTCTCCCTCATTCGTTGGAGCAAATCAGGCATCTCGCCTCTGTCCAATCAGCCAGCATTTTGGATAGTACTAAAAATAAAATTGAATTCACCAGTAAACCCAATATGTCAGCCATTCGCGAAGTATGGAATCTTTGTGTTAAAAACAATTGGATGATCACAGAGCTCATACCATTTGAAACCAAGCTGGAAGATATATTCAGAGACCTCACTATGAACTAATTTTTTTTTCACTAACAAGACTTTAGAATCAATTATATGAACAAAGTAATGGTAATAGCCAAAAAAGAATTTGGATCGTTTTTCGATTCATTAGTGGCTTACATATTATTAGCGGCTTTCCTTGGATTCAGTGGTTTTTTTACCTGGATTCAGGGAAGCGATATTTTTATGCGAAGAGAAGCAGACCTCGATGTTTTCTTTTCAGTAGCCCGATGGACTTTATTCTTCTTTATCCCTGCCCTTACTATGAAAATGGTGGCGGAAGAGAAAAAGACTGGCACCATTGAAATGCTGCTTACCAAAGCCATCACGGACAGAGAAGTGGTTTTAGGTAAATTTACAGGCTGTCTCATGTTGGTAGGGGTTGCTTTATTATTCACCTTACCCTACTATATCAGTGTGTCGTGGCTGGGAAAGATGGATCACGGCGCAACCATTACAGGTTACCTGGGGCTGCTTTTGATGTCAGCCGCATATATTGCTATCGGTATATTTGCAAGCAGCATTACCAACAATCAGATTGTAGCTTTTTTACTTGCTTTATTGATTGGCATTTTTTTCCATTTACTTTTTGATTTTATTGCTGCAGGATCATCCGGTTATGTCAGTGAATTGTTCCAAACATTGAGTTTGACTAATCACTATGATTCTATTTCACGGGGTGTATTAGATTCCAAAGACATTATTTATTTCCTCTCTATCACAGGATTGGGATTGTTTTTATCCGAATATTTTATCTCAAAACGCTAAAAAGGGACCAAGATGATAAAGAAAAACGCAAGTACTATCTTATTGATATCAGGAATATTATTATTAGTTAATTTATTGGCTCGAAGATATTTTGTCAGGCTGGACCTGACTAAAAGCAAAGAGTATACCTTGAGTAAGTCTACCAAGAACATAATCAAAAGCCTGGAAGATCCCATTACTGTGACCGCCTACTTTTCGAAAGACCTGCCAGCCAATATTGCCAAAGTGCGAACCGACTTTAAAGACTTACTAGTCGAGTATAGCAACCGGAGTGGAGGCAAGATCAATTACGAATTTATTAATCCCAATGAAAAGGAGGAAACAGAGAATACCGCCATGCAAGCCGGTGTACGACCGATCATGATAGATGTACGAGAAAAAGATCAGCAAAAACAACAAAAAGCCTACCTCGGTGCCGTATTAAAAATGGGTGATCGAACAGAAGTATTGCCATTTGTTCAACCGGGTGCCTCTATGGAATATGACCTCACTACGGCAATTAAAAAAATAAGCAAACTGGATAAACCGGCTATAGGCATAGTAAATGGATTTGGGGCTGCCAGTATGCAAGAATTAGCTCAGGTGAGTCAGGCTCTTTCTGCGCTATATACTTTGGAGCCCATAGATATTACCAACCCGATAGATCCAAAATATAAAACCATACTTTTCGTAAGACCTAAAGACACCATAAATCCAGCCGCTTTCCAGGTACTCAATCAATTTTTAGATGGGGGTGGAAAAATGGTAGCAGCAATAAATAACGTGGATGGAAATTTACAAAATGCTATGGCTAGTCCCATTGCCACCGGTTTTAGTGAATGGCTGGCATCTAAGGGTATTACAGTAAATAGCGACTTGGTAATTGACAGCCGTTGTGGTCAGGTAAATGTGCAGCAACAACAAGGATTCTTTACTATGATGACACCAATTAAGTTTCCTTATCTCCCATTAGCTGCTGATTTTAGTTCCCATTCTATCACCAAAGGGTTGGAGCAGGTCATATTTCCTTTTGTGAGCAGTATTCAGGTAAAAGACAGTTCGTTGAAATTTACTTCTTTAGTGAACAGTTCTGAAAAATCAAATACCCTTTCCGTTCCAACAATGTTTGATATTCAAAAACAATGGAATCAAAATGATTTTCCTAAGAGAAACATTTCTATGGGTGGATTAGTGGAAAAATCAGGTACGAACGGATGGAAAATAGTGGTTTTTGGTGATGGCGATTTTGCCGTGAATAGCCAACAAGACCGTGGTCTTGCTCCTGATAATATCAATTTATTGGTAAATAGTGTTGACTATTTAAGCGATGATTCCGGCCTGATGGAACTCAGGACCAAAGGGGCTACCACCCATCCAATTAAAGAAGTGGATGATTCGACCAGGACGATATTTAAATATGGCAATTTTATTATTCCGGTATTGTTAGTAATCATTTACGGATTTGCACGATCTCAGCGCACCAAAGCCATTAGAATACGCAGAATGCAAGAAAGATATGTTTAAATACATCTTTTCATTTACAACCATTAAATGTTAGTATTTCTAAAAATCAATGTGAAATGAATAACAAAAAATTACTTTACATACTGCTGGGGTTAGGCATTTTATATGCTCTCACCCAGTTATTCAATACCAAAAAAGAAAGATCTTTTGATTCACAGTTTCTCAAGATTGATACCTCATTGATAAATAAATTGGTCCTTCATTCAGTTAGTGATGGTCACAAAGAAATAGTATTGGAAAAATCCAATGCAGAATGGTGGGCCAGCCAGGGTGGCAAAAAAATAAAAGCAGAAGCAGGATCGGTGGATGGTATGATTAAAGAATTAGCCTTGATAAATGTAAAAACAATTCTTACGGAATCAAAAGACAAACACAAAGACTATGAAATTGAAGACGAAAAAGGATCCAGAGTGGAAGTATATAATGGCTCAAAAAAACTGGCCGATTTTTACGTAGGCAAATTTGGATTTAATCCGCAGGGAAATTCTATGGTTTCTTATTTACGTAAGGCCGGAGAAAATAAGGTATATGGTGTGGACGGATTTCAAAGCATGACTTTCAATCAACAGTTCTCCAATTTCAGAGATAAAACCATAACCAAAATGAATACAGCTGAAATATCTTCTGTAACGATCAATTCGAATGGAGCTATTCAGTCCCTCCTAAAACAAGGTAATTCCTGGAGCTTAAATCAAAATCCGGTAGCAGATAGTACTGCCGTGCAAAATTATTTAAATAGCCTGCAATCTATTACCGGTTCTGAATTAATAGACCAGTTTCAGCCATCTACTCCTTTACACACCGCAAAACTGGAAGCCAACAACAGTACAGTCGATATCAATATTTATGCTTCGGGGGATAGCCTAAAACCTTTCATGATCAAAAGTTCGGCCAACAAGGAGGTTTATTTTAAAGAAGATTCTAACGGTGTATACCATACGCTAATTAAAGGCTTGTCCGATCTGTCTAAGCTAAAAAAATAAATATAAATCCATACGGTATCCGATTGGTTATGAGATGAAGACATATTTTCAGATTATAAATCTTTGACAGTCGGCCATGAAATTGGGATTTTAGCGCTGAAAGCACCTGCTCTGCATAATTTGTTATAAAGGATAGAATTTTTTCATAACAAATGCTGACTCCCTGATTAAAAATATTAAATTTAAAATCGTTGTAAAATTTGAACTGCAGGCGCGTTGATGGCTTCTCATTCAATATGGCCAACTTATAGTAATTTTGGCAAATAAATCATTTTAATGCGAAAAGCAATATTCCCGGGATCATTTGACCCTATTACCACCGGACATGTAGATATCATATATAAAGCATTACCCTTATTTGATGAATTTGTAATTGCAATTGGTACAAACAGTCAAAAGAAGTCACTATTTAGTTTGCAGGAAAGGATAGAAATGATTCAGCAAGTATTCATGCACGAACCAAAAATAAAAGTAGATCAGTTCGATGGCCTTACCGCCGAATATGCCAAAAAAGTTCAGGCATTATATTTGGTACGTGGACTGCGCAACGGCAGTGATTTTGATTATGAGAAAACCATAGCCCAAGTCAATCATCAACTGGCTAACAATCTGGAGACCGTATTTTTTATAAGCAGCCCTGAAGTAGCGCATATAAGCAGTACGGTCGTGCGGGAAATTATAAGTGGAGGTGGGGATGCAAGTCTTTTTTTACCTAAAGAAATCAAATTATAAATTATTCTCTCAAATTATACTTCAACCATAGTAATATGAATGCTGATTTTACAATTCCACCAATAAAAAACGAAATAGTAAAAAACTATGCTCCGGGGTCTTCGGAGAGGATTTCTTTGCAAAGCCAATTAAAGGCTTCCAAAGCAAAATACCAGGATATCAAAATGACCATTGGTGGTAAAAAAATTGCACATGGAAAAGAATTTTTCATTACCAGCCCTCACGATCATAAAGAAGTTTTAGGACATCATTATCATGGATCCAAAGCACACGTGCAAGAAGCAATTGATGCAGCCCTGACAGCAAAAGCTTCCTGGGCGTCCATGCCATGGCAGGATAGAGCTGCCATTTTTTTAAAAGCTGCTGATTTATTGGCTGGCCCGTATCGAGACAGGATGAATGCAGCAACTATGCTGTGCCAATCCAAAAACGCATATCAATCAGAGATCGATGCTGTTGCCGAGTTTTGTGATTTCTTACGGTTTAATGTGAAGTACATGACGCAAATCTATTCTGTACAACCATCGAGCTCAGAAGGAGTCTGGAACAGATTGGAATATCGTCCATTGGAAGGATTTGTTGTGGCCATCACCCCATTTAATTTTACTTCGATTGCAGGAAATCTTCCTTGTGCGCCTGCCTTATTGGGAAATACAATAGTGTGGAAACCGGCAGATAGTCAGATTTATTCTGCTGCCATTATCATGGAATTATTAGAAGCTGCCGGCTTGCCTGATGGAGTAATCAATTTGCTTACCGTGGATGGTCCTACTCTTGGAACGGTAGTATTTGAGCATAAGGATTTTGCCGGTTTGCATTTTACCGGAAGCACGGGAGTATTTCAAAATCTATGGAAAACGATCAGTGCAAACCTGGGAAAGTATAAATCCTATCCCCGTATCGTGGGCGAAACCGGTGGCAAAGATTTCGTATTGGCACATTCTTCGGCAGATCCTAAAACTGTGGCTACTGCTTTGATCAGGGGTGCTTTCGAATATCAGGGTCAAAAATGCAGTGCTGCTTCCCGGGCCTATTTACCTAAATCTTTTTGGAAAAAAATAAATCAATATTTAGGTGACGATTTGGCCGGTATCCATGTGGGTTCTCCTGAAGATTTTAACAACTTTGTAAACGCAGTGATAGATGAAAAAGCATTTGATAAAATCAGTTCATACATAGCGAATGCAAAAAAATCAAAAGAAGCCAGCATACTCCATGGCGGCCACTATGACAAATCACATGGATATTTCATCCAACCTACAGTGATATTAACTGATAAACCAGACTACACTACAATGGTAGAAGAAATATTCGGCCCGGTACTCACCATTTATGTTTATGATGACAGAAAATACGATCAGGTATTGAACCTGGTAGATACTACTTCTCCTTATGCTTTGACAGGTGCAGTATTTGCACAGGATAAATCGGTAATTATTAAATCGACAGAAAGATTACAAAATGCAGCTGGCAATTTTTATATCAACGACAAGCCCACCGGGGCTGTAGTAGATCAGCAACCATTTGGCGGGGCAAGAGCCAGTGGCACAAACGATAAAGCCGGTTCCCTATTAAACCTTTATCGGTGGATATCCCCTCGTACCATAAAAGAAAATTTTAATCCACCTACTGATTACAGGTACCCTTTTTTATCAAAAGATTAAATATGAAAATATATACCAAAACAGGAGACACAGGTCAAACTTCGTTGTACGGAGGCAAAAGACTTTCTAAAGCTGATTTGCGGGTGGAAGCATACGGTACACTTGACGAATTAAATTCATGGTTGGGCTTAATCAAAGATGAAATTCATGGCACTCATATCAAAGACCTGTTAAAAGAAATACAAGACAGGATATTCACCATCAGCTCCCACATAGCATCAGATCCTGAAAAAGAAATGCCCTTACCAGATATTTTTGAACAGGATATCAGTTTATTGGAAACCGAAATTGATAAAATGACTGAACACCTGGAACCACTCAAATTTTTTATTTTACCTGGCGGACATCGGAAAGTAAGTGAAATCCATATTGTACGAACCGTGTGCAGAAGGGCGGAACGAATGATAGTTTCATTATCGGAACAAAGCCAGGTGGAATCGATTATTATCACTTATTTGAATCGACTATCCGATTTTCTTTTTGTATTAGCCAGATTTATTGCCAAAGAACTGGAAGTCGAAGAAAATAAATGGATCCCCCGAAAATGAGTTTTTTTATCCAACCCTTAGTTAAAGAAGATCTTCCAAATATTTCATATCTGAGCCCTCCTGAATGGAAGTACGATATTTCTATTCCTTACACCTCATACCTCAGTCAGGATTATTGCATTCCTTTGAAATTATTGGATTCAGATTTGATTATTGGGGTGGCTAATGCCATTCTGTTCAGTCATTCTGCCTGGTTGTCTCAGATCATCATTTCAAATGAGTATAGAGGTAAAGGGCTGGGGACTTTTCTTACCCGAGCTCTGTTGGAAAGAATTCCCGCCATTATTAAATCCATTCAATTAATTGCCACAGATCTGGGCTATCCTGTTTATAAAAAATTAGGCTTTACAGTAACAGATGAATATGTATTCTATTCGGTTGAATCCGCGAGTTTTCAATTCAATATAAATTCTGTTCCTTTTGAAGCTAAATTTTTACCCGCATTTTATGACTTAGATAAAAGGATCAGCGGGGAAGATAGAAGTGTTCTCTTTCCCCACTCCATTCTTATTTCTGCACAGCTCTATTTTAAAGAAAATGCATTAGTAGCTTATAAATTACCTGGTCTGGGCGAAGGTTTAATACTCTCCGAAGACAAGAATACAGGTATAGAGCTAATCAAGGAACAATTAAATAAAAATAAGACCATTGTATTTCCATCCCAAAACAGACTGGCTCTTGATTGGATGGAAAACAATAATTTTTTACCTGGTAAAAAAGCAAAAAGAATGTGTCTTGGACAAACTATCCATGCTAAATTAGATTGTATCTATAATAGAATTGGTGGGAATCTCGGCTAGCCTTGAGAGGAGAATTACTTCTTTCGATGTTTATCCTTTAATTGATTCACCACATCAGTCCACGACAGGTTTTTTGCTTTTAACAAAACCAATAAATGATAAATCATATCACTGGCTTCGTAAACTAATGCTTTATCATCGTTAGATTGGGCTTCCAGTATGGTCTCTACTGCCTCCTCTCCTACTTTTTGAGCTATTTTCTGAATACCGGATTCAAACAAACTGGTCGTGTATGAGCCTGCTATCGGATTTACTTTTCTATCGTGTATAACGGCTTCTAATTCACTGATAAAATCTGAATTCTTATTTATTTCCTGAAAGCACGTATCGTGTCCTTCGTGACAAGTCGGGCCATTAGGATTTACTTTGACCAACAATGTATCTTCATCACAATCAGTAGCCATCAGCACAAGGTCAAGAAAGTGGCCACTTACTTCACCTTTAGTCCAAAGTCTTTGTTTGCTACGGCTATAAAAAGTTACCCGTTTCGTTTCAATGGTCTTTAATATAGCTTCACTATTCATATAACCGAGCATCAATACTTTGCCGGTCACATCATCCTGAATGACAGCCGGTATCAGGCCTGTATTTTTATCAAATTGGATAGCGCTAATATCGGTCTTCATAAATTCTCCTTATACATACAAAGCTTCATCAATGATTACCGCCGTGCCGGTCATAGATACCATCAGCATGGAACCGCCTTTTCCCATTACTTCATAGTCAAAATCAATACCGATGATTGCATTGGCGCCCATAGCCATTGCCTTTTGTACCAATTCAGACTCTGCTATTTTTTTGCCTTCGTCCATTACCCGTTCATAAGCAGATGCCCGGCCACCAATGATATCCCGAATAGAAGCCCCGATATCTTTAAAAATATTAGCACCGATAATGGTATCTCCGGTCACTATACCCAGATAATGTTTGATCTTATGACCTTCTAATGAATTGGTAGTAGTTAATAACATGATTCAATTATTTTCTGATTACTTAATGTGTAACATCCTCGCCTTGTTTATTGTTCAAATACAATGAGCCGATTACAAGACAGAAACTGGCCACACCTATTGGATACCATAATCCGGAAAGATAATTACTTCCGGGAAAGCTGGACATCAATGTTGCAATAAATGGGACCAATCCTCCGAATACTCCATTGCCTATATGATAAGGCAACGACATGGAGGTATAACGAATATTGGTAGGGAATAATTCCACCAAAAAGGCAGCAATCGGACCATATACCATGGTAACATAAATAATTTGGAGGAAAACAAAAAATACAAATGTCCAAAATACCAATGTAGGCAATTTTTTATCTGACACATACTCCTTTCCGATGGCTGTGTTGATCGACCCTTTGCGGATGGTATCTGTGCGCGTGGTTTTATATTCAAATCCTTCCTCGGTCGTGGTTATACTTTGGTTCAACACCAACGAATCACCGTTTTTATACCCAGTCATTACCGGAGGTAACACGACTGCCGATTTTGAATATTGAATTATTAGTTTGTTGGAATCGGAAGCCTGATAAAAATATCGATAGATTGGCCTGTAGGTAAATATAGCCAAACCCATTCCTGCCATCATGATCCACTTCCTGCCCACTTTATCACTCAGCCATCCCCAAAACACAAAAAAAGGAGTAGCAAAAGCAATAGCCAGAATCAAGATATATCTGCTTTGATTAAAATCGAGCCTACAGGTGTTTTCCAAAAATGATTGAGCATAAAATTGCCCGGTGTACCAGACCACTCCCTGACCCATTACAGCTCCGAATAAAGCCAGCAATACTGTTTTAAAATTAGCTTTATGACTAAAACTTTCTTTGATTGGATTTACGGAAATCTTGCCTTCCGCCTTTATTTTGGTAAAAGCAGGTGATTCCGCCATTTTTAATCTGATATAAATGGATACACCCACTAATAAAATAGAAACTAAAAATGGAATGCGCCAGCCCCAATCGTTGAATGCTTCAACTCCTAAAGCAAGCCTGGTCCATACAATGACTCCCAAAGAAAGAAATAATCCTAAAGTGGCGGTAGTCTGAATCCAACTGGTATAAAAACCTCTTTTATTGCCCGGAGCATGTTCGGCCACATAAGTAGCGGCTCCACCATATTCACCTCCAAGAGCCAAACCTTGTATCAATCTCAAAATCAAAACGGCAATGGGTGCGGCATAACCCCATGAACTGAAACCGGGAATCAATCCAATTAAAAAGGTGGAAACTCCCATTAATATTAATGTCAATAGAAAAGTATATTTTCTACCCACCAGGTCTCCGATGCGGCCAAATACCAGGGCACCAAATGGTCTCACTAAAAAACCGGCTGCAAAAATAGCTAGTGTATTGATCAATGCAGAAGCACCGGCATCCGGCGGAAAGAGCTTTCGGCCAATCAATACTGCCAGGCTACCAAAAATATAAAAGTCATACCATTCAATCAGTGTACCTACGGCAGAGGCAGCTATTACTTTTGAGATCGATTTATTCAAGTCTATGGGATTTAAATAATTAAACTTTGAAAATAACTAAAGTCTGATAGGAATTCCCATTTCAGATAAATATTTTTTTAATTCTTTTATCCCAATCTCATTATAATGAAATATGCTCGCTGCCAAGGCTGCATCTGCTTTTGCAGATTGAAATACCTCTACAAAATGTTCCACTTTACCCGCACCTCCGCTGGCAATTACCGGCACCGGCACTACTTCTGCTATTTTCCTGGTTGCTTCTATGGCAAAACCTGTTTTTACACCATCGTGATTCATTGAAGTAAATAAAATTTCACCCGCTCCACGATCGGTAACTTCTCTTGCCCATTCAAACATTGGTATTCCGGTAGGTATCCTCCCACCGGCTATATATACTTCCCAATCAGTAGATTCATTGATTCTGCCGTCGATAGCTGCCACCACAAACTGAGACCCAAATTCAAGCGATAGTTGATTGATCAATGCCGGATTTTTTACTGCCGCAGAGTTAACGGATATTTTATCAGCCCCTGATTCCAGGAGTATTCGCGCATCCTCCAATGAAGTCACTCCGCCTCCTATGGTGAACGGGATATTTATTTGGGAAGCCACTGCTTTAGCCAATTCACTCAGTGTTTTTCTTTTTTCATGAGTTGCAGTAATATCTAAAAATACAAGTTCATCTATGCCCTGTTCACTATATATTTTTCCAAGCTCCACCGGATCTCCGGCATCTTTCAATTCCAGAAAATTTACTCCTTTCACAGTACGGCCATTTTTAATATCCAAACAGGCAATTATTCTTTTAGCTAACATGGCTCATTAATTATATTGAATATCATAAAGTTCTTTCAGTGAAATTTTGTTTTCATAGATAGCTTTGCCAACAATCACACCACTGCACTTAATCTCTTTTAGTTTTATCAGGTCATCTACATGATGTACTCCCCCACTGGCTGTGACAAATAAGTCCGGGTATTTTTCAATTAATTCCTTATACAATTCCTGATTCACTCCCTGCAACATGCCATCTTTACTGATATCGGTACATGTGACATACTTTAGTCCTTTTGAAGAAAAGGAATCTATCAACTGAAATAGATGGAAGTTGCTGATGTCTTTCCATGCATGAGCTGCAATCATTTTATCTTTAACATCTGAGGCTAAAATAATTTTCTCTGAGCCATAGGTTTCAAGCCACACTGCGAAAACCTCTGGCATGGCGACGGCCAGACTACCCACATTGGCTTGATGCGCTCCCGATTCAAATACAATATTTAAATCATCAACCGATTGAATGCCGCCGCCGAAATCCACTTTAAGATTGGTTTTGGCTGCAATAGCTTCCAGTATCCTATATTGCTTTACTTTTTTACTTCTGGCTCCATCCAGATCTACAACATGCAAATGACTAAGACCGGCATCTTCGTATTTCTTGGCAATATCTATTGGATCCGCGCTGTACTCTTTTAAAGTATCAAATCTTCCTTCGGTAAGTCGCACACATTTACCTTGTATCAGATCTATGGCTGGAAACACTATCATTTTTATTCTAAGGCTAATTTTTTATGGATAGAAAGGTTTCTACGATTTTAAGTCCTATTGGTCCTGATTTTTCCACGTGAAACTGAGTGGCATAAAAATTATCTTTTTTTACCACCGATGTAAACTCCACACCATATTCAGTGCTCGCGGCAGTGTGGGGACTCATTTGTGCATAATAGGAATGAACAAAATAACAATATTCATTATTCAGTCTTTTGGGCAACCATGAATTGGAATTTAATTTTAACTGATTCCAACCCATATGAGGTACTTTATGGCCATCAAAAGAATTAAATTTTTTAACCTCAATAGGCAATATTCCCAGGCAATCCGTATTATTTTCCTCTGAATGAGTGCACATTAATTGCAATCCAAGGCAGATTCCCAGTACCGGTTGCTGAAGCCTCGAAATCAAAGAATCCAATCCTCTTTGCCTTAAATAATTCATCGTGGTGGATGCCTCTCCCACTCCCGGAAAAAGCACTTTATCTGCTGATCGTATGGTTTCAGGATTGTCAGTCAGTACGGGTAATACATTATATCTTTCCAAGGCAAACAAGACCGATTGCACATTACCGGCATTGTATTTTATCACGGCAACTGTCTGCTTCATATCATACCTTTTGTAGTGGGCAATATATCCGAATCCGCATTTCTTTTTTTTGCCATTTTGATACATTTAGCAAAGGCTTTAAATATGGCTTCAATTTTATGATGTTCATTTTCCCCCCGCACCCGTATATGTAGATTGCATTTAGATGCGTCGCTAAATGACTTAAAAAAATGGTGAAACATTTCAGTAGGCATATCCCCAACTTTCTCCCTTTTAAATTCAGCTTCCCATACCAGCCAGGATCTGCCACCAAAATCCAGGAGGACTTCTGCATCGGCTTCATCCATAGGCAGATGAAATGCATACCGTTCAATCCCCTTTTTATTGCCCAATGCCATTGCGATGGCCTCACCAAGCGCAATGCCGGTATCTTCAATAGTATGGTGTTCATCTATATGCAGATCGCCTTTACTTTGAATATGGAGATTACATTCACCATGGCGGGCTATTTGATCCAGCATGTGGTCAAAAAAACCAATGCCCGTTTTAATCACAGACTGACCACTTCCATCCAGATCCAGGTGAATATCAATCTGGGTTTCATTGGTATGCCTGGAGTGATTGACCACCCGGCTCTGTAGCCTTAGATATTCATAAACCTTAATCCATGACTGTGATTGCAAACCAATTGCATCAGATTCATATATCAGTCCATCATTAAAAAGAATTGCTTTGCATCCAAGGTTCTCAGCCAATTTCACATCCGTCACCCGATCACCAATCACATAGCTGTTTTTTAAATCATACTCCGGCTTTAAATATTCTCTAAGCATACCAATGCCCGGCTTACGGGTATTTTTTCCTTCCGATTCAAAACTGCGGTCTATATATATGTTTTTAAAATGTATATTTTCATTTTCAAGGGCTTTGATCAACATATAGTGAGCAGGCCAAAAATCTTTCTCAGGAAAAGACTCAGTACCCAGTCCATCCTGGTTGGTAACCATCACCAGTTCATAATCCAATTGGCCGGCAATTTTACCCAACCCGGAAAACACCAGGGGGATGAATTCCAGTTTTTCCAATGAATCGATCTGGAAATTATCTTTGGGCTCTACGATCAGCGTACCATCTCGATCAATAAACAAGACTTTTTTCATAGGACTTTAATTAGCTAAAATTTTTAAAAGTGTATCATTTTCAGTTTTAGTACCCACCGTGATTCTCAGGCAATTCCTGGTACCGGTGTCTTTCGATCTGTTTCTGACTACCAGACCGTGGCTTGCTAATTTTTCATATGCTTGATCAGCATTTTTCATTTTTGCTAAAATAAAATTAGCATCACTTGGATATACATGTAATACCTGATCCAATTCAGGAAGCTCGCGAAGCAATCGTTCCCGCTGGAGAATGATATCAGAAACTTGTTTTTCCATATCCAGTTTATGCTTGACTCTTTCCAATACAAAATGTTGAGTAAGAATATTAATATTGTAAGGAGCTTTTACTTTATTAAAAAAGGTAATCATTTCAGCTGATGCTATGGCCATTCCCAACCTCACTCCGGCTAATCCCCATGCTTTTGATAAAGTTTGCAATAAGATCAGTTGAGGGTATTTTTCAATAAGGCGTACACAGGAAGCATCTTGCGTAAAATCGATATAGGCTTCATCTATTACCACTATACCGTTAAAATTTTCCAATATTTGGATGATATCATTTTGGTTGATGAGCGCTCCGGTGGGATTATTTGGGCTGCAAATAAAAAGCACTTTGGTTCTTTCATTTGAATGAGCTAAAATCTGCTGCACTTCAGGTTGAAAAAAATCATTGAGCGGGATTTTATTCACCTTCACGTTTGCAATGTGGGCAGATACTTCGTACATTCCATAAGTTGGTGGCAGCACAATTATTTCGTCTGATCCGGGCTCGCAAAAAATTCTGATTATCAGATCTATCGATTCATCTGAACCATTTCCAAGAAAAAGTTGATCTGGGGGTATTCCTTTGACCCTACTCAGTGCTTCTTTCAACTGTGATTGTAAAGGATCAGGGTACCGGTTTACGCCATTTTCAAAAGGGTTTTCGTTTGCATCAAGAAATATCTCTCCATGTCCACTGAATTCATGTCTGGCTGATGAATACGGTTTCAGGTTTAAGATATTGGGTCGGATAAATGATTTGAAATCCATCTTGTTTTCTTTTGTATTTCCTTATTTTGTTCTCATTAAGATACCCTATACTATAATTTAGACAATCTTTTGGTCACAGCCAGTTTATGAGCCACTAATTTTTCTGCTTCCGCCATTACTTCCACGTGAGGTCCTATATTTTTCAGTCCTTCTATAGTAAGCTTCTGATAAGTGATTTTTTTCATAAACGAATCCAGATTTACACCACTATATGACTTAGCAAAAGCACTGGTGGGCAAGGTATGATTGGTACCAGAAGCATAATCCCCTACCGATTCAGGTGAGTACTGGCCTATAAAAACCGAACCAGCGTTGTTGATTTTAGTAGCCATTACATCAGCATTGGCATGATTAATAATTAAATGCTCCGGTGCGTAAGTATTGATAAAATCAATTTGATCTTGTTCGTTTTTCAGGACAATCCCATGTGAATTTTCCAATGCTTTCATTGCAATATCTTTTCTTGGCAGTTCTTTCAATTGCCTGTGTATATAACTGGTAACAACATCCAGTATTTGTTTTGAATCCACAATTAAGATTACCTGACTATCCGCTCCATGCTCGGCCTGGGACAACAAATCTATGGCTACAAATTCCGGGTCCGCACTTTCATCGGCAACTATCATGACTTCTGAAGGGCCTGCTGGCATATCGATGGCAACCCCTTGCTGTAATACCTTCATTTTTGCTATGGTCACGAAACTATTCCCGGGGCCAAATATCTTTATTACCTTAGGAATTTCTTTTGTACCGTAAGCCAATGCAGCTATGGCCTGTGCTCCACCTACTTTAAATATTTTGTCCACTCCACAAAGATGCGCGGCGTATAATATAGCATCGTTCAATTTCCCTGTTTCATCCGGTGGGCTGCAAAGAACGATTTCCTTGCATCCTGCAATTTTGGCGGGAACTGCCAGCATAAGCACGGTGGAAAATAAAGGTGCTGATCCTCCAGGAATGTAAATTCCAATTTTTTCAATCGGCTTTGATTGCTGCCAGCAAGTGACACCAGGCATGGTTTCGGCAATTACTGTTTGACTCAGCTGGGCTGAATGAAAAGCCTCAATATTTGATTTTGCAATTTTTATTGCCTCTTTCAATTCTGATGCTATTTTTAATTCAGCTGCCAGGATCTCCTCCTGGCTGATAGAAAAAGATTGCAGTTCTACTCTATCAAATTTTAAAGTAAACTGCTTTAATGCCTCATCCCCTTTCTTTTTTACCTGATCCAGAATATTTTGTACCAGGCTGTCTTGGCTCTCATCGTGTCCATAAGGCCGAACACAAAGA
>CAYNIG010000044.1:0-23417 GCA_964396995.1 uncultured Saprospiraceae bacterium | reverse complement strand
AAAATACTGCAGGTCGAGTATACCAGTATGCCTCCTGGCTTTACCATTTTCGAATACATATTTAATATATTCATTTGTTTATCAATGATTTCATCAAGATAACTTCTGGTTATTCTATATTTGGCATCCGGATTTCTTTTAAATACACCTGATCCGGTGCAAGGCACATCCAACAATAATTTATCAGCCTGATCCTCTAGCCTTTTGATAACTTTATTATTTTCGATCCACCTGGTTTCAATGATTTCAGCCGATGCTCTTCGTGCTCTTTTCTTCAGTGTTTCTAATTTATATTCTTCAGTATCCAGCGCTAGAATACGACCTTTGTTTTTCATGATGCAAGCCAGATGCAAGGCTTTGCCTCCAGCCCCTGCACAGGCATCTATAATGCGTTCACCTGGTTTTGGGTCAACAAACCAAGATATTTGTTGGGAAGCATAATCCTGCACTTCAACCAGTCCTTCTCGGAAAATCGTACTTGAAAAAAGGTTTATTCGTTGTGAAATTATGATGGCTTCATTTTTATTATCCATGGGTAAAGAATACCTGATCGAGTTTTCTTTAAGAAATTTTTCCACATCAGCCCGGGTCGATTTTAAAGTATTGATTCGCAAAACCATGGGTGCCGGGTTATGCATGGCTTCCATTTGAGGATACCATTTTTCATCAACGGAGCCTTTACCTATTTCATCCAATTTTACTGGAATAGAAAACTTTAGTTGAGGCTTCTGAACAGCCGCCTCAAAAATGGGCTTGATGATTGATTTCTCCAGTCCACTGAATTCTGACCAATCCGGCAATTCATTTCCTTTGATCAGAATCCAGGCACCCAGCGTATGCCAGTAGCTGTCAGATCCAATGCAATGCTGAATTAAAATATTATTTCTGACAATATCATATACAAAATTGGCTATTATGCCTCTATCTCTGCTTCCCAGTTTGGAATTGGTTTTAAAAGCTTTTTCCAGTACTTTATCTGCCGGTTTTTGCAGACCTAGTATTTCGTGAAGACAAGATGTAATGGCATTGGCGATTGGTCTGTGAAGTTTAAAAGAAACCGCCATAATGAATTGATAATTAAAAAAGTAGCCGCGCCCAGAATCGAACTGAGATCAAAAGTTTAGGAAACTCCTATTCTATCCATTGAACTACGCAGCCAGAATTTATTTGGACTGCAAATATCTCTTTCCTGCAGCAGTTTTCCAATATTAATTTGATAAAACATAATAATTTACAATATCAATCTCCGTAATCAAACAGAAATCTTCATGCCCATTTACTGCCTTACTATTTTAACCTTATTTTCACATCCGGTTGCCAACTAAGCCTTTCAGTTTAGCAGTCTATATAAATATGAAAAAATCAATTCTTTTATTTGGCCTTTTGGCCATATTCGCATTCACTTCATGCGAAAAATCGACTGACAACCCAGAAAATAAATTAATCGGAACATGGCACCTTGCTAAAGTAACAGGTGGGTTTAGCGGTGCAGGATATGCAGCCTAATTCGATCAATTGAAATTTTCTGCTACCCAAATGGAAATGTCTAAAGGCTCCACCATATTAGATTCCCGAAGCTATACCCTTTCTGCATCAAATGATACACTTCAATTCAATATCACTAATCCTCAGGCAGATGGATTTTTAAATCAGGGTATAAAGAGAATAGAATTTTCAAAGGACAAAATGGTACTTTCTGATCCCTGTTGCGACTTATACACTTACGAGTTTGACAAAACCAATAATTAATTGGGTAATGATCTGTGCTTAGCTATTTTTTCGGCAAAAACGGAGTAAATCAGGGGCCGATAAAGTATTTAAGCACAGTTCTTTAGGCAACAAACCTTTACGAGCAGCTTTAATTCCATATTTAATATCCTGGAGTGCAGTTCGGTTGTGAGCATCCGGATTTATAGCTATAAATACACCTTTTTTAATACAATGTTTCAGGATCGAATAGTCAATATCCAATCGTTGAGGATTGGCATTTAATTCTATGGCCACCTGATTTGCTTTACACGCATCGATTATTTTTAAAAAATTAAGCGGATATCCTTCCCTGGTGAGGATGAGTCGGCCGGTGGGATGTCCGATAATATTGGTACTGGGGTTTTCTATTGCTTTAATCATCCTGTGAGTGGCTTTATCTATGTCCATTTGAAATCCAATATGGATGCTTGCTATCACTAAATCAAATTTTTTTAAAATGTCCTCTTCGTAGTCAAGGTCACCCTGACCCAGGATGTCACATTCAATGCCTTTGAGAATAATAAAATCAGAATATTTTTTATTAAGTTCTTCAATTTCATACCATTGTTTTTGAAGATCATCGGGCTTCAATCCTTTGGCCAGGACAGACGATTGGGAATGATCTGTGATACCAAAATATTCATATCCTGATTTTTTAGCGGTATCTGCCATTTCCTTTAGGGTATGTATACCATCAGAATAAGTAGAATGATTGTGGATGGTACCCCTGATATCTTTTTCTTCAATCAACGAATCAATGAATGAAACTGATTTTTTATCAATATCCTCAATGTCCCTCAACTCGGGTGATAGATATGGAAGTTTATATTCTTTGAAAAGTTCTTTTTCACTATTATGATGTTCTTTCCAATGGTATTTATTTATAAAGTATTGTGGGCCACTGGTTAGGTATAAACTTTTATTCCAAGCAGTTGCATTCGTGTGGTAAAAATGGGTCGGCATATATTCTTGCCAAATTCCGGTGTACTCATTTGAGGATAAATTATTCTCCCAATGAAAATCTTCTTTTGAAAAAACCATTTCAAGTTCTGCTTTAGAACAGGTGGTGAGTAATTCCAGCTTTTGCAATTCTTGTATACCACGACGCCATTCGCCCGTTATTTCCGTTTTAGAACCAGGATATTTTTCCTGTATTAATTTGATGATGACCTCTCCCTGGGATTCGATTTTGGTATGAAGATATTTCCCTTCAGCAGATTGTAAAAATTCTATTGCCTGGGCTATTGATTCCTGAGACTTTAAACCAAACCCTTTGAGCTCTATTAACCTGTTCTCATTGCAAGCATATAATAACTCACCGGGTGATTCAAAACCATATTCTTTCCAGAGGGTAGCTACTTTTTTGGGCCCGAGGCCATTAATCTTCAACATCTCTACCACACCCGGCGGTGTCTTTGCCAGGTATTTTTCCAGGGTAGGCATTTTACCTGTGTGAACCAGGCTTTGAATTTTTTCCGCGATGGCATCCCCTACCCCTTTTAGTTCTTGCAGTTGATCTATTGTCATGCTGGCCAGGGGTGTATCCAGTTTTTTAAGATTGATGTAGGCATTGGCATATGATCTTATCTTGAACTGATTTTCATCATGCAACTCCATTACTTTTGCCAGGAGATTAAAATGGGACGCGATTTCTTTATTAGTCACAGCATAAAAATAATCAAATGATATATGATGTTTTTGTATATTTGATTCAAACATAGCCATATGATAAAAGATTTCTTAAATAAATTGTTTGGCACAGCCAAAAAAGTAGGATCTGAAATTGCTGACAAAGCCGAAGATGCTTTCGAGGCTGCAAAAGATAAAGCAGAAGATATGCTCGAAGATCCCAAAGTACAGGAAGCACTCAAAAAAGCTAAAGCCAAAGCACATGATGTAATAGAAGATGCCAAAGAACTTGGCCATAAAGTAGCAGATAAAGCAGAAGATGCATTTGAAGCAGCCAAAGAAAAAGCAGAAGATATGCTCGAAGATCCTAAAGTACAAGAAATGATCGCTAAAGCGAAAGAGCTTGGGCACAAAGTAGCCGACAAAGCAGAAGATGTGTGGGACAAAGCCATGGACAAAGCCGAAGATCTCGCTCAAAATGGAAAGGAAATGGGTGAAAAATTAAAAGACCAGGCAGGTGATTTGGGAGACAAAAAAGAGGATACAAACACTCCTCCAACAAATCCCACTGCACCAAATCCAAATAATGCCTGACCGGTTCAAAGGATTTAAAAAAGCTTCCTTATAAATCACAATAACGGCTGGTCAATAACACGTTTGGTGATTTAATTTGACCCCTGTCATTTTATCTCATCAATGATTTCAAAAACTTTTTTATTTTATCCTATTTATCTTTCCACTCATTTTATTCGCCTGGCAAACTGATATCCTCGCCCCAGATATATTTATTAAACCATTGCCAATTATGCCAGATGGCTGCAAGCCTTTCTTTTGGCTTGGAAATACCATGCCCAAATCCTTTGTAGACTACCAGTTTGGAAGGGATTTTTCTATCTTGTAAACCACGATATAATTCATACGCATTGGGGATCGGCACTCTACGATCAAACTCTCCATGTTGAATTAAAGTGGGTGTAGAAGCCTTATTTATATTGGTCATAGGCGATGTCTTCAGATAGATACCAGGATCATTCCATGGAGTACTCATTAGATATTGCCTTGTGAATGGAGTGATGTCGGTATTTACATAATAGGTCATCCAGTTTGAGATACCAGCTCCAACCGAAATTGCTTTAAAACGATTGGTATTCGTGGTTAAAAATGCTGAAATATATCCACCTTGGGACCAACCCATACAGCCCATTTTATTAGAATCGACGATACCGGATTTTATCAAATGATCAACACCCGACATCACATCCCACATATCGCCAACACCGAGATTGCGTACATTTAAGGACCTGAACTTTTCACCGTATCCTGCAGATCCTCTGTAATTGACACGGAGTATCAGTGCTCCTTTTTCTGCCCACTGCATTACGGGATATACAGATGATGCGATTGGATCAGGTCTATCCACACCTGTAGGCCCGCCGTGAATCAAACACAACAAAGGATATTTGATATTTGGTTGAAAATTTTTAGGTTTGATCAGAACCCCTTCTATTTCTGTACCATCCTTGCTTTTCCAACGGATTACTTCATTTACAGGTGTATTCCAATTTCTAATTTGATTCGTAAAATCGGTGATAAAACTAATTTTACCTTCCGGTGACCGAATACCGATTTCTGATATACCATCGTTTTTCCTGGCCGAAAAAGCCATTTTTTTACCGTCAGCACTAAAGCTCGCGGTATTGAAAATATCTGATCCAAAATCTGAAATTGCCCATGTATCGGTTTCCGGGTTTAATATATACAAATTGGATTTTGTACGTACAGAAGCGGCAAACCAAATACCCTGGCCAGTCCAGTCAATCACATTTTTATTTTCATCAAAAGAGGCACCTATTTCTTTGGTTTGATTGGTATTCATATCGAAAACAAACAACCTGTTGTTTTTAAAAAAATGACTTACGGTATCGTTTACACTACTGCTGAAAACTATTTTTTTACTATCCGGAGACCAGGATAAAACAAAATCACCGGCGGGATTTTTAATTATAATGACGGATGTCTTGGTTTCCATATGGTACAATGCAATATCAGAATATATGCCTGAATTAATCAATGGATTTACTGATCTGCTGTACGCTATGTATTTCCCGTTTGGCGCCCATTCGTAGCCACCGACATTAAATTCACCTTCTGTGATTCTTTCTGCCTTGGGAATAGTGATGCACGGTAAATTCTTTTTAGTAGTTAAGGAATCTGTATTACAGGGATACCTGCCAACCATTTCTATTGAATCAGGATTAAAAGGTAAAATCCAAAGGTGGGATTGTTTGTATTCTGTTCCTTCTGTGCCAAAGGCACCCAATCTTTCTTTGGTTTCTTTATCTTTTTTTGATTCCGCTTCTGTTTTAGTAATTAATATTTTTTTTCCATCCGGACTCCAATCAAAGCTATTGATGCCTTCTGCTTCATTACTTATTGGAAACGACTCACCACCTTCCGGAGATATTAAATGAATTTGATTCTTGTTCCCGCGGTCTGCAAGAAAGGCTATCCATTTACTATCAGGGCTCCATTCTGCACCTGAGCTGCTGCCTTTTGAGGTGCGTGTAATCTGAATGGGATTGCCGTCTTTTTTTCGTAACCAATATTCAGTATCATATGTATTTTCCTTCCAATCCGCAGAGGTCACACTATACAAGATGTGGTTACCATCTGGTGATATCAATGGATTACCTGGTTGATTCAGACTTATCCATTCTTCAAATCTAACCGAAGAATGCTGGCATAATATTGCCCAAGGCAAGAATATGGTAAAGAAGATGACATATTTCCTGGATATCATAAAAATCTGGTTTACGTTGATTTACACTATTTCAATTATTCAATCCTATACTTAAAATCTGTTGCCGTATACTCTTTTAATAAACGCTCCTGCCATGAAACTGTATGGATCAAGTTGACTTTGAAATATCGGCCCTTTAAGATTATTTTCAAATAACATTCGTGTGACTTCTGCCATCGGTGCAGCAGTGGTAGCCTGAATTGCTTTCAGTCTTACCCCTCCCCATTGGATTTGATTTATCCAATATGATTTTTCGTTTAACCATAGTGTATTTTGATCATCATGTCCCTGCGCTGCAGAATAGATAAGCACAAAATCCTCCTCTACCATAGGAATATTTTCAAGCATGATTCGTTGTAGTTCATCAATCTTATTTCTGGTTTGTGGGATAGTAGAAGCGGAAATTTTCACCCAATCGTAATGTCCGGGGTATCGCAATGTTTTATAGTCTAGTTCTGCCAGCTTACCCATAAAATAATCCGGTAAATCGGCTGCACCTCCTGAAGTGAGATCAGCCTCAAATTGGATGCCATCTATTATCAATTTTTCCCTTGCCGACAAGGCAGGAACTATCGCCTTTTGATGATTGCGTATCACTACACAATCCTCCAGGTATTCAGTGGCCACCCCCACCGGACTCCAGGTAAAACCGTAAAAATGCGGACTCTTGCAATTCAGAGGCAAAGCCCCAACCCGCATGATCAGGCTATCGGCTTTTTGTATGGGATATTCTTTGAACAGATCCATATACAATCTATTGGCCAATACATTGATAAATCCGGGAGCCAATCCTGTTTGAAGCACAAATGCAGTGTCGGCATCGTGTGCCAGTTCTATGATTTCATTGGTTTCTTTTACATACTCGGTAAGATTAGCATAATGAAGATGGTATTTTTTTGCAAGCTTGGCAATGCGGGGTGCCTGAGTACCAGGCAGGCAATCAAGTATGATATGGGACCTATTCAGGATTATTTCCCATTCCTCGGAGATGCCCTGTGCCGGTATGGTAATGATTTTTACCGGATTGTAGCCGTCAGCTAAACCTGCTGAAATATACTTTAAAGCCTGGTGACAGGCATCAGCCTTTACATCACCCAGCACTATTTCAATTTCGTCCTTGTAATATTCTGCAAGCATTAAAGCTACTGCTCTGCCGATACCACCTGCACCGGCAACAAATACTTTTTTTGTTTCACTCATTAACTTTATTTATGTTGATTAAGGATTGGACAAATTATTGTAATTCATACCTGAATTTAGAATTAAATTTACGGTATAATGTCCATAGGTTTACAAGAATTAGTGACCCTTAAAAAAAATCTTCAGGGTGATATTTACTGGGATGAAAAATACAGAGCCATTTATGCCACCGATGCCTCTATTTACAGAAAAATTCCGGCAGCCGTGGTGCATCCAAGGACTGACCAGGATATAATAACTCTAGTTCATTTTGCCATAAAAAATAAAACCAGTCTCATTCCCCGCACGGCCGGTACTTCACTGGCGGGACAATGTGTAGGTGAGGGGATTGTAGTGGATACATCAAAATATTTAAACTCCATACTTGAAATAAACGAAACTGAAAAGTGGGTACGCGTGCAACCCGGGGTAAACCGGGACAGACTGAATCAAATATTAGCTGAAAAAAAACTTTTTTTCCCGCCCGAGACGGCCACTGCAAATCGGGCTATGATCGGTGGCATGGTAGGGAATAACAGTTGTGGTGCAAATAGTATTGTCTATGGAACCACGAGGGAATTTGTATTGGAAGTGACAGGGATCCTGAGTGACGGCAGTAAATCCTGTTTTCAAAGAACTCCCATCAACCAAATCGGGACCACTAACCCTTTTGTAAATAAAATTAATCAATTCTTTATCAATGAATTAAATGACCATTCTCTTGCCAAAGAAATTGTAAAGGAATATCCCAAAAAGACCATTCATAGAAGAAATACCGGGTATGCTGTTGATCTGGTATTGAATGATCTGGAATTGGGATACCTGGATCTTACCAAATTAATAGCAGGCTCCGAAGGTACGCTGATGATAACCACTGAAATAAAATTAAAGATAGTGGATAGTCCGCCTTCACAATCTATGATGATCATTCCGCATTTTAAAACTATTGATGAATGCATGCAGGCAGTGGTCACCATCATGACACACAATCCATATACCTGCGAACTCATGGATCGCACTATTTTAGCCTGCACAGAAGGTCATGAAGTATATCGGCAATATAAGTTTTTTGTAGATGGTGATCCGGCAGCATTGCTGGTTGTAGAATTCAGAGATGAAAATGCCGATATACTTAATAAAAAATATACCTCGCTGGTAAATGAATTAAAATCAAAAGGCCTGGGATATGCCTACCCCACTGTAGAAATGAAAGATCACAAAAAAGTGTGGGACCTTCGCAAAGCTGGGCTGGGGTTAATGGCCAATATCGCGGGAGATAAAAAATTGATAGAATGCATAGAAGACACCGCTGTTGCTCTGGAAGATCTGCCTGCCTATATTGCTGAGTTTGCAGAAATGATGAAGGCTTACGATCAAAAACCACTTTACTATGCACATGCCGGTGCTGGTGAAATCCATCTTCGTCCGCTGTTAAACATGCATGATGCGGCAGATAAAATAGAATTCAGGCAAATTTGTGAAGCCAGTGCCAGATTAGTGAAAAAATACAATGGCTCTTTGAGTGGAGAACATGGTGATGGGCGACTCAGGGGAGAGTTTATCCCTATGATGCTGGGGGATGTTATTTATTCATTCTTAAAAAGGATTAAACAGATTTGGGATCCAAATACCATTTTCAATCCTGGCAAAATAGTAGATACTGCCAAAATAGATGAAGACTTACGGTTTGATGCAGAAGAAGAAGGAGATATTCCAGAGACCATTTTTGATTTTTCATCAGTAGGAGGATATTACCATGCTGCTGCCCGATGTTCGGGCTCTGCCGATTGCAGAAAACAATCTTCAATGGGAGGTACCATGTGCCCGAGTTTTATGGCCACCTATGATGAAAAAGACAGCACCCGAGCCAGAGCCAATGCACTTAAGGAGTTTTACAGCAAACAAGATCTTGGGGCAGTAAAAGATATTGAAACTGTAAAAGAAATACTTGACTTATGTCTATCGTGCAAAGGATGTCACAATGAATGTCCGTCAAATGTGGATATGACTGTGCTGAAATCTGAATTTATGCACCATTATCACCAGCAAAAAGGATTAACGTTGAGAGAAAGACTTTTAAATAAAATGGATAGTTTGAACAGCCTGGCAAGCAAAACATCGGCTGTTACCAATCAGATCCAAAAAACGGGTTGGTTCAAATCTCTCGTCGGAGTACATGAAAAGCGGCAGATGCCTGAGTACCACCGATATAGTTTCAGGTATTGGGCGAAAACATTTTTACCTGCCCGGGAGAATAGAAAAGAATCCGTTTATTTTTTCATTGATGAATTTTCAAATCACTATGATGTTGATATTGCCATCAAAGCGGTAAAACTATTGGATCTATTGGGCTATACGGTCCGATTTGCAGATCATGCCCCGAGTGGAAGAGCACAATTTTCAAAAGGTCTGCTAAAGCAAGCCGTCAAATATGCACGGGAAAATGTAAATACTTTTTATCCTATTTCCTTTGATCATAAAATCATAGGAATCGAGCCTTCCTGCATATTGAGCTTCAGAGATGAATACCCAAAACTTTTCAAAGGAGAAGAAAAATCAAAGGCGGAAAGGCTGGCTAAATCGTGTATGACTATTGAAGAATTTTTATTTCATGAAATTCAAAAAGGCAATATCACAGCTGATCAGTTTGATCTCAGTCCGCGGGTGCTATTAATACATGGACACTGTCATCAAAAAGCATTATCTAAAGTGGACTATACTGCTTTTATACTTGGCTTACCTTCCAATCACACCGTATCCGTGATTCCCAGTGGTTGTTGTGGCATGGCAGGAAGTTTTGGATATGAAAAAGAACATTTTGACCTGAGTATGAAAATTGGAGAATTGGTCCTGTTTCCTTCAATTCGTAAATCTGATCCAAACACGAAAATTGTTGCAGCCGGTACCAGTTGCCGTCATCAGATAGCAGATGGCACCAATCGAAAAGCAGTGCATCCTGTCGAGGTCCTTTTTGAAGCGTGCAAATTATAGATTTGGCTTTATCCCATTTTCTCTCCGATCTTTATCATTTAAGTCTTCCTTTAGTTTACGCTTAAAATCTTTCGCAGAGTCAAATTCCTTTCGCCAGGAAATACCCCCACCGATCCGATCCTTTAATTGTCCCTGGTTGATGTCGTCTTTTCGGGCATAGGCTTTTATTTTCAGTCGCCTGTCAGCAGTAAGTGCATATTCCACTTCGAAATGCGGGGTAATAAGTCTATTGTAAGTAGAACTATTTACAAAATTGGCTCCTAATCCTACAGATAATTTGTTTCCGAAAAATTTAGGTCCTACACTGATTGCTACTTCATCAATTATAGTAGCCTGATTTAAATTTTGAGTGGAAGTGCCATATGTATTATTATAGTAGTTTACATCAAAATCAAACCCTGAAATAACATTATTATCAGCAACTAATTCCCGTAATGCATTTTCCACGATCAATGAAAGTTGATTGCTTATAAATTGAGACAAATTATTAATAGTGGAATTGGTCAGTTTATCCTGTGCTATCAATTGATTTGGAGGCAAAAAACTACCCCAGACCATAAGGCCCATTACTTGCTGATTGAGTGCATTTTGGTCTGATCTTAATATATTCAGTTTTGAATCCACTACACTCTTTAGATTACCGGTAAGATTTGGAATTTCAAGGTTAAAGGATATATCCGGCTTAAAGAGTTCGCCGGAAATATTCATACCCAGGTCTACTGCTACCTGTGAGCGCAATTCGTTTTCATCGATGGTACCCTGGTAGTCCAGCAACAAATTATACATACTGGAAGAAAGTCCTTTGTATTCTGCATTTAGGTTTAAAATAGCACCCAGAGGATCGCCATTCCATCGAATGGTTCCACCGGGTTTGATGACAAATGGCTTATTTATCAGTCCTATTAAAGTAAACAAATATTCCCCTTGATTTACCTCATAGTTACCGTACATGGTAATATCACCATTGCGATCAAATTTCATCTGAATATCACCAGTGCCTGTACCTTTTAAAATATCGCCTCTTTTTTCATCAAAGATAAGTGCAATCTCAGCCTCATCGGTCACTGTCAAATCTATGGCCACTGAAATACCTTTAGCAGCGAGGATTCTTTTCGGTGGTCTTTTTTCAGTTCTTTGTTCTATCTCGAGGGGTCTGTATTGCACCATCCTCTCCCCCGTCGTAACAGTCGCCTGGCTGATTGGAATACTCAAGACAGATCCCCTGCCTGTAGTGCCTTTAATATCAAAATTGATTGCATCAAAAGGTCCATCGAATTTGGCCACCACCTTGCCTATTAATGTACCGTAATAATCTTTATTTAATTCTTTATTCGTTTTTAATACCAATAATTTGGAGGAAGACAATCCTGCATTTAATCTGAAGTTCTTAAACCGGTCGTGTGGTAATCCACCAGTAATCGTGGCAGAATTATTATATTCATCAAAAATTTTCACACCCGTAGCATCGATTATTTTATTATTAATGATGATCGGCTGCTCTCCTATGATGTAATTGGTGGCCAAATAATTCACTTTAAATCCACCGTTTTTGATTTTGATGTTGCCGTCAAATTCCGGACCTGCGGGAGTTTTATTAATTTCAAAATTACCTACAATATTTCCTTTTGTATTGTCGATTATATCATCTATTAAATATTCAAATAACCGGAGAGGGTAATCTTTGAATACAAATTTCATCTGGTAATTGTTTTTAATACCATTGGAGAATTTACCGGTAATATCGTAAAATCCTTTACCAATTAATTGCCTGCTTTGATCCAAGATCGCCAGATCAATTTGAATGGGTTGTTCTATTGTAGGGGTATGTGCATTAAAATCAATCAATCCAAAATAAGAGGAGTTTATAAATAATGAATCTACTATACCGCTTACTTTTAATCCTTTGAACGTAAACACATCGTCTACATTTGCTTTAAAATTCAGTTTTCCATCCAGTTTCCATTGAGGCAAAGGTTTGATTTTATTTAAAAAATTAATATCCAGTTCAGTAACATTAAGAGCCAATCCGTTGATGCCGGAACTTGATACTACTATTTTTTCATTACCATTTACGAACCGAAGGTTGCGCGTCTGGATATATCCCCTTCTAAAAGAAATTTCATTATCCGGTGTGATATTCCACTTTCGATCCAAAAATGAAACTTCGGAACTTGAAAATTTCAAATGATAAGTCGAATCTATCAATTCCATAGTTCCTTTTAAATCAATATTATTAACCAGGTTGGTTACTTTTGGTGTGACGATTGAAAAATTGGCTTTGTTGTATGCCATATCTGCAGTCAAAACCATAAAAGGCATGTTGAATGATTTGGAAAAGGCCGAATCAATCCTGGTGGAAGTATAAGCAATGGCTCCCTTGGCTTCCACCCTTCCTACGGAGTTAACGACATTCATCTCATTTAGTTTCAGGTATGGAACATTCCATGAAGCGAGCATATAATTTTCCAGGTCTATTACATTTCCCTCTATATGAAAGGGTTTGGATTCAATTTTTATATGGGCAAGATCTCGCAATGCAGAGACCTCTTTTATATCCAAATTAAATTTATATCGCTGATTGATGACCGTATCACCCAGATTGCTCTTGTTCAGTTTTAGTGAATGAGCTATATCAGGAAACTGCCTTATCAGCTGATCTTTAAGGGAAGGCCATACTTTGGAAATAGAATAGACGCCGTCAATATATCCATCTACCCAGTCCGATGTGACTGAAATGGTATGATTTGATTTGGAATTCACTTCTGATACCAAATTAAAATTATTAAGTTCATTGATCACACTATCCGATTTGATCTTCATTTGAGACAGAACGAGAGTCCCCTGTACATCATCGAGTTTTTTTCCTTTGAGGTTAAAGTCGACTAGGCCAGAGAAAGACAATGGTTTTTTAGTCAGGTTGATTTTATAGAGATCCAGTGCAGCTATATCGGTTTTAAAATTGTACTGGGGAATCACCCCGGTAAAATCTATTTTTCCTTCAAAATGCAGTTTTGCATTTGGATCATTTATACTCAATGTTCCATCCAATAATTGTTTGTTCAGGGCTCCTTTAAAATCAATATTGGCGTAATCATATTCCTTATATTCAAATCTCTTGATGTTGGTTTCCAATTTAGCTGAAGCAGTAGACCCTTTTAATCCTGAACCATCAGTGATCCTGGCCAGTAAAGTAATGGTACCAAAATTCGGGTCATCCGTCCACCTCCTGAGATCAAAATCAATAAGCTCTACCTCGCCCCGATAAGTTGCTTTTTCTATACCTTTTTCGGTATTCAGATGTACATCTACTTTGCTGTAACCTAAACTGGAATTCAGGATACCATAGGCAACAAAATCTTTGAGAGAGCCATCTACATTTCCTTTATATGTAATCTGCCCTAACTTGTAAAAATTAGAAAGTCTTCCCAGTGAAGGAATCAAATCCGTCAATATTTTTGAAGTTGCCAGCAACGATTCCACCCTAAGTGAAATATTAGTTTCCTCCTTTTTAGTAACATTGTTTAGTTCAAATTTTCCAGTATATGAAAATGACTTACCCAGCCTGAGTTGGATAGCCTGGCCTTGTAATTTATTTATTGGCCCACTGATTTTACCATCCAACCTGATTCCATCTGATGAATATTTTCTGATTAATTCTGATTTTGCAATAGTGGGAATAAAACTTGCCAGTTCCTTTACTGAAATTTCACTTGCCTTGAATTCCGTATTAAAATTAACCAGATCTGAAAATGGGTTGAAATTGCTGAATGAGTCAAATAATATGAAAATCGAACCTCTTATTTTACTGGCTGGAGTCAATAAACCATAATCAACCAATGATAGATTTTTATTAGAAATGCTTATGTCCTTTGCTGTAAAATCAGCTATGCCGTTATTGTCTTTAGATAGTGCATGGCACTCTGTTAATTTCAATTTTAATTTACCTTTTTCCAATCGGAGACTGTCCACTTGAACCTGTACCCCATCACTACCCTCTTTAAAATGACTTAGGAAATGTCCGTCAGGCCATCCGGAAAATGTCAGGGATCCATTTTCTATCAGAAAACGATTTAGAGAGATGGTTAAAGTGGTATCATCAAAAAATGTAAAACCAGATTTTTTTCCGGCCGCAGTGGATTTTTGGATTTGAATCAAAGGCTGATCCAGTTCAATTAGATCAAGAATGAATTTTTTTTGTATAAAATCCAACTCATTTACTATGATTTGACCATTTTTTATATAATACAAAGATTGATTTGGTCCCGCACCTGAGATATAACTTATATCGGCTAAGGAAATATTTTTGAGGTCCAATTCAAGTTTTGTGCTTGCCTTTATGTTTTGATCTGCAGACTTCTTAGAGAATAATTTTTGAATTACGGTATTTAAATTAGACACCGAGTCGGTAGCTAATTTGCTATCATCAATGGTAATGGAATTCAAACTTACATGATTTATCACAAAATGTTTTTTTATCATTTCAATGATATTCATATCCATGCTGATACCGGCATACCCGATGTATAAAGTTGTGTCTGAGTATTTATTCTCAATGAGCAGTTTTTCTATACCTATTTTACTAAGCCACTCCAACCGGATTCTGTCAATGGTAACCGGAGTTTCCAGTTTTTTTTCCAGATAATTTTCCACTTTGGTTTTAATAAATTGCTGGATAAAAGGTATCTGAATGATCAGAGTAATCAAGAGGCCCAAAATTAATAGCCAGGATACAATAGCGATCAACCTCCGAAAAATTTTTCCGAATAATGATGAAGATTTAATATCTGGAAGTTTGGTCGCCATCAGCAGACTATGTTGATAAACGCAAGGGATTGATCATTAGTTACTTCTATTTCAGGTTTTATCTTACCTTAACTTATTCTTTATAAATTTTACCCTCTTTCATCACAAAACTCACTTTTTGCATGGCTGAAAAATCCTTAATTACATCGCCGGGTACGGCAACAATATCCGCTACTTTTCCAGGGTCTAAACTGCCTATTTTATCCTGCTGGTCCAATACAGTTGCATTGAGTAAAGTGGCTGATTTTATGCAATCCATAGGCGAATAACCAAGCTCATGCATATATTTAAACTCCAGTGCATTCAATCCATGATGAAATACACCGGCATCGGTACCAAAAGCGATTTTCGCCCCTTTATTTATAAGTTGTGCAAAAACTCTTCTTATATTTTTACCAGTTTCTAATGCCTTGGCTCTGACTATTTCAGGAAAATACCCTGGAACCATCGCTGAGTCTGACACGGATGCTCCGGCAGTAAGCGTTGGAACATAATAAACTCCTTTTTGAACTAACAGGTCCATCGTAGCCTCACTCATTTGAGATCCATGCTCAATGGTAGTCACTCCTGCCTCTATGGCCCTTCTGATACCCTCATCTCCATGTGCATGAGCAGCCACTTTAAGTCCATAATCTTTAGCAGTGTTGACTATGGCTTTTAATTCTTCGAGATCAAATTGTGGTTTTGATCCATCCCTTGTGAGGCTGGTTACACCACCGGTAGCGGTGACTTTTATTACATCTGCACCATTTTTGATCATTTGCCTTACTGCTTTTTTACATCCATCAATACCGTCAGCTACTCCAGATTCAGGCCCCGGAGGATCAAGCAAACCTTTCCTGGCACCGGAAGTAAAATCACCATGTCCACCGGTACTGGCAACCTGACCTACAGAGGTGAATATTCTTGGACCGGTAGCTAATCCCCTATTGATTGCATTTTTATAAGAATTATTTACTCCTGTACCGCCCAGATCCCGCACAGTGGTAAATCCAGCCATTAATGTATTTTCGCCGTAGGTCTCAGCCAAATAAGCCACATCTGCATCGTTGAGCGTAAAACGATTTATGTAGGAACCTTTTTCTATTACTGACTCAATATGCACATGCATATCTATCCAACCCGGCATTACGGTGTGATTTTTCAGATTGACAACTCTGGACTGATCAGTAGGCTGTATATAACCATCCAATACGGATAAGATTTTATTGCCTTGTACCACCAGGGTCTTTTCCTTTTTTACTTCAGATCTGACCACATCTATAAGTTGGCCGCAATGCAAATACATTTTTTGACTTTTAAGTTGTGCTCCTAACAGCAGCAAGGAGATAAAAAATAGTATTTTGTTCATATTAAATTAGCTTGTAAAGTATGATAAAGTTGTATGGTTTGCTTTGCTGCTTTGACATCGTGGGCTCTGAGAAATTTGACTCCCTTTGTCAGGGCGTACATATGAAGTGCAGTAGTCCCATTTAATGCTTCTTCCGGAGTAATATGCAAAGTCTTCCAAATCATGGATTTTCTTGACAGGCCTATCAAGAGAGGCAATTCCAACATATGAAACACCTGCAAATGATTGAGTACATAATAATTCTGATCAATAGTTTTGGCAAATCCCAAACCCGGATCGAGAATGATATCCTGGACACCAGCTTTAGTCAACCGTTCAATACGAATGATGAAATAATCCAGCATTTCCTTTATTATATCTTCGTATTGAGCCATCGATTTCATCGTCTCCGGATTGCCTTTCATATGCATTAGGATATAAGGTAAGTGGTTTTCTGCTACCCATTCATACATTTCCTCATTACCACCGGATATATCATTTACCATGTGGATATTAAAATGGGCCACCTCTTTCAATACATTGATATTAAATGTATCAATAGAAATCGGGATCTCGGGGAAATTTTTGCGAATAGCTTCCAGCCCAACAGAAAGCCTTTTGATTTCTTCTGATTCACTGACCGCTTTCGCACCGGGACGGGTAGATACGGCTCCAATGTCGATTACAGCCGCACCCTCCTCAAGCATTTCGGTAACTCTCTTGAGGATCGTTTCCTGGTCATGAAACGACGACCCTGAATAAAATGAATCTTGACTTAGATTGATCACTCCCAACACTACAGGCTTAGTGATATTTAGTATTTTACCACCCAGATTGATGGTAGCAGGGCAGTAAAATCCATGGCTATGCATTGCTGCGCAAATGTCGCTCAAAATATTCACAATGAGGTAAATAACACAAAAAATCAGTATATGTTAAATAGCGAATTTTTCGGGAATTTGGCATAATTTTAGCGCTTGAAGAGACTAAGGGATCAAGTAGTCTTGATCCTTACGAATTTTATTACATTAACCAAAATTAAACCTGGCAATGAAAGTAAGTCATCGTCAAGAAAAAAATCATTTTGTATCCGCCACTAACCCTAAGTATAGTCTTATTCTCTTTTTGTGTTTTGCATTATTAAGTCTGTTCTTCCTCATTCCCGGTAAAGAAAATCAAGCAACGGCATCTACAAGCCCACTGGCCGAAAATTGTACAGAATCAGTTGTAAAATTTGGATTCGATGCTGGCCTTTTTCATATTGACGAGGGAAAAATATTGCGTAATGATTATTTGGGAAAACTTTTGTCTGGGTGTGGCATCACCCAGGAATGCATTGCCGCACTCGCAGAAAAAGCGAAAGATGTATTCTCAGTAAATAAAATTCAAGCGGGTAAAAAATTTGCCTTCATATCCAGCGAACCCTGTGGAAAACCAAATTACTTTGTGTATGAGCCCAATGCCTGGTCCTATGTATTGTATTCATTAGGCACAAAGCCTGAGGTGAAACTAATTAACCGTCCAATAAAAACTGAGATTGTATTTGATGAAGGACATGTGACCTCCTCTCTTTGGGATGCCATGTCCGATAAGGGTGTGACTTTACAATTAATATCCTTGATGGAAAATGCCCTGGGATCTCAGATAGACTTTTATCATGTGCAACCCGGTGATTCATTCAGAATGATTTACGAAACAAAATCAATAGACGGTGAAGTAGTAAACATCGGAAATCTTATTGGTGCCTATTTTAAGAATGAATCAAAAGAAAACTATGCTATCTACTACGAAGGTGGAAAACAAAAGGGATATTATGACCTAAAAGGCGCTCCAACTAAAAAATCATTTCTCAAATCGCCTGTCGAAATCGGCCATATCTCTTCCAGATTTAACATGAGTAGATTACATCCTATACTTAAATATCGCAGACCTCACCTGGGCACAGACTATGCTGCCAGGTACGGAGCTCCTATAAGAGCGGTGGCTGCAGGTACTGTCACCGAAGCGCAGCGAAGAGGAGGAAATGGATTGTATGTAAAAATCCGACACGACAAAATGTATGAAACTCAGTATCTGCACATGTCAAAATTAGGAGGAGGCATCCATCCGGGTTCAAGGGTTACTCAAGGTCAAACTATTGGATATGTAGGAAGCTCAGGATTGGCCACCGGACCTCATGTCTGTTTCCGTTTCTGGAAACACGGTAAACAAGTCAACCACCTCAAAGAAAATTTTCCTGATCCCGATCCTATGTCTAAAGAAGATCTTCCTAAATTCATGGAATACAGGGATATTATAGTAAATCATTTAAAAGCTGGAAACACGGATCTTTTGATGATTCCTTTTTCTTTACCAGGAAGTATCCCTGATTCTTGCGCCATAGGCTATGTGTTTCCTACCAAATCCTAATAATTTATCCGTAGGATTATTTAATTAGGGAATAAGGATACCCTAAATGTGTTGCTCCAGAGTGCGGTATTACTCAATTTGGCACAAAATAGGGTCAACGGATTGATACAAAAATTTAATCTGTTTTTTTTATACTTTGGTACGGCGAAATACTACTCTAGGCGATATGCAAAGAGTAATTAAATAAAAGCCACGATCATTGCTAAATCTTTTAAATACAAAGTATGCCTAATTCTTTAGAAAATCTGTTTGGCGCCGAATCATTGGATGCAAAAAGCCTGGAATTCCTGTTAAATGCAATCAAGGCGAATACCCAGCAGGGATTTGACTACCTCAAGTTTAAACAGTCCATTGCTTCACTGGAAGCTATGAATATGGCAGAAGAGACAGCCATCAAATCAGCCTTCGCCACTGCAGCAACACTCGGAATCACTAAAGAGAAAATGCTTGAAAGCATCAATCATTACAGACAGATTCTCATAAAAGAAAAAACTGAATTCGATACTGCACATGCCAAACAGAAAAACATCAGGATAAATCAGAAGCAAAGCGATACCCAATTTTTACAAGAGAAAATAAAGGCGCATCAAAATCAAATTGCCGAATTGGAGAAACAAATCAAAGAATTTCAGGCTAAAATAGATAATGCAGATAAAGAAATCGAAGAAGCCAGGCAAAAAATAGAAGATACCAAACAACGCTTTGACGAAACCTATTCTCATTTTGAAACTGTGTTAAAAAACGATGTAGACACTTTCAACAAATATTTATAATTTTAATCTTTAACTTAATCTAATCTAAAATAAATTATCATGGCCGAAACACCATTTAGTCCAGCACCGGTAAAATCAAAATCTTTCTGGAAAAGACCTGAAGGAACCACAGGTACTATTTTTTTATTGGCATTGCTTGCCGGAGGTGGTTATCTGTTGGTGAAATCTTTGCCAGCCATTATTGCATTATTGAGTAATACGCTGACAGCAGTACTACTATTATTGGCGCTTGGTGCTGTAGTCTATATGGCGCTTGACCCCAAAATGCGTACTCTGATCAGCTATGGATATAAGAGCATAATGCGGTGGATTACCGGTCTGTTTATCACTATTGACCCCATAGGCATTCTCAAAAACTACGTAGATGATCTCGAAGACAATCTTTCCAAAATGAGTACCCAGATAGGTAATCTAAAAGGTCAGATCCGAAAGCTGGCCACCATGGTAGAGGAGAATAGTAAAGAAATCAATCAGAATATGCTCATAGCTTCAAAGGCCAAAGAGATGGGCCAGGAAAATCAAATGATATTGGCTAGTCGGAAGGCTGCCCGACTAAAAGAAGTGAATGCTAAATACGACGAACTGAGAGGCAAAATGGACATTTTGTACAGAGTACTTACCAAAATGTATCAAAACTCTGAAGTTCTTCTTGAAGATACCAAAGACCAGGTAAAAATAAAACAAGAAGAGAGAAAAGCCATCCGGGCGTCACACAGTGCCATGAGGTCAGCTATGGCTGTGCTGTCAGGAGATAAGGATAAACGAGCCATGTTTGATGCTGCACTTGAAAATATTGCGGATGATGTTGCGGCTAAAGTAGGCGAGATGGAAAGATTCATGGAGTTATCTTCTAATTTTATGAATAGTGTGGATCTGCAAAATGGAGTATTTGAAGAGGAGGGGGCTCGCATGCTAGAAAAATGGGAGCAGGAAAGCAGCCTTCTATTAAGTGGTAGCACCAGAACAAATGATACCCTCAATTTAAATGAACCCCAAAAGGCAAGCAGGGGAAATACGGGTTACGAAGGTATGTTTGAGAAATAGTTTTTAAATACCTTCCAGCGCCACCTTTGGTAGCCAGCCTTCATCGTTATTTTCCAGATTGACTTTGTACCAATTGCTCAGGCTATCCAAAATCAAGACCTTAGTACCAGCACCTAATGGCAAAGCCACCTGGCTATTTGGGTCAGGGGCCACGTGCATCCCTTGATTGAGGATCAGGACACTTTCTTTTTTATGTTCATAGGCATCCCGTGAAAGATAAAAAAGAAAGAAAAAAATTGGGACTAACGATACAAAGTAAAGCCCATTTTTCCTGAGTATTGATTTTCCATTTAGATTTAAGATACCGATGCCAGAATAAATAAATACTGAGATCAATACCAACCAGCCCCAAACCACAGAGGAGAATAAATTGCGAATAGCTAAAAACCATTTGTACAGAATAAAAGGAGGCAAAGCATCTATGCTGGGCTCTATAGCTGATTTGGCTTTGGCAATTCCCTTTTTTATTTTCGACGAAGAAGGATTTAATCGTAATGCTTTCTCAAAATTCAACCTTGCCCTACTGATATTATTTTGTTTTAGATAGATGCAACCAAGGTTGTAATACAAATCTGCTGACTGGTAGCCTTCTACGATCAATGAATTGTATTTGGCTACAGCATCATTTACATTTCCAGACCTATAATCTGAATCAGCAGAAGCAAGCAGTTCATGTTGAGAAAAAAGGATTCGTCCCGGAATGGTAAATAATAAAAACAAGATAAATTTCCACATAAGATCAATGCAAATTTAGTACATCCAGTTCAAGCATTTTTAATCTGTCAGGTTTGTTTTCGTACTCCCACCTGAATCCTTTGAGCTTGAGATTTTCATGATCAACTTGTCTCATAGGTTGCATGGAGCCATCGGGTTTTTTATAAAAATATATCCTGTCTATCTGATTTGAACCGAACCGGATTTTAATGTTACTACATATAATTTTATTAACCCCGATATATGCTTTTGTATCGTCTTTTATATAGTATACTGCTTCTGCATTTCCATCTACATCTACCAAAGCCAGGTTGGTCGAGTCAAAATGGGCGGTGACTAATCTTCCTTTGATTTGATTAAAAAATTTCAGGTCTTCACTGTTTACAATCATTGCATTTTGAATTAAATAAATTTTATCTACGTGATTTTCCCGTTGCTTAATCCTGATCGTATCGGCAAAAAACTGGGATGTATCTGACCAGATGATCGGGTTTTTATATAAAGTAAATATGGAATCACCATTATTATAGGTGAGTGAATCACAAACTGCCTGGATATCCGATCGGTAAACCTGCACTTTGAAATAAGCTTGTACATTTTTAGTCTTGGTAATGGAGTCAGACTCAGACACGATCAGAGTATCCGCTTTTAAATACAACGTATCTTCCGCATTGGTAAATGATTTAAACAAAGGCTGCCTGCCGGTACCGCTCGCCACTACCCTATTTTCTTTTTTATTAAATTTCATTGAATCACAACTGATTGATGCATCATTGGTTGTATCCACCCAATACACATTCCCAACAGCAGTGAGGTCACCCGAAGTACCATCGCGGATGATTTTATCAGCTTCCAGTGAATTTGTACTGTCCTGCAAACTTGATCTTCCGACAGTATTAAATACACCTGTATTTTCATCATAAATCAATTTTTTGGTAGAATTCACATTGCCATCCCGGGTATAGATCTGGCCTTTCCCCAGTATGGTCATGATTTTAGTCTTTTCATTATATAGTAGTGTGTCACCTTGCAGTTTATTGTCCGCACTGAGATATTTTACATTATTATATAAATTGATTTCATTAACAATGCCATTGTATTTCATTACATCGGAAGATGCCTTCTTATCTTTTTCTTCAAATTGAGGATTTCCTTTAAACTCAGCAAGCTTATCATCCACATCATAGTATCCACCTTCACAGTATATTTTTCTTTCATTTTTCTCCATCAGTGTAGGTGCCACGAAAAAAGCTGTATGTGTCTCCGTATTAAATTGCAATGAATCTGACCTCAATTGTATTTCCGGGTCTGACATCTGCACCTGACCTGAAAAATAAGCCCTATTTTCATTTACATGAAAATACCCTCTTTGACTTTTAAGTGTGGTACTGGCCGATTTGAGAGTCGCCGGAGTGGTATATGAGGCAATGGATGTATTCAGGTCGTAATGAAGTTTTTTAGTAAATAACGATTGACCACCATTCACCAATATCACTTCTCCGTAAAGATCTGCAGTTTTTTTAGCACCATCGTATCGCAGTGAATCGGCAAAAATTTGAACGGTATCATTATGCCTGATCACCACATTTCCATAGGCCATCACCATCAGGTTTACCAGCCTGGCAGAATCACAGTAGAGGAATGTACTATCATGAAAAAGTTGCACATTGCCTTGCAGAATTTTAAGCTCGTTTGCTGGATTGGCCTCTATATAGGTAAATTCAGAATAGATGATTTTTATTTCTTCACCTTGTTTGGTCAGCTCTGTTGTGTTTGGACTCGTTGATTGACCAAACACTAAAATACTGGTCCAGATGAAAAATAAAACAAATATTAATCGATACATTATTTTAACAAACAGCGGCAAAAATAACAGATTGAAACCTTATATCCCGGTAATTAACCGTATCTTAGCGATGAAACAGAGCCTGTTAGTTTAATAATAAGGGTAATAATAAGTAAAACATTCACGATTAACCATATTTCGTTCCCTAAA
>CAYNIG010000043.1:0-23427 GCA_964396995.1 uncultured Saprospiraceae bacterium | reverse complement strand
TTTATGAAAACGAGCGAGTTTACGAAATATCCTGAATATAAGTCCCTGAATCTCCCTGAGATAGACCGTGAGATGCGAGCATTCTGGGAAAAAGAAGGCATTTTTAATAAGAGTGTCAGTGAGCGCCTGGGTGCCAAGCCGTTCGTATTTTATGAAGGACCCCCATCTGCAAACGGTATGCCAGGTATACATCACGTAATGGCTCGTGCAATCAAGGATATATTCTGCCGCTTTCACACCATGAAAGGCGAACTGGTAGAGCGTAAAGGTGGCTGGGATACGCATGGCTTGCCAATAGAACTATCGGTTGAAAAAGAGCTGGGCATCACCAAAGAAGACATAGGCAAAAGCATCTCTATAGAAGATTATAATACTGCTTGTCGTAAGACTGTACTCCGATACAAGGATCAGTGGGATGAACTCACGCGTCGTATGGGCTATTGGGTTGATCTCGATCATCCTTACATTACTTACGAAAATGAATATATAGAGTCGGTATGGAATCTGCTCAGGATATTATACGACAAAGGGATGTTGTATAAAGGGTATACTATACAACCTTATTCACCTGCAGCGGGAACAGGTCTGAGTTCTCATGAATTGAATATGCCGGGTACCTATAAGGAAGTGACCGATACCACCGTAGTAGCATTATTCGAGGTCATCAAAAATGAAAACTCTGAATTTTTATTCGATTCAGACGATGAAGATGTTCGCATAGCAGCCTGGACTACTACACCCTGGACTTTGCCTTCCAATACAGCCCTTACTGTCGGAGGTAAAATACAGTATATAAAATATAAAACCACCAATCCCTATACAAACAAAGAAATGTCGGTGGTAATGGCAGAGGTTTTATCAGCCAATTGGTTTGGCGGAAAAAATAAGCCCGAGATCATAAGTAGCTCAGTGGCATTTATGGGCAATCAACTCAAAGGCATACGATACAAACAGTTATTGGGTAATATACATCCCAAAGACGGTGAAGCATTCAAAGTATTGGTTGGTGATTTTGTAACTACCGAAGATGGTACCGGGGTAGTGCATACAGCACCCTCTTTTGGTGCCGACGATATGCGAGTGGCCAAAGCGAATGGTGTAGGATCTCTTACCCTGGTGGATAAGCAAGGTAAGTTTACAGAAGATGCCGGAGAGTTTGCAGGCCGGTATGTTAAAGATTATACAGACGATAAAGAATATAAAAATGTAGATATTGATATCGCCGTAAAACTCAAACAAGAGAATAAAGCACTGAATGTGCAAAAATATGTGCACAACTACCCTCATTGCTGGCGTACGGACAAACCCGTACTCTACTATCCGCTTGACTCCTGGTTTATAAAATCGACTGCCGCCAAACAACGCATGGTAGAGCTCAATAAAACCATCAATTGGAAACCCGAAAGTACCGGTACCGGCAGATTCGGCAATTGGCTGGAGAATCTTCAAGACTGGAATCTATCGCGCTCGAGATATTGGGGAATAGGATTACCGATATGGCGAACGGAAGATCAAAAAGAAGAAATCTGCATAGGATCGATAGAGGAATTAAAGAATGAAATAATTAAGGCCAATGATAGACTCGGCTTGCAGCAGACAGTACCCGCAGACTTGCATCGCCCTTATATAGATGAGATCACACTCGTATCATCTAAAGGTGAACCCATGAAACGTGAGCCCGACCTTATCGATGTATGGTTTGACAGTGGTTCTATGCCGTATGCTCAGTGGCATTACCCATTCGAAAATCAGGAAAAATTTAAGGCTGCGTATCCGGCAGATTATATAGCAGAAGGTGTAGATCAGACACGTGGCTGGTTTTTTACCTTGCATGCTATTGCGGTAATGTGTTATGACAGCATTGCATTTAAAAATGTAGTGAGCAATGGACTGGTGCTGGATAAAAACGGCCAGAAAATGTCTAAGCGACTGGGCAATGCTGTAGATCCTTTCATGACCCTTGATAATCACGGCGCCGATGCTACCCGCTGGTATATGGTGAGCAATGCCAATCCCTGGGAGAATTTAAAGTTCGATATGGAAGGGCTCGAAGAGACTAAAAGAAAGTTTTTCGGTACTTTGTACAACACCTATTCTTTTTTCGCACTTTATGCCAATATAGATAAGTTTTATCATCGTGAAAAAAACATAGCCGTAGCGGAAAGACCCGAGATAGACCAATGGATATTATCTGCTTTGCATACTATGATTACCAGGGTAGATAAAGCGTATGCCGAATACGAACCTACTATAGCTGCGCGCCTTATCGAAAACTTCGTAGACGAAAAACTGTCTAACTGGTACGTAAGACTATGCCGTCGCAGATTCTGGAAACCATCAGTCAATGCCGATGGAACTCATACTGCTGATAAAATAGCAGCCTACCAGACACTATTCGAATGCCTGGTGACCATATCCAAACTCATGGCACCGATTGCACCTTTCTTTGCCGACTGGTTGTATACCAATCTCAATGGTGCTACGCAGCAAGAACCTCATGCTTCGGTGCATCTGGCTTTAATGCCGGTTTCAAATTCTGAAATGATCAATACCGCCCTGGAGCAGCGAATGGACTATGCACAGCGCGTCAGTTCACTCGTATTATCTTTGCGCAAGCGTGAAAAACTCAGGGTACGCCAACCCCTCAGCAGAATATTGCTGCCGGTACTCGACGAAAGTTTTATCACTCAAATAGACCAGGTAAAAGATCTTATTCTTTCAGAGGTAAATGTAAAATCACTGGAATACATCACCGATACCAGCGGCCTGATCAATAAAAAAATAAAAGCCAATTTTAAAACACTGGGCAAGCGGCTCGGGAAAGATATGAAAGCAGCTGCTGAAATGATAACGGCTATGAACCAGGATCAGATCCGATCATTGGAAAAAGACAATAGTCACAACCTGGAAATAGGCGGTAATATATATCCTATATCCTTAGAAGATGTGGAGATCTCCTCAGAAGACTTGCCGGGCTGGTTTGTAGCCAGCGATGGAAACCTTACAGTGGCACTGGATACCAAACTCGATGATAAATTAATTGCCGAGGGTATAGCCAGAGAAATAGTAAACCGAGTGCAAAACATGCGAAAGAATAATGATCTCAATGTCATCGATAGAATAAAACTATTTATAGAAGATCATGAGGGAGTAAGAGCGGCTATCAGCCTTTTTGGTGATTATATAAAGAATGAAGTACTGGCAGATAGTATTTCTATGGAGGCAAGTATATTGGGAGACAAAGAGGAATTGGTAGAGGGGTTGGAAGTGGGGATTGGGTTGGAGAAGGTGTAGAATAGTAAACGCCTCGTTTAAAGTAAATTTTTATATTAATTTACTTGATTTTCAAACAAACCAGGTGAAAATGTCCTTTTTATTCGTTTTTATCAGTAGTCGATGAGATCAGTCAATGTCGATGAGATCAATGGTAGTCAATAAGATCTGAAAAAATATTGGCTGTTTAGGTATAGAAAAGAAAATTTTAAGATAAGAACTCAATTGTATATTATAAATTCAATTAGCTAATTATTTAAATAGTAAATACAGATGAAAATGAAAATGTCAAAACCTCTGTTACTTCTGGCTATTGGCCTATTAGTTATGAATTCCGGTACCGTCCTTAGTTATTTTATGAATATCGAAGTTCATATCAGTGATTTTTTAAAAGGCTTAGGTCTGGCTTTGGTTTTGGCCAGCTTAGTTTTTTACTCTAAACTTGCCAAAGCCGGAATCTAACCTAAAGATTTTATTCTCAATAGCCAATCCTTGAGTATGAAATTGAAATAAGCTTCGATCATTTTCCGGGGTTTTCTGGAATTGGCCCGCTTTACTATTGTAACTGCAATCAATAGGATAGGAATAATTAGTTGTATTTCCAAACAGAGATATAATAATGAAAGCTATTAATTTATTACCAGGTGTTTGCTTCTGTTGTATTTTCAGTTCATTTAATAACTTTTCCATTTCACAAAATGGAATTTCTATTCTTCCAGGTGGTGGATTGGGACATGCTTTACAAAACAAACTAAAGAAAAACAGGGTTGAATTACAATTGAGCAGCTATCTCGCTATAAACAAGCGATTTTCAGCGGGTATTGAATTGGCTACATCCGAGCCTTTTTTATATCCAATTAAAGATGAGGTAAGTGTAAATGCATCAACCAATACCCTGACCTTGGATGCTTCCAATATGGGTGCAAGTACTGCATTGACTAAAATTAAATATTTTATAGGAAACAATGAGAAGGTCTGGAATCCATTTATTGAAATGGGTGTTGGATTGAATACCTACTCCAGAACTATTTATAATCTAGAAGATATCGATTCGAAGAAAGTCAGACGAAGTAATTTAGCTGTTCAACCAGAGATTGGTTTTTCAACCAGGCATTTTCAGGCCTCTATTGCTTATTTAATTACGGGGAGCACTCCTGGTTTTAGGGGACTAAACGAAGATGGTAATATTGTAGTTTTATATAGTATACAATTGAATACCTTGAATTTTAATATTAGCTGGCGAATTGAAATTGGTCGCAAATAAAAATGGATTTAAGTTTTGAATATCTTCTTCTCATTTTATTAGTGAAGTATAACTTCAGGAATTATAATAGATTTTGAATAAAATAATGCCCCCAACAGGTTAGGTCAGTAAAGCAATAAACCTTTTTTACCTATTCCGATTTAAGATCAATTCAGGCTCTTCGATGCAAACTTTAAATGTGTTGAGTCTTCATTTCAAAGCTTTTTGCTAAAATTATTTCAATTGATGATAAAATAATATTATATTTTAATCCTACCCAATAAATAGGATATATAGGTTTGCCTCAATTAAAAATATCAAAAAAGTTAAACAATCGATTTCGTTAATTAAAGTATTAATAATCAAAGTATTGTATTAACATTTGATATTATTTTGACAATTTCTGAAATAATTCTACTTACATTTTGATGAATATATCGCTATAATTGTAATTCGAATTGACCTAAATAAGGATAAAATAGTTTCGTACTTGCGGTCATTCATTGTTAAAATTTTTAATGCAATAAACTCATGGCAGAAATAATCAGGGAAATCACTCCTCTTAATCAATTTGATTGTTTTCTTGTGATAGAAAGGCATAAAAAAGAATTTGATTTTCCAATTCATACTCACGAAGAAATTGAATTAAATTTTATCCTCAATGGTGCCGGATCATTGCGGTTGGTGGGTGATCATAAAGAAGTTATTGGCGACATGGAACTAGTACTGGTAGGAAGCAAACTACCGCATTGCTGGATGACCCATAACTATGCTTATACTAAGGAAAAAGGAGAAATGACTGAAATCACAATTCAGTTCCATAAAGATTTGTTGGATGAAAAATTATTGAGACGCAATCAATTGATTTTTATCAAAAGTTTGCTAGAGAAATCAGGCAGAGGTATATCTTTTCCCAAAGAGACAATAGCCCAGTTGGAACCCAGAATCAAAAAACTTACCAAACTAAGTGGATTTGATTCGGTATTGGAATTGTTTTCTATTCTTCACGATCTTTCACTCACACGGGGCATTCAATTGTTATCCAATGAATCATTCTCTGACGAAAAGCCAACTATTGTAAACCGCAGGGTAGAGCAGGTGTATGATTTTATCAGGACCAACTACCACAAACAAATTACCCTTTCTGAGATTTCAAAAATGGTAGGAATGACCGAGGTTTCGTTTAGCAGATTCTTTAAAAAAACTACTTGCAAGACTTTTGTTGACAGCATCAATGATATCCGGTTGGGGAATGCATCACGTATGCTGATGGATAGCAGCTTTTCTATTTCAGAGATTGCATATAAATGTGGATTTAAAAATCAATCTTATTTTAATCGTTTGTTTAAAGAAAAAAAAGGAGAGACTCCAAAAGAATTCAGGGAGCGCTATGCTGGTACCAGGATGTTTGTCTAATACGTGAAATTTAAATAAAGTAAATGAATTATATCCATCCTTATTGTTCCTATTCCTCTGCTCAGGATGCCACCAATGTACATCGCACCTATCACGATACGGCCTATGGATTTCCTATTGAATCAGATAGTGAATTGTATGGCAGACTTATTTTAGAGATAAATCAGGCTGGGTTGAGTTGGAATTTGATCCTGAATAAAGAAGAAAGTTTTCGCAAAGCATTCCTAAACTGGGACATTGACCGGATTGCGAACTTTGGTGATAAGGAAACCGGAATATTACTAAATGATGCGGGGATAATCAGAAACAGGTTAAAAATCCAGGCAGCAATACATAATGCCGGGGTAGTAAAAACTTTACAGAAAGAATTTGGTTCTTTCTCAAATTGGCTTGACCATCATCACCCTTTATCCAAAGAAGAATGGGTAAAACTGTTTAAAAAGACATTTAAGTTTACGGGTGGTGAAATTGTAAATGAATTTTTAATGAGTTGCGGGTATTTGCCAGGTGCTCACAGTGAAGATTGCCCGGTACATAAAAGGATATTGAAGTTGAAACCCAAATGGTTATTAAAATAATGTTTCCTCTTTATTTTATCTGAGCATTTACGTGTATATTTATTAATTAAACAAAAATTCACCAGCCATGTCAAAACCAAGGTCAAACAAAAGAAGAAAATTTTTACAGACATCTTTAGCTGCAACCATTGGACTGAGCTTGCATGCAGCCACAGCAACTGGTCCGGGAGAAAAGCCGGGAATATATATTCATAAAAAATTGGCACCCGGTATACGGTTTTCGACGATAGGGCTCAATCATGGGCATATCTATGGACAGACTGAGGCCTTGATACGCAACGGTGGTGAGTTGGTTTCAGTATATGCCAAAGAGCCAGATCTGTTGAAAGCATATCAAAAAAGATATCCCAATGTAAAAATAGCTAAAAATGAACAGGAGATATTGGAGGATGGTACAGTTCAACTTGTGATCAGTGCTTCCATTCCCATCGACCGGGCTCCCTTGGGTATCCGGGTTATGCAACATGGAAAAGATTATATGGCAGACAAACCCGGCATTACTACTCTTAAGCAATTGGAAGAAGTCAGAAAAGTACAAAAACAAACCGGACGCATTTATTCCATTATGTATAGCGAGCGATTTGAAAATAGAGCTACTGTAAAAGCAGGGGAATTGGTAAAAGCCGGTGCTATCGGTGAAGTAATACAGACAATAGGCCTCGGACCTCACCGAATGAATCTCGCATCCAGGCCGCAATGGTTTTTTGATAAAAAGTATTACGGGGGTATCATTACCGATATCGGATCTCATCAATGCGATCAGTTTTTATTTTTTACCGGATCTACATCAGCTGAAGTCCTTTCATCCCAGGTGGGCAATGTTCATTACCCTCAGTATCCCAATTTTGAAGATTTTGGAGACATGACGGTGAGAGGAAATAAAGGTACCGGATACATACGAAATGATTGGTTTACTCCGGATGGATTGAAGACTTGGGGTGATGGCAGGCTCACTATATTGGGTACCGATGGATTTATTGAAATAAGGAAAAATATTGACCTGGCCCGTACAGATGGTGGAAGCCATTTGTATATTGTAGACAATAAAAAAACAGAGTATTTAGATTGTAAAGAAGTGCCCTTAACCTATGGACGCCAATTGATAGATGATATCGTCAATCGCACCGAAACGGCTATGACTCAAAAGCATTGTTTCCTGGCTACTGAGCTGGCTCTCAAGGCACAGAAGAAAGCAACCCGGTTGGTGATAGAGAAATCGAAAGTATAAACTATGCTCATCTTCGAATCAAATTTTGTTTTCTGAGTCTGCTTAGTGAGGGTTGTTTTATGCCGAGATAGGAGGCAATATATCGTAATGGAGCTCGGGCTGCAATCGTAGGATAGTGTTTACAGAAATAAGCGTATCGGTCTGTTGCATTCATTGAAATCATTTCTTTTTGACTTGCAAATTCAAGACTCTGATCAAACACCAGCTTATTGCTAATGTCAAGCCACCTGGGTATGGAAGCCATTAAATCTGCGTCTCCTTCTGCGGTAATGATACCAATTGAACAGGGAATCAAAGCTTGTAAATTCAGCGTTGCAGGAATTTGTTTTCTAAAAGCATACGGCTCTATTAGATAATGGTTTTCATAGGTAAAGAAGCCGGTGGGATCATTTCCTTTGGCATCATAACAAAAATACCGCATGACACCGGAAATTAAAAACCCGGTAAGATGGCTTTGCTCGCCTTGGGTTATCATAAATTCACCTTTGGCAAACGAAGCGATGGAAATTTTACTTTTTATTAGCTTCCACTCAGGGTCAGTAAGTTGAAAGTGGAAATACAACAAGCTTTTGATCTGCTCCATTAATTTTAACAAATGTGAAAAAAATAAAGAATTTGAATCCTAAGTTGATGTGGCCTCGTAGGTAATTCAAAATTATTAAAATTATGGAAAATCTGATCAAATCGATTGAACAAGGAATACCTATTATCATAATCGTAGCATTGACTTTATTTATGAGCCTTGAAGCTATAATTCCCTTTATCTCGCCCTCCGCATATAGGAAAAAACAGCGATGGCATAATATTGGCAATCTGGCTTTGATCTTTGTATTTAATGCTGCTCTGAGTGGTGTCGTGACTTATTCCATTACCACTGCTTCTAAAAACGAGTTCGGATTATTATATCATCTCCCTTTACCCTTTTTCATGACTTTGGTACTGGGGGTGATGCTGTCTGATCTCAATGGGTATTTAGCTCATCGCCTTTATCATGTCATTCCATTGTTCTGGCGGTTTCACAGAGTACATCATAGCGATATCGAATTGGATGCTAGTTCTGCCCTGCGAATGCATCCTTTTGAATTTATATTTCAGGCAGCGACTCAGGCTACCGTTTTACCTTTATTGGGTGTCTCCAACACGGCTTTTGTGATTTATATAGCTTTTTCTTTGCCATTATTTATTATCAATCATGCCAACATTAAATTCCCTGTCTGGTATGAAAAGTATGTGAGTTTGATATTCATCACCCCGGAGTGGCATAGAGTGCATCATTCAGTTATCAACCTGAAACGGATTCTAATTTCGCTGATGTATTTACTATTTGGGATAGATTGTTTTTTACCCATAAATCAAAAAAGTCAACAGAAATTAAGTATGGGCTGGAAACTCTCCGTAATAAATCGGATCAGACATTTTGGGGTATGCTGATTACCCCATTCAGGCCAGTTAAATAATGAACTCAGTCTGCCCAATGGAGTCCTATTAAATCCAAATTACAAGAAACAGTTTGTCGAAAATAAACAGCCATCCATTTTTAGAATGGTGCTAATTGCATTATAATCAATCGAGCTCGTGCGGAGGCTATGATATTGTATTTCATATTTAATATCTTCATTGTATGAAGTTCAGTTTAAACATTCGTTCCTTATTTTTTTATTCTTCTGTTTCCGCCTTGTTTTTCTTTTCTTGTAAGCCATCGGGTCAGGATCCCAAAAACTGGCCTGTGGTAAAACTTCCCGCTGATGCCGATACCACTTCTGAATATTGGAAAGGAGTAGATCTTAGCCCCAAACCACCTGTGTTGCCATTACCGGTGAAAGAGGAAAGGGCTAAATTTTTATTACCAGATGGTTACTCCATGGAAGCCGTACTTACTGAACCTAAAATAGAGCAGCCGGCAGCCATCAGTTTTGATGGTAACGGCAGAATGTATGTGTTAGAATTGAGATCGTATATGCTTACTGCAGATTCTAAGGGGACACTGGAGCCGGTGAGTGGTATCTCCAGATGGGAAGATAGGGATAATGATGGTGTATACGAAAAAGGAGGTTTGTTTGTAGACAGCCTGGTGTTTCCAAGATTTGTTTTGCCCTATGGCCCGAACAGCATTCTTACCATGGAATCCAATGCTGACATTGTATACAAATTCACAGATACTGATCTTGATGGCAAATCAGATAAAAAGGAATTTTTTACCGATAATTTTGGCCGTGCCGGAAATGTTGAACATCAGCAGGCCTTCCTTTACTGGGGCATGGATAATTGGCTCTACAGTACGGTCAACGCATTTCGGGTTAGAGAGACTGAATATGGTGTAATAAGGGAATCCACAGCGTCTAACCATGCACAATGGGGCATCACTCACGATGATGATGGCAAACTTTGGTTTCAGGGAGGAGCCAGCGGGGTACCTTCTTATTTTCAATTTCCGGTGCATTATGGTGACTATGTAGTAAAAGATCAATTTGCTCCCGGATTTCAGGTACCCTGGGGAGCGGCAATAAAAATTGCGGATTTACAACCCGGCATGGGAGCAGTGCGACAACCTGATGGTAGTCTCAATCAGGTAACCGGATCGGCAGGTAATGATATTTACAGAGGTGATAGATTGCCATCTTCATTATATGGAGAATATTTTTACGGTGAACCAGTGGCAAGAATAGTAAGACAGATTCATGCGGATATAAAAGATGGCATAAGCACGCTGCATAATGTATATCAAAAGGATAGTTCTGAATTTATCCGGTCTACTGACCCGTTATTCAGACCAGTAGATATGGCTACGGCCCCGGATGGTACCATGTATATCGTAGATATGTATCACGGCATTATACAAGAAGGTGAGTGGACTCCGGTAGGATCTTATTTAAGAGCTAAAATAGAACAATATCAACTGGATAAGGTAATTGGCCTTGGCAGGATATGGAGATTGACTCATAAAGATAAAGAACGGGACAAGACCAAACCCCGTATGTACGATGAACCATCAGCTGATCTGGTGAAACACCTGGAACATCCTAATGGCTGGTGGAGAGATATGGCTCAGCAAATATTGGTACAACGAAAAGATAAAACAGTAACCGATGCATTAGTTAAACTAGTACAGGGCAATTCAAAAATAGAATCAAAATTCAATGCTTTGTGGGCTTTGGAAGGTATCGGAACATTGGATAGTGTTTTGGTGAAATCTTTATTAAATGATTCCAATCCGCGGATGCGTAAAATGGCTCTTTGGCTCAGTGAATCACTGTATAAATCAGGTGTCAAATCATTTGAAAAAAACTATCTGCAAATGATGAACGACGGGGATACGGAAGTAAAGATGCGTGCACTCATGACCGGAAGATTACTCAAGATTCCCGGCACGGTGGAAAAGGCCAAAGCTCTAATCAAAGCAGACACCAGTATAATCGGTTTGAAATTGGTGGCACGACAAGTAATTGAACCCCCGGTAGTGAATGCTTTCTTTGGGCGGGCCAATCCCAATTTGAGTGATGAACAAAAAGCATTGGTGGAAAAAGGAGCAAAAATTTATTCGGGTTTATGCTCATCGTGTCATGGTGAATTGGGCAGTGGTACTCCGGCAGCTGGAGGGAAATTAATAGCCCCTTCATTTATCAATTCAGCCCGAATTCAATCTCATCCCGATTATATAGTAAAAACATTGCTTCACGGTATGATGGGGCCTATACAGAAAGAAATGTATACCGGCATCATGATGGCACCCATGAAAAAAGAAAAGGACGAATGGATCGCAGCAGTTGCTTCATTTATCAGGTCTAATTTTGAAAACGAATCGTCCGTAATCTCTCCTGATGATGTGGCGAAAGTGAGAAAAGAAACTACGGTACAAACAAAGATGTATTCATTTGATTCACTTTGGAAATCCATTCCTAAAATCATAACACCCGATCCATCGTGGAAAGTCACCGCAAGCCATACCGGCGAAATCAGAAAGGGATCCACTGCATCACCACGTGGTGCATTCAATTTTGAGGGCTGGACAAGTGGTAGCAGCCAGGCAGCCGGTATGTGGTACATGATTGAATTTCCCAATACCATCAATAACCTCACTGAGATTCATTTTAGATCACAACCAATTAACCGGGGATTCAGGGGAACAGGGCCACCACCACTTCATACATGCCCATCTGAATATTTTGTAGAAGTATCATTGGATGGTAATTTATGGACCAAAGTCATTGAAAAGGGAATGGGAGCGGGTGCTTCTACCATGATCAGGTTTAATCCGATAAAATCAAAATTTGTCCGAATTGTGCTTACCAAGACTGAACCTATAGTACATGGTGAGAGACGCGGCAAACCTTTTGATTATGAAGTGACCTGGACGATGAGGGAATTGAAGGTATTTGGTATTTGAAATGATTATATAAGAGTTTAATTTTCATTTATTTTCTTTTTATAATCCAAAGATTCCAATGTTAATTGATCTCGGCACAATCCACCAAAAAAATACCGGATTCCACCGAGTACCAAGTTACTCTGTGTATAGAGTTATTTTTCTGCAGTACGCAAAAAAAAAGGGCTCTTTCAAGCCCTTATAAACATCTTTTTACAGGTAAGGTTACCTCGGTGCTAATGCTCTATATCTTCTGCCCCCTCTGGCGGCTTTAACAGGTTTATGTGCCGTGGTAGTCATGGGTACATCCGACCCACCACCGTTTCCATAACCATCAAATATATGACCCTTTACTACAGGTACTGTTTTCTTTATAAGCTTTTGTACATCAGCTAATAAAGCTCTTTCACCGCGATCGCAAAATGACCATGCAATACCGCTGGCCCCGGCCCTTCCAGTACGACCAATACGATGTACATAGGTTTCGGCTACATTTGGCATTTCAAAATTGAGCACATGTGTAAGATCATCTATATCTATACCACGCGCAGCAATATCAGTTGCCACCAACACGCGGATCTGTCTGCTTTTAAATTTTTTAAGGGCTGATTGCCTGGCAGCCTGAGATTTATTGCCATGGATGGCTTCAGTGCGGATATTGGCTATATTCAGGCTCCTGCAAAGTTTATCTGCAGCATGTTTCATTTGCGTAAAAATCAATAGTGATTCGATGGACTGATCTTTGAGCAAGGATATCAATAGTGGAAGTTTATATGGCTTCTCTACAAAATATACCGATTGACTGATCATATCTACGGTGGAAGCAGGCGGTGCGACTTCAATACGAACAGGGTTATGCAATAGATTATCAGCTAATCTTAAAATTTCCGGTGGCATGGTGGCAGAAAAAAACAGACTTTGTTTTTTATTAGGTAATCGGGCTATTATTCGGTGTACATCACGTATAAATCCCATATCAAGCATACGATCTGCTTCATCCAATACGAAGTATTCTATATCATTTAATGATACCAATCCTTGCTGTAGTAGATCTAATAATCTGCCCGGTGTGGCAACAATGATGTCGAGCCCACTTCGAATGGCCTGTACCTGACTACCTTGAGGGACTCCACCGAATACCACTTTGTGCTTAAGATTGAGGTAACGACCATAAGCATCTATACTTTCACCTATTTGGATCGCGAGTTCGCGGGTAGGAGTAAGTATGAGGGTGCGCAATCTATATTGTTTCTCGGCAGTAAGATGCATGAGCTGTAATATAGGTATTGTAAAAGCAGCAGTTTTACCTGTACCGGTCTGGGCACATCCAAGAAGATCTTTTTGTTCTAAGATTACGGGGATAGCTTGTGATTGTATGGGTGTAGGGGTGCTGTACCCTTCTTTGCTCAAAGCCTTTAATAATGGCTCTATAAGCGGCAATTGATTAAATGACACTAATTAAATTGTTTAAAATAAAAAAATGTGATAAGGCTACCGTTTAAAATTTAAAGTCTCAGGTACGGTACATTATCCGCCTTAGGTTAAAACATCACAATTTGGGAAGGATGAAGACTACACAAACAGAGAGTGTAAAAACTTTAAGTGATGCAAAGATATATATAATTTGTCGTAAAATTGAATAATTAAAAATATAATTGCCTTTCGGTGCAGTTTGTATGATGTGTAAGTTTTATTTTTCAATTTAGGTTATCTCTGCATATCCTGAAATGGATTGAATAAGATCAGAACAAATTTAGACGAGGAGAGATGAAGGAGTATCACAGGCCTCTCGGTGACTGAATATCAACGAATTATAAATTTGTTTTTACCATGAATAAATTTTTTAATTCAATAATTGAATGGGTCTTTAACAGATAGCCTTAATGTGTCTTATATGAAACTTCGTTGTTGTATTTTCATTAAGAATCAGTAAATTCAAATTTTATTAATAAGTTTAAAGTTGAATTTATGGGTAAATGGATATCAATCGTATGTATCGCAATCTTTGGAATACAGATTGCGGCAACACAGGATACCACCTGGACTATAGAAAATAAACTTCATCTGGTTTCGGAATATAGGCGTACATATAAAGAGGTAAATGATGAATGTGGTAGCCTCAATCCTTCTCAGTGGAATTTTAAAGAGAAAGCCAATTCCTGGTCTATCGGACAGGTCTTGGAACATTTATATATGTGGGAACTCATCACACAGCGTGATACCCGGGGAGCTATCTGGAATGGAGTAGATCTGGAAGATGTAAAAAAATTGATCGAAGATGACAATACAGCAACCAACTGGATATACGAAGACAAACCTCACACTTCCCCTGATTATACCATCCCTACCGGCTTTATTCCCAATGAGGTAAACCTGAAATTATTTAATGCAAAATGCAACGAATTAATTAAAGAGATTGAGACTTCGGATTTAAATTTCAAATTATATATCCGCAAAATTCCGGATTATAACAAGAACCTGGCTCAACTCCATATGATACATTATGGCCATGTGGACAGGCATTTACGCCAAATACGAAGGATTAAAGCTCATCCCATGTTCCCAAAATAAATAAATTTCTGTCCTGAGAATATATTTTTCAGATAGATACCAAACCCGGTTTATTTAATTATCTTATTTTACTTCTTCTTACTTGAGTTAATGTTTTAAATCAATTCTAACTCGGTCTTATATTATGTACAAAGCAATCGAACTGTTCTACTATTTTTTTCAGGGCACACTTTTTTTTCAGGTGAGTGCCCTTGCTCTTTTTTATTTAATTACCAAAAGAAAGGATAGTCTTTTTTTTATGGGTTTTTTATTATTTGCCTCTCTTAATTTTTTTATAGCTGCTCCGGAATTGTTTTATAATATGAAAGACGAAGAGGTGCTAAGTTCACGTTGGTTTAGGTTTTTCAATACCCCTTTTGCCATGTTGTCCGGCTTATTTTTTTCATTATTCCTACGGGAATTTTTTGGTGATATAGTAAACGATAAGCGGATCACTAGGTTACTCACCTGGATTATTCGGATTCAGCTTTTTCTTTTCATTCCATTTTATATATTGTATTTTTTACATTTACCTACTGAGTTTATTTTCAACCTGGTGAATTTTGGTGGAGTTGCTATTGGTATTTGGATCGTCTATATCATATTTAAGAATAAAATACCCTATGCGAAAATAGTGGCACTTGGGACGGTCGTGTATTTGATAGGATCGGTATTGACTACCTGGTTATTAATACTTCGGTTGCAAAATGTAAATCATATACTCGTTGACCATTTTCCATTTTTAACACTAAAAATAGGTATCCTGGTGCAATCCATTTTTTATCTCATTGCTATATTTAATAAATGGCACCAGCAATCCATTGCAGATCGTACCAATGCTATTTTAGCCGAGCGGGACAGGATTGCTGCCGAACTTCACGATGATGTAGGAGCCACCATAAGTGGAATATCATTGTATAGTCATTTGGCAAACCTGCAACTCGATACGGCCCCGAGGCATGAAATAAAAGAATCTTTACACCTGATTCAACAAAATGCAATTGATGTAGTAGAAAAAATGAAAGATATTGTTTGGCTTAACAAAGCGCATACTGATTCAATTTATACACTATTGAAACGATTGGATGAATATCTTCATCTAATCGCCAAAGCAAAAAATATTTATGTAGATTCTTCCATTCCGGAAGATTTCAAAACTTTCCGCTTACTAGAGAATGTCGGCAGAAATATGTACCTGATAGGAAAAGAGGCAATTAATAATATAATAAAACATTCCAATGCAACAAGTATAAAATTCGAAGCAAAACTCCCGGGCGACTCTTTTTTGATCCACCTTGCAGATAATGGGATAGGATATGATCCTCAAAAATCATCATCCGGGAATGGAATCTCCAATATGAAACGAAGAGCTGAAGAAATAGGGGCGAAGTTTTCTTTGAATTCCATTATAGGACAAGGATCAGAAGTAATCATTAGCCTGCCTGCAAAAAATTTTAGGGTCTAGCCAGGGATGCAGATTACAAATTCACCCAATGGGGTATATTCAAATCAAACAGAATCACACATATTTGTATATAAATTATAATGGAAATCAGAGTAGCCATATTTGAAGATAACAAACTGGTCCGGGAAGCACTGACTGCCATTTTAAACGGTACACCGGGCTACCTGTGTTGCGGAGCATTTCCCAATGGAGAAAACTGGGATGTGAATTTGCAGGTATCAAGGCCGGATGTGGTACTGATGGATATAGAAATGCCCGGGTTGAATGGCATCGAGCTTACCAAACTAATAAAAGAAAAACATACTGACCTAAAAATCCTGATTCAGACCGTATTTGCTGATAATGATAAAATATTTAACGCACTCTGCGCCGGGGCTTCAGGATATATTTTGAAAAATGACCCTCCAAATAAATACCTGGATGCCATAAATGAAATATTTAATGGTGGTGCACCTATCAATACGGCTATTGCCAAAAAAGTAATGAGCTTTTTTACCTCAAAAAATATCATCCTGGTACAGCCATCCAGTCAGGATTATCAATTGAGTGAGCGTGAAAAGGAAATATTGCGAATGATGGTGGAAGGATTGGACTTTGCCAGAATAGCCCAGGCCGCCTTTATAAGCTATGAAACCGTACGTACCCATGTGAAGAAGATTTATAAAAAGCTGCATGTAGCCTGCAGATCTGAAGCCGTGATGAAAGCGATACAACAGGGAGTATTGAATTAAAATAGTTAAATTGAATTCGGGGATTCATCAGGGACAAGAATGGTAATTTAAATGAAGGCATTTGAGTTCATGAATTTTTTACATTATGCCGGAGTTCACCAGAAACTTTTATTCAGTCATTAATTTTTTGGTATAATTGGATATGCTCCTCTTTTCATGCAACCAATTATAACAGAATCAAGTCATTCACCCTGATTTTAGTGTTCCTCTCAATCTACATATCCAATTTTTTAATTACCCGGACCAACTGAAGGAAAAAATTCTCCGAAGGAAATTTTTTTTCCGGAATTAAAAATATCTCCTATTTTTGTTTTCGAACGATCGTACTAACCGATCATATCAAATGACCGTTTCAGACCAAAATACTGAAAAAAGCATTCTGGAAGCTGCCCGGGAATTGTTTGGCAAGCAAGGATTTACCGGTGTGTCTTTGCACGATATTGCCAAAGAAGCCGGGACCACAAAGTCAATGATCAACTACTATTTTCGAAGTAAAGAAAAACTGTTTTCCAATATTTTCAGGCAAGAATTTCAGCAACTATTTACCTCCATTGGAGTAGTAATCTCATCTGATTTATCCCTGAAAGAAAAAATAAAGCGCATCATCGAACTGGATATGGACAAATTGGTCCGGATGCCTCAACTACCTGTATTTATTATGAGTGAACTGCATAGAAATACAGAAATTATTTTAAATGATCTTGAAAATATCCCCATTAAAAATTTGCTCTCCAGGTTAGAAAAAGACATTGAAGTTGAAGTAAAAAAGGGCAAAATCAACAGAATAGAACCGCTGGAATTAGTGATGAACATCCAGTCTCTTACTATATATCCAATCATTGCCAGACCCATGCTTATTCACAGATTGGGAATGAGCGAGAGATCCTACCAGGCTATGATGCAAAAGCGAAAAACCGAGCTCGCTGATCTCATTTGGAAATCTATTTCAACGTAAAAAGCATTTAACTAAATAAATATGGAAAGAAGAAACTTTATCAAAAACACTATTGCAGGAACCGTAGCTGTAACTATGCCTACTGTTAAAGACACAGAGTCAGTACCGCCATTTGATTTTAAAATGAACTATGCTCCTCATTTCGGCATGTTTGAAAATTCGGCAGGCAAAGACCTGGTAGATCAATTAAAATTTATGGCCGATAATGGCTTCAGGGGATTAGAAGATAATGGAATGCTGGCACGAACTTCAGAAGTTCAAAATAAAATAGGTGAAACACTGGTGAAACTTGGAATGACCATGGGGGTATTTGTAATTGAAGGGGGCGATAACTGGAAAATTTCATTGACTACAGGTAAAAAAGAATTTGTCGACCGCTTTGTAGATACATGTAAAAAAAGTGTGGAATTGGCCAAACGCGTTAATGCGAAATGGATGACCGTAGTACCTGGTTATTTTGAGCGAACCTTACCTTTGGATATTCAGACAGCCAATGTAATAGAAGCATTGCGTCGGGGAGCCGATGTGTTAGCGCCCCATAATTTAATTATGGTATTAGAGCCTTTGTCTGACAATCCTGATTTGTTTTTAAGACATGCTCCTCAGACTTATTTAATCTGCAAAGCAGTGAATAGCCCGGCTTGCAAAATATTGTATGACATCTATCATATGCAGCGCAACGAAGGACACCTCATACCTACAATAGAAAAATGTTGGGATGAAATAGCGTATTTCCAAATTGGTGACAACCCGGGTAGAAAAGAACCCACCAGCGGAGAAATTAATTATAAAAATATATTTAAATACATTCATCAAAAGGGGTATAGAGGCGTCATGGGTATGGAACACGGAAATGCAAAACCGGGAAAAGAAGGAGAGCTGGATCTTATAAAAGCGTATCAATGGTCTGACACATTCTAAATAGTATGAAAGCACATTTTGTATTTGTTTTCTTTTTGGGTTTAGTTTCTTATTTCAAAGGCAGCACGCAGTCGGTCATCTCGCTCAATACATTGTATGATGCTATGAAGGCATATCATCCCGTACACCATTTATTTGACCTTCAAAAATCGATAGTAGATCAACAACAAAAATTGAATAAGGAATCCAATCTTCCCCAGGCGAATCTGACAGGCCAGGCTACCTGGCAATCAGCGGTGACTAAAATTCCTTTTTCTTTCCCCGGGGTAGATATTCCTGTGCCACCGAAAGATCAATATCGTGCCGTATTTGAACTTAGTCAGTCCATTTATGATGGTGGCGGTGTAAAATCGGCCTCCAGGCTCATTAATGAGCAGGGAGGTTTAGAAACAGCCAATACTGATTTGATGCTTTATGCCATGAAAGAGAATATTTGCAAAGCTTTTTATGGAGCGATGACTGCAGACCTGGCAATGGATCAGCTGGATATATTGATTGCCGATTTGGATCAAAAAGAAAATCTACTGGCTAACCAAATTAAAGAAGGTATAGCCGGTGGATATCAATCATCAGTACTGAAAGTGAAAATATTGGAGGCAAAACAATCAAAAGAAGAAGCTGTAAAACAAAAGCAAAACGCCATACAGGTTTTAAATACACTCACCGGTTTGAATCTTACGATTGAAAATAAATTTAAAGATCAAAGCCTGTCTACGGCAGAGCCCAGACCAGAATACAAAATATACGATAGCCAGCGAAGACTTTCTATGGCCAGTTATGAAATGAATAAAACCCGATACAATCCCAGGGTGCAGGCTTTTGCGCAACTTGGCTACGGAAGACCGGGACTTAATTTGCTTTCAAATGACTTTAAAGGCTATTCTATATTGGGGCTTAGAGCATCGTGGAACCTGAGTAATCTCTACCTGAAGCATACCGATAAAGAAAATGAAATACTTCAAAAGAGTCTGGATAAAATTAAAATTCAGCATGAGGCCTTCGAAGTTCAACAAAAAATAAAGGCCGATCAGCAGCAAAATGATATTTCAAACTACACTTCATTGATAAAGCAAGATGACCAGATCATTTCCTTATTTGAAGCCATTTTAAAAAGCAGTGCGGTGAGACTGGAACAAGGTATATCTAATATAAATGAATATACCACAGATGCCAATAACCTGGCACAGGCTAAAATAAAGAAGACATTGCACGAGACCTTGCTGATACAAGCCAGGGAATTACTTAATCTTATTCAAACAAAATAATTTAGTGATGAATAACTATTTTCTACTGCTAGCCGCTTCTTTCGGTATATTGATTTCATGCAATTCAAAACAAAATGCCTATAAAGCCAGTGGCATATTTGAAGCTAAAGAAGTAATTGTATCTGCAGAATCGGCCGGCCGAATTGATGATTTGTCGATTGAAGAAGGGACTACTTTACAGAAGGGGCAAAATATAGGCAAGATAAATTGCTCACAACAAGAGCTAAGCACAAAACAAGCAAATGAAACCCTTCAAAGCCTGTCTAGCAAAACTGCAGATGCATCTGCCAATATCCGGGTCCTGGAAAAACAGAAATCGGTTCAGGAAAATCAAGTAAAAATAATCGAAGATCAATACTCAACCCTGCTGAAGGAAGAAGCCAGGATTAAAAAATTAGTAGATGCCCAGGCGATACCTTCAAAACAATGGGATGATATTCAAAGCAATAAATCTGTAATGCAAAAGCAAATATATTCCGCCAATCAACAGATACAAGTCATAGAAGAGCAAATCAAAGCAGCATATAAAAATACTGCCATCCAGAACCGGGCAATTCTTTCTGAAAAAAATCCAATCTCAGCCAGAATAGACCAATTAAAAGATCTTGAAAAAAGATGCGATATCATCAATCCGATCAATGGTACCGTATTGACTCAGTATACCAATAAATATGAAATGGCTACTCCGGGTAAAGCTTTGTATAAAATTGCCAACCTGGATACCTTATTCCTAAAGGCTTATGTCACAGGAAGTCAATTGCCGGAAATAAAATTAAATCAGGAGTTAAACGTACGTACACAACAGGGTGATCATGAAAATACCTATAAAGGATTGGTGACCTGGATATCGGATAAAGCAGAGTTTACCCCTAAATCCATCATGACTGCGGATGAAAGGGCTAACCTGGTATATGCTTTAAAGATTAAAGTGGTGAATGATGGAAATCTGAAATTGGGCTTGTTTGCAGAAGTAAATTGGTAAAACATTTGTTGTAAAAATGCTCAGGAGTAATAGTATCTGAATGATAATAAGAATAATATGATTTCCATTTCCCATCTATTTAAATCCTATGATAAAGGCAAAATAAAAGCACTGGATGATATTGTTCTTTCAATAAATCAAGGGGAGCTGTTTGGATTGATAGGCCCTGACGGGGCAGGAAAAACAAGTTTGATCAGAATTATGGCCAGTCTTTTGCTGCCTGATTCCGGTTCCGTAAAGGTGTTTGAATACGATGCACAAAAAGAATACCAGCAAGTGCGAAATATCATTGGCTATATGCCGGGACGATTTTCATTGTACCAGGATCTGAGTGTCGAAGAAAATCTCCGTTTTTTCGCTAATGTGTTTAAAGTAGATATTGAAAAGAATTATCATTTGATAAAAGACCTGTACGATCAGCTATCCCCATTTAAAGATCGCCGAGCCGGTAAATTATCCGGTGGAATGAAACAAAAATTGGCATTATGTTGTGCATTGATCCATGAACCAAGATTGTTATTATTAGATGAGCCAACCACAGGAGTAGACCCGGTATCCCGAAATGAATTCTGGTCTATGCTGCTAAAACTAAAAAAAAGAGGAATCACCATTATAGTATCCACCCCATACATGGATGAAGCCAGTTTGTGTGACAGGATAGCTTTAATGCAATCAGGTAAAATTTTAGGCATGGGGACCCCCACAGATATATGCGACCAATCAGGATTGGTATTGTACAGTATAGAATCCAATCAATCGTTTCGTTTGATGCAAATAATCAAAGAATATCCCAATACCATTTCGTGTTATGCATTCGGATCGTCACTGCACATCCATTTAAAGAATAATGATATCGAAGGGCTGCTGGGCTATATATCTGAAAAAGGGTTCATTGGCCTGGAATACGAAAGGATCAAGGCCGGCATTGAAGATGTATTTATGGAAAAATTAAACCTGGTTGCATGAATGCGATAGAGGTATACAACCTGACTAAAACATTTGGATCATTTACAGCTGTAGATCATATTAGTTTTCATGTTACTAAAGGTGAGGTATTTGGTTTTCTTGGAGCCAATGGAGCAGGTAAGACTACTGCTATGCGTATGCTCTGTGGTTTGTTGGAACCCAGCAGTGGAGAAGGTAAGGTGGCCGGCTTTGATATAAATTCGGAAAGTGAAGAAATAAAAAAACACATTGGTTATATGAGTCAAAAGTTTTCATTGTACAATAATCTTACTATAAGAGAAAACATTAGATTTTATGGTGGATTGTACGATATACCTAAAAAAGAACTTCAAAAAAAAACCGATGAGTTATTAGAAAGACTGGGGCTTACATCTTACCGGGATAAATTGGTGCAATCTCTGCCACTTGGTTGGAAACAAAAACTGGCATTTTCAGTGGCCATTCAGCATAGCCCAGAGATCGTATTCCTGGATGAACCAACCGGCGGGGTGGATCCCATTACGCGTCGCCAGTTTTGGGATATGATCTACGAATCCGCTCATCATGGACTTACCGTATTTGTCACCACACATTATATGGATGAGGCAGAATATTGCCATCGTGTATCGATCATGGTAGATGGTAAGATTGCTGCATTGGATACACCTAACGAACTGAAAAAGAGGTTTGAAACTGAAAATATGGATGGAGTATTCCGAAAATTAGCCCGAAGAGCAAAAAGAAACGAATAAAAATGAGGTCAAGTTTCTCCGCTATGGTAATAAAAGAATTTAAGCACGTGCTGCGCGATCAGCGAAGTTTATTCTTTTTATTGGCCCAACCGGTGATGATGATTTTATTGTTTGGCTTTGCATTGAGCAATGAAGTAAAAGAAACTAAAATAATCGTAGTGGATCATGCCCGGGACGAAATATCCAAAGCCCTGATCAATCGATTTGAGCAAAATGTATATTTCCATATAATTGATATTTTACCCAACGAAATTAAGGCCGATGAAATCTTTAAAAAGGGAATTGCTAAATTAATCATAGTGATACCTGCCAATATAGCAGATGATATAAAACATCAGTATAAAACTACTGTACAACTCATAGCAGATGCCTCTGATCCTAATATGGCGGCCATAGTCAGCACCTATGCAAGTGCCGTTTTCAGAGACTTTCAAAATGAGCTTTTGGGCCTGGTCAAAATGCCTTATGAAATCAAAATAGAGCAGCGGATGCTTTACAATCCACAACTGATCAGTGCATACAATTTTGTGCCCGGTGTGCTCACCCTGATCATGATGATCCTAGGAGCTATGATGACCTCGGTCGCCATCGTACGGGAGAAAGAATTGGGCACGATGGAAGTTTTACTTGCATCACCTATTCATCCATTGCAAATCGTGCTGAGTAAAGCTATTCCCTATTTGGCTCTTGCATTTCTAACTGAAATCATCATATTGCTGTTGTCTGTATTTGTATTGAATGTGCCTATCCGCGGTAGTCT
>CAYNIG010000042.1:0-23593 GCA_964396995.1 uncultured Saprospiraceae bacterium | reverse complement strand
ATCCAAAGCTATCGGGATCTGCCTATCCTCATCAATCAATGGGCCAATGTGGTACGATGGGAGATGCGCACCAGGCCTTTTCTGCGTACTACAGAGTTTTTGTGGCAAGAAGGTCACACGGCTCATGCTACTGATTTTGAAGCAATTGAAGAAACGGCTAAAATACATGAATTGTACACCCGGTTTGTAGAGGATTATATGGCTGTACCGGTAATCAAAGGTAGAAAGACGGCAAGTGAACGATTCGCCGGAGCCATTGAAACTTATACTATAGAAGCCATGATGCAGGATAAAAAAGCGCTGCAAGCCGGTACCTCTCATTTCCTGGGACAAAATTTTGCCAAAGCGTTCGATGTGACTTATCTCACGGAGAAAAATCAAAATGAATATGTATGGGCTACCAGTTGGGGAGTAAGCACCCGCCTGGTAGGGGGATTGATCATGACTCATTCAGATGATGATGGGCTGATATTGCCACCCCGTATGGCACCCACTCAAGTGGCCATCGTCCCTATTCCCAAACCAACCCCAACAATCAATGATGCTGTAAATAAACTGATCAATACCTTTAAAGCCAAAGGGATATCTGTAGTTTACGATTTGGATGAAAGAAACAGACCGGGATTTAAGTTTGCAGAGCACGAAATGAAAGGGGTACCTATACGGATCGGAATTGGTCAGCGGGATCTCGATCAAAATCAGGTAGAAGTGGCGAGAAGAGATACCAAAGCAAAGACTATGGTGTCACTGGATGGTGTAATTGAATTTGTAGCCGACTTGTTGCAGCAGATGCAGGATGATCTTTTCAACAAAGCAAAAAAATTCAGGGAGGAAAATTCTCATAATATAGACCATTATGAAGAATTCAAGGAACGAATTGAAGAGGGTGGTTTCCTTCATTGTCACTGGGATGGCACTGCTGAAACAGAAGCCCGAATCAAAGAAGAAACGAAAGCAACTATACGATGCATACCGCTCGATCAGGTGAAAGAAGAAGGAAAATGCATGGTTACGGGTGAGAAGTCAGAAGGCCGGGTAATATTGGCGAGAGCATATTGAAAAATTAATTTAAAGTATTTTTTCAAAATAATTCTTCAGACTTGTTTTTTCAGAATAAGCAATGTTAAAGTTTTGATTCAACAGGGCAGAGCCGTTATATTTTTCCGTATTATTACACTACAGGGTAGTTTAATCAACATGGCAGTGTATTAAATTTGCAATTTTTAAGATTTTTAAATAGGGGAGGATATAGATTTAATGATTAATTTAGCAATCCCAAAAGCAAACCAAAAAATGAGAAGGGAATTTAAAGTTATTGGATTTTTAGTTTTTAATTTACTGCTGCCCTGTACCATTTTTGCATTTGGACAGGGTGTAAATTACACGGATGACCAGGTGTTAAAACTAATCCGAGTAGCAGATACTTTACGGATGAGGGGTAATTTTCAAAGGTCATTGGAGTTATCTGAAGAGGCAGAAAAATCAGCTAAAAAACTTAAAAATATTGAACTTCAGGCTATGGCTTTGAACAGGCAGGGCAAGGCATTGATGGGACTCAATAAAAAAGCCGATTCCAGGTTTGAAAAAAGCAATGAATACCTGATAAAACTTCCCAATAAAAATCAGGAATTGATTTTGGACAATTTTAATCAATTAAGAGCCTTGGCAGTAGCCAGGGGAGATAAAAAAGATGTGGCAGACATTGATTATAATATAAACAGGATAAAAAAAGGTCAGACGCTTGAACAATTGGATCTAAAAGCTGATAATCTGAAAGACGATATCCTGGCCATAGAAAAAGAAAAGGAAAGGATAGAAAAAGAAAAAGCACAGTTGGAAGCAGATAAAGCCAAGATGAGTCAGGTATTGGAAGAACAAAAAACGATCCATGCCACCATGGAAAGCGAGCAAGTAAAGTTAAAAAGGGAAAGCAAACTGGTACAAACCGAACTCGCCAAGAAAAAAGCCGAGATCGAAAATATGACCATGGAACAAATGAAAGCCGATCTGGAAAAACAGGTGCAGGAACGAATGATATACGAAATGAGAACGGCTGATACCATCAAAACCCAACAACTGCAAATGCAGGAATTAATGTTAAGTGAAAATCGCAACAAAAATCGATTTTATATTGCGACATCCATTGCCTTACTGGGTTTATTTGGAACCAGTTTGTTTGCATTCTTCAAAAGTAAGCAAAACGCCAAATTGCTTGCTGAAAAGAATCGATTGATTGAACATGAAAAAGAAAGATCAGATAATTTATTGCTCAATATCTTACCGGCTTCTGTCGCTGATGAATTAAAGGCAAACGGATTTACCAAGGCCAATCATTTTGAAGAAGTCACGGTGTGCTTTGCCGACTTTGTTGGCTTTACTACCATAGCAGGAGTGACTGACCCACAAAAGCTGATCGGGGAATTAAATACCTGTTTCAGAGCATTTGATGAAATCATAGCTAAATATGACCTGGAGAAAATCAAGACAATTGGCGATTGTTATATGTTTGCCGGAGGATTGCCGGAAGCAGGTAAAGGATCACAGATCATAGAAATGATTCACGCTTCTAAAGAAATTCAGTCGTGGCTGGATACCTGGAATGTGGAACGGGAAATGATAGGGCTTGCCCGCATGGATGTACGTATTGGTATACACATGGGTCCGGTAGCAGCCGGTGTCATTGGCAGTAAGAAATTTGCATACGATATTTGGGGCGATACAGTAAATATGGCAGCCCGACTCGAGCAATCCGGGGAGCGGGGTAAGATCAATATCTCCGGTGAAGCCTACGAAAAAGTAAAAGATAAATTTAAATGTACGTACAGGGGTAAATTGCCAGCTAAAAATAAAGGCCTGGTAGATATGTATTTTGTGGAAAATTAGCCCTTGCTGAGGCTATGACTATGCCCTGCAGAAAAGCCTATGTCAAGAGCGATTTTACAATTTGAACAAAGTGAATATGGACATGTGTTTATACCTGTTACTATCTTTACTTATCCTATTTAATATCCATTTTTAAAGCATGAAATACAGATTGTTTGCCAATACGGAGATCAAACTATCCTCTATAGGTTTGGGTTGTATGGGTATGAATCATGGATATGGTGTACCGGATGACGAAGAATCCTTTGCTACGTTAGAAAAATCGATTGAACTGGGAATTAATTTTTGGGATACGGCCGATATTTATGCCAATGGTCAAAATGAAATATTGATATCCAAAATATTGAAACCCAACCGGGACAAAATATTCCTGGCCACTAAATTTGGTTTTAAGCCTTTTGTCAATGGTGGCTTTAGTGGAGTGGATTGTTCGCCTGAATATATGAAGTCAGCCGTAGAAGCCAGTCTCAAAAGATTGCAAACCGATGTAATAGATTTGTACTATGCTCACCGAATAGACCCCAAGGTACCGGTCGAGGAGATGATAGGGGCTATGGCAGAATTAGTACAGCAGGGAAAAGTACGATACCTGGGATTGTCTGAAGTTGCTGCTAAAACCATTCGTAAAGCACACGATATTCATCCGGTAAGTGCAGTTCAAAGTGAATATTCAATCATGACCCGCGAGGTGGAAAATGAAATTTTACCACTTTGTAAAGAGTTGAAAATTGCATTTGTACCTTTCAGTCCATTGGGAAGGGGATTGCTCACCAATACTATAAATTTAAATGAAATACCCGATGCCGATTTTAGAAAAAAACTACCCCGTTACCAGGAGTCAAGTTATATAGAAAACAATACTAAACTTGCTCACGGATTTGCACAAATTGCCTTTTCCAAAGGTTGTACGCCACCACAATTGGCCCTGGCATGGGTATTGGCACAAGGTGATCATATAATACCTATCCCGGGTACTAAAAAAAGGAAATATTTAATAGAAAATGCTGAAGCAGTCAATATCCTCATTACTGATCATGACCAAGCAGAAATAAATACATTGTTGAATCTCTATCCCAATATTGGTCCCAGGTACTATGAGGACAATATGAAGTATGTGGATAGATAAATAAAATACCAGTTATTATTTCAATACTTCCACTGCTGAAATTAATTTAAATTCCGAATTGTACCTGATCATTTCCTGCAAAAGCGCAGTATGTCCCTGGCCAAAAATCACCAATATTCTTTTTTCCTTTCCTGTAAGTGATTTTAATATATTTTCATAGATGATCATATTACGGCGCCACCATTCGCTTACCAGGTAAGATCCCACATGGTTGCCCATCTTCCCGGCGGGTAATAGTTTGTAATAAAACTCCAACTGTCTACGGTTAGAAAGATCAGAATTAGCATCAGCCAGCATTTGGCCGATAGTCATTCTATCCAATGAAGAATTAAATTCCCTTTGCACTGAATCAATGGCTTGTTGCACATATTGGATCAGGTTATTTTGGCCTGCTGAGGCAGCTGATTTCATGAGACTATCAAATGGAAAAGCAGCATTGCGGTAATCTACACCATACAACGAAGCCAAGTTGAGTTCTTTGGCCAGCCGGTATCCAAGTTGGTTGATTTCATTTGCCCTGAGGGTATAGGCCCCTTTCTTGTACTCGCGGATCAGCGAATCAGTACTATTTTGCCTTTCCGGTGTAGTTTCGATAAATATTATATCGGGATTGTATTTCTTTAGTCTTTCCACTACATCCAGTATTTCAGTTTGTCGCTTGGGAGAAAGCACATCTGCATTTTTAAACTGGGCGACATCGAGGCCGGGATTGTCAAAATGAAAGGTACCCAGTAATAATATTTCGACCGGTTGTTTTGGGATTTGCGAAATAAGATTAAGGCAAGAAAACGTGAGGCTGGTGAGAAGGAATTTTTTCATGTTAGATTAAAGACAATCGAAGTATAAGATGGTTGCTTTATTTATATGCAGTACGAAAATTACTTTTTTATTTAGGTCTATTCTTCTTCATCTGCCGGTCTGAAATATTTATAAATGGTCTCTGCTTTTTTCTGACCCACTATCGGTTTTAGTTCATCGATGCCGGCATCTTGTACTTTTGCCAATGATCCAAAATGTTTCAACAGGTTCTCGGCTGATTTTTTTGCAATACCCGGTATATCAGTAAGACCGGTAGTAAGGAACCCCCGCGATCGCTGGTCTCGGTGAAATCGTATAGCAAATCGATGCGCTTAATTTCGACTGCTCTGAATGACTTTTAATGATTCTGATTTCTTATCAATATATAAGGGAAGTGAGTCATTGGGAAAATATATTTCTTCCAACCTTTTGGCTATCCCTACTACTTTCATTTTTCCTTCCAATCCTAATTTTTCAAGGCTTTCCATTGCTGCAGCCAGCTGACCCTTTCCACCATCTATGATTACGAGGTCGGGCAGAGGCTTTTCTTCAGCTAATAATCTTTTGTACCTCCTGTAAACCACTTCTGACATCGAAGCAAAATCATTAGGGCCTTCCACGGATTTTACATTATAATGCCGGTAATCGTTTTTGGAAGGTTTTGCATTTTTAAAAACTACACAAGAGGATACGGGATGGGTACCCTGAATATTGCTGTTGTCAAAACATTCCATATGTACCGGGTCTTTGTCCATTCGAAGATCCATTCGTAATGTGGAAAGGATTCGTTGAGTAGCCAGTGGTTTTTTAGTATTGGTGGCTATATCACTTTTCTTTTGTAATATATAGTAGCGTAGATTTTTTTGTGAGAGTTCCAGCAGCTTTTTCTTGTCGCCGATCTGTGGAACCGAAATTTTAATATCATGGTCATCGAGATTTACAGAGTAGGGCACTATAATTTCATTTGCGATACTGCTGAAAGTCTCTCTGCATTGAAGAATAGCATAGGCCAGCAGTAATTCCGGTTCTTCATCCAGATTTTTCTCTAATTCAAAAGTATGCGAATTGATCAATGCTCCTTTGATGATGCGCATGTAATTTACGGTAGCTTCTTTCTCATCGATTTCTATACTGAATACATCCACATCTCCAATACTGGGATGTACAACCATTGATTTGGATTGGTAATCATCGAAGGCATCAAGGCGTATTTTATGTGTTTGTGCTGTTTCAAAATCGAGAGCTTCCGCACTGATAGCCATTTGTTCTTTCAGATAGGTTTTTGCTTCACCAAAGTTTCCATTGAGGATGTTTTTGATTTGTTTTATACGGCCATTATATTCTTTTTCTGTTTCCAGAGCTTCGCAAGGTCCGAGGCAATTTTTAATATGGTATTCAAGGCATACCTTAAATTTTTTGGCATCTATATTTTCCTGGCTCAGATTGAGCGTACAATTTCTTAGCGGAAATATGGTTTTGATAAATTCAAGGATGATTTCCGCCTTGTACTTAGATGTATAAGGCCCAAAATATTCTGAACCATCCCGGTAGATTCTGCGGGTAAAATATACTTTGGGGAAACGCTCTTTTCGGATACATATGAAAGTGTACGATTTACCGTCTTTCAGATTTACATTATACCGGGGCTGATTTTTTTTGATCAGTGTACTTTCCAGTAACAAAGCGTCATGTTCTGTTTCCACTACCAGGTATTCAAGTCTGGCAGCGTGTTTTATCATGGTGATGGTCTTAAAGCTATGTCCTTTAGAATCCGTGAAATAAGAGGTGGTACGCTTTAATAAATTTTTTGCCTTGCCGACATAGATGATTTCCCCTTTTGGGTCGATAAATTTATAGATGCCCGGTTGTTCAGGTATCAATGGTTGCAATAGTTTAAAATCATCTCTGTTCATAGTTCAATCTGAGATTATGAATTAAATTGAACTCGCGACAATCTCCTTCATAATCATTCCGGAGGCAGGAGCCAGTGATAATCCCAGCATACCATGGCCAGTATTGATAAATACATTTTTATACTGTTCCAGTCTTTTGATAATGGGCATTCCATTAGCAGAGAGGGGACGATAACCATACCATGGTTTTATTTTTTCCAGTTCAGATTTTTTATAGTCCGGCAGAAAGCTCTCCGTATTGGTTAAAATGCCATCAATACGATTTTTATTCACTGTATTATTGGGTTTGCCTATTTCCATCGTGCCCCCTATTCGAAGAGAAGTACCCATAGGAGTTAGGGCTACCCGCCCTTCGACCAATATCATTGGGGTAGTTAACTGAGGGGATACATTTGAAATGGTGACATTATACCCCTTACCTCCTTGTATAAACAGGTTGGATCCAAAAAGGCTGGTTATTTCTCTACAAGCCATTCCGGTACATATAATCATTGCATCTACTTCATATTCATTTGCTCCGGCGCTGATTGTTTTAATTCGGTCAATATCTGTAGTAAATCTTTCCGCTTTACTGTAAATGAAGCTTACTCCTTGCTCTTTTAAAAAGGATTTCATAGAGGTCATCAAAGATGCCGGATCAGTGTGCATATCTCCGGTATAGTGCACGCCACCAAGGCCATTAAAATTGACTCCGGGATTAAGATCCGATATATCCTTATTGGTTAATACAGTGGTGTCTATTTCAAGTCTCTTAGCTTTCTTTGCCAGTTGTATTTCTTCATCCAGTCCATGTTTTGTATTGGAATACATCACTATACCATTTTTACGGATAGATGGGATGATTTTTTCATACTCCAGCTCCAGGTATAATTTTTTCGACCACTCCAATAGGCCCGACATTAATCCGGTATTTTCATTCACATTTTTATTACTTGAATGGATATAAAACGAAAGGCACCATTTTAAAAAATCAACATCAGCATATGGCCTGAACAACAAAGGACTTTTAGAATCAAACATCCATTTGAGGCTTTGTTTTATTATACCCGGTGCGGCTAATGGAATAAAATGACTTGGGCAAATCATACCCGCATTCCCATAGGATGCTGAGGGTACTTCATCTTCCGGATCGAACAGCGTGATTTGGTAACCGGATTGGTTTAAATAATATGCTGAAAAGACTCCAATTAATCCACCTCCTATGATACCTATATGCACTGTTTAGAATAAATTAAATGTAAAGATAGTAGCAAAGCAATATGTTTTACAGAATAAGGCTGAGATCAAATTACCTGAAACCCCTGCCAATACGGGTCATCATCATCAATAAATATAGTATTGTAACCGGTCACTTTTGCCCAACCTTCAATGCTTGGTATGATGGCCTTCTTACCATAAAAATCCATTTGATCTTCTACCCGGCCTATGAATTTTGAGTGGATGATGCTCTCGTGTATAAACCGATCCCCTTTGCTCAGGAATCCTTTGGATGCCAGCTGAGCCATTCGGGCCGATGTTCCTGTGCCGCAGGGGGAGCGATCTATTGCTTTATCACCATAAAAAACAGCATTTCGGCCGTTGGAATCCAAATCCCTGGGCTTGCCTGTCCACATGACATGACTGCATTTTGAAATAGTAGAATCAACCGGGTGACTAAAACTATATTTTTCGTTTATTTTTTTTCTGATTTCCAGACTCCATTGGATAAGCTGGCTTGCGGAATAATCATCTATATCGGTATAATTTTCCTGTTTTTCTATTATGGCGTAAAAATTTCCACCATAGGCCACATCAAATTTTATCTTGCCCAATACGGAAGATTCAATCTCCAGGTTTTCGGCTTCGAGATAAGAAACCACATTCGTGAGTTTAACCGAGTTTACCCTGGAACCTGCCTGGTCGTATTCGATCAAAACGAGTCCTGCGGGGGCTTCCATTCTGATTTTACCCTGCGTTTTAGGACGAATCAATCCGTGTTCTATTGCAGCCGTAATCGTACCTATGGTGCCATGACCACACATAGGCAGACATCCACTGGTTTCAATGAAAAGCACAGCTACATCATTTTGAGGGTCGGAAGGAGGATATAAAATGCTGCCGCTCATCATATCGTGGCCTCTGGGTTCAAACATGAGCCCTTGCCTGATCCAGTCGTAATCACGTAAAAAATGTTGTCTTTTTTCAGACATATTGGCTCCCTCTAAATGAGGTCCACCACCTGCCACCAGTCTTACCGGATTACCACAAGTATGGGCATCAATACAAAAAAAACTCTGACGCACTTATATATATTTAATATTATAATGAAGCCTAAAAGTAGAAAAATATCCATCGAAAATGATCAAAAATCTAAATTAACATTCCGAGGCCCTAATAAGGGAGATAACTAGCAGAAAATAAATATTTTATAAAAAATTTCCTGATGTCGCCAGAAAACCCCAAATTTGCACCCTGCTAAAATTAGGGCAGGTATTATTATTTTATAATCTATTAAAAACCAGAGACTAATGAGAAAAGCTGATCTTGTTGCCATGATATCCGAAAAAACTGGCGTACCAAAGGTTGATGTATTGGTTAGCTTGGAAATGTTTTTCAAAGAAGTGAAAGGCACTTTGTCTGAAGGCGAAAATGTGTATATCAGGGGCTTTGGCTCCTTTATAATCAAAAGAAGGGCTAAAAAAATTGGCAGACATATAAAGAAAAATGTAGCAATTGAAATTCCGGAGCATTATATTCCTTCATTCAAGCCTGCAAAGGTTTTTGTAGAGCAAGTAAAAAACAAAGTAACTCAACTGCCGGAAGGTGGTGAAGAAGAAGAATAATGTTAAATAGATTTTCAGGCCCTCAAAAGGCATTCGCAATTTCCTTTTTAGCATTTTTAATCCTTTACTTCGGTTTTAGCAAAGTTTCTCCGGAAATACGAAATCCTGAAAAGTCAGTGGTTTCTGATGCAAATTTTGAAAATGATTTTGAACAAAATGCACTTGTATTAATTGATTCTCTGGATGGTGACAGTAAAAGCCAGATAGCTCTATTCATGAAACAGTATGAAACTGCAAGTACCGATTCACTGAAAATAATCTATTTACAGAAAATTTCAGGATTTTGGTATTCACAGGGCAGGACTGGTATAGCCGCTGACTATGCACGAAAAGTAGCTGAGATGATGTCTACTCCTGATGCCTGGACGCTGGCTGCAACTAATTTTGTACTGGCTATTAAACAAGGGATAGGTACGGAGGCAGAGCAAAAAGAATGGTTATCTAAAGCAAGAGATGGTTTTAATCGAGCTGTTGCCCTGGATACTAACAACATTGTAAGTAAGTTGAATCAGGCTCTGTTGGCAGTAGAATTTCCGGAAAATGGCCCGATGGAAGGCATATTGGCCCTGAGGAAATTGAATGAGCAATATCCTGATGAGCCAGCAGTACTGTATCATTTGGCCAGACTTGCAATCGAGACCAACCAGCTGGATAGAGCTAAAGAGAGATTAAATCACCTGGTCAGAGTATCACCGGATTATAATCGTGCCTATTGTCTTTTAGCCAAAATTGCTGAAAAGGAAAATAATGCAATTGCATTGAAATCATATTCTGAAAAATGTAAGGACGAATAATCCTTAAATGATATAAATTATTAATATTTAAAAAATTCAAATTAATTAAATCATGCCTTGCGGTAAAAAAAGAAAGCGCCACAAAATGGCCACACATAAGAGAAAAAAACGACTGCGCAAAAACAGACACAAAAAGAAACTGAGATAGTAGTTTCACGGTTGCGCAGTTTGGTCTATTAATGGGGGTTCATCACCTCATGTAAACCATCATCTTAAAATTCTGAAAATTATTCGCTCCTTTGCAGTTGAGCTAACATCTCAAATGCACATTTCAAACGGACCGGGCTACACAACCATAATCTAACCTGTATTATGGAGCGTGAACTAATTATCAATTCCACTCCACGTGATGTGGAGATCGCACTACTTGAAAATGGAAAATTGGTTGAGTTACATCACCAGCAATCCAATGAAAATTTTCAAGTAGGCGATGTTTTTTTGGGCTATGTCACCAAACTTATGCCCGGGCTCAACGCAGCCTTTATTGACATAGGACACCCCAAAGATGCTTTTTTGCATTATACTGACCTGGGACCAGGACTTAGTTCCTTTCTTAGTTTCACTGAAAAATCCATCAATGGTAAACTGAACACACACCTGTTAGATGGGTTTACTATAGAACCTGAGATAAACAAAAATGGTAAAATAAACCAGGTATTGGCTAAAAAACAACCGATACTGGTACAAATACTGAAGGAACCCATATCAACCAAAGGTCCCAGGTTGTCTGGTGAGATTACCATTCCCGGCAGATTTATGGTGCTCACCCCGTTTACTGACCAGGTGGCCGTATCCAAAAAAATAGAGGATAATGAAGAACGTAAAAGGCTCCAGATACTGGTTGAATCCATTAAACCTAAAAATTTCGGTGTCATTGTTCGCACCGCCTCCGAAGGAAAAAAGGTTGCAGATTTACATGAGGAAATCACTGAGCTTACAGTAAAATGGGAAGCTATTCATAAGCAACTCCACAAATCACGTGGGCCCATTAAGTTACTGAGTGAGCTTGATAAAACCTCATCCATGCTTCGGGACCTCCTCAATTCGTCTTTTAATAAAATTGTGATCAATGACCGGGAGCTCTTCCAAAATACAAGAAATTTACTTCAAAGTATTGCTCCGGAACAAGCAAAAATAGTACAGCACTACAAAGGGGATAAATCCATAATGGATCAATATGGAATTTCCCGCCAGATCAAGTCTTCTTTTGGCAAAACGGCTACAATGAGTAGTGGCGCGTACATTGTAATAGAGCATACAGAAGCCATGCATGTGATAGATGTAAACAGCGGGCCTAAAATGCAGAAAAGCGATCAACAATCTGCAGCCTTATCAGTTAATATCGAGGCTGCTATGGAGATTGCCCGGCAATTAAGACTTCGTGATATTGGTGGGCTCATTACTATTGATTTTATTGACATGAAGAGCCAGGAACATAAAAATCATTTGTATAAAATGATGAAAGAGTTTATGTCCACTGACCGTGCCCAGCATAGTATTTTACCTCTCAGCAAGTTTGGTCTTATGCAAATTACCCGGGAACGTGTAAAACCTGCGGTGCTGATCAATACAAACGAAACCTGCCCTACCTGTGGGGGAACAGGCCAGGCCCGACCAAGTATATTGGTTGCCGATGAGATAGAACGCGATATAGAATTCATTATGAATAACAGATCGGATGTAAAACTTACCTTAGAAGCTCATCCTTTTGTAGTATCCTATTTCAGACATGGATTTTGGAATCGGCAAAAGCAAATGTGGTGGAAATATAAAAAATGGATAAAGATAAAATCAAATGAAAACCTGGCTTTGTCAACATACAAGTTGTTGGATGGCAATGAGGATGAGATCAGATTGGGTGCTTAGAATCAGGTTTGATGGGATTTTATAATTTCAAATTTTTGGAATTAAAGAATACCGAACCTTGGTTAAAAAATTGAAAATATTAATTTGTCCGCTTAATTGGGGTATTGGTCACGCGACGCGATGTGTTCCAGTCATTAAAAAATTGATCTGGCAAGGGCATGATGTTACAGTGGCCAGTGACGGCAATGCATTGATGGTTTTAAAAAGCCAATTTCCTGGCATCAAAAACAAAGAATTAGCTCCTTTAATAATTAAGTATTCCACCTTTTTTTTTATCGGTTTGGTATATCAATTGCCCAGGCTCTTGACCTGGATAAAAAAAGATCGGGAGAGGCTGCATACTATTCTGAGCGAAGAGTCGTATGATGTGATTATTTCTGATTCCCGACCGGCCATTTTTTCAAATCGAATAAAATCTATTCTCCTCATCAGTCAGCCCAATCCCATTATTCCCTGGTTTTATGGATCAGGATTGGTTAAATTACTTCTTAATACAATTTACAAAAAATACCATGAAATCTGGATACCTGATATCAAAGGGTTGAATAGTTTGAGCGGCAGACTTATTAAAATATCGGATCATAAAAAGGTAAGACACCTTGGTTGGCTATCGAGATTGGAAATCAAAACGAACTCGATCGAAATACCCGGGAAAATATTGGCTATTATATCCGGCCCTGAACCCAGCAGATCGGATTTTGAACACCGGCTGGACCTTATGCTTCCGGCTAAAGATGTAATCCTCATCGGAGGTGATTTAAATAGCCGGAAAAGTACAGCCAGGTATATACCGTACTTAGAACCTGCAGCGCTTGCAAGACATATTGAATCTTCAGAGTATATCATTTCAAGAGGAGGTTATTCCAGCCTTATGGATCTGGCCTTTTCTAACAAGAAAATAATACTGGTGCCTACTCCGGGCCAGACCGAGCAACAGTATTTAGCGTGTAGATTGGTCGAAAAAAAATATGCAGTGCGGTGGGATATGAAATTGGAAAGCTGGTCAGAAGTAAAATCAAAATCAGATCAGGCAATGCGATTTGATTTAAAGCATATGAATAGGGATAATGATAAATTCTTAGAGGAGGTATTGGAGCAGCTTGATTGCCTGATTTGACTGTAATTTGGATTAAATCCACTATTTTGCAAATGGAAGTCACCGGTAAAGCAAGAGGTACTGATGAATAGAACGTATACTTTATTTGGAGAAAATAAATTGGATTTACTCTAATCTGTCTCTGAAACCCCGTTCCATGATAGAGTCATATAATTTTAAATTTATTTTAAAGATGAAAACAAATTTATACTTCGTTGATTCTCTGATACAGATATTCCCATTATTCTGATTTAAATCTCCATGTCTAAATTTGTTTTGATCTTGTTCAATCAAATTCAGGAAATTTAAAAGATAGCCTTAAAAAAATAAAATGAATTTAAATCAAGCAACAATAAAACATAACTTGTCAAGTCAATCATGTAGTAAAAAAGATAGCTGATACCATTTTTTAAATCCTATGGCCAAATCCAGTTTTCAAAATACTCAAATCGGTAAGCGGGTGCTCAAACTGAGTAATCTCGAAAAGAGTATTTATAAAAAAGAGGGAATATTAAAGGCAGAGGTAATCAAATATTATTATTCTATAGCACCTACCATGTTGAAATACATCCGCGGGAGGCCATTGAGTTTAATCCGCTATCCTGATGGTATAGAAGGAGAAGTATTTTACCAAAAAAACAAACCTGATTTCGCACCGGAATGGATAGATAGTGTAGTGCTGGGAAAAGAAGAGAAAGATTATATCATTGCCGATGAAGAGGCTACCCTGGTATGGATTGCTAACCTGGCCGGACTGGAGATTCATATGGCCAATTGTAAACGGCCCCATTTTGATAAACCTGATGTAATGGTTTTTGATCTTGATCCGCCTGAAGAAGGGTGGTGGGATACAACCCGGGACATAGCATTTGCATTAAAAGAGTTTTTAGTACTGTTCGGTTATCATCCTTTTTTGAAAACATCAGGAAACAAGGGATTGCATTTATTTGCTCCAATAGAAGCCAGGAATAATTACGAGGATGTGTTGGAAGCATTGAAAAAACTGACCGAGGAGTTCGTGTCGGCGCATGCCGATACCTGTACATTAAACATTCGTAAAAACAAACGCACGGATAAATTATTCATCGACATCCAGCGCAATCATGCATCGCAAACCATAATCTCACCTTATTCATTGAGGGGGAAACCAACTGCACCGGTATCGATGCCTGTACCATGGGATGAACTAAAAAATCTGAACAGTGGTAAAGATTTTAATATTAGTAATGTTCCCACATTTATTTCGCAGTATGGTGATCCATGGGATGGGTTTTACAGCAAAGCAGTCACCTTACACACTCAAAGAAAGCATATTGAAAAAAAAAAGGTCAATCCGGAAGGCAACAAACACAAAAGCCCCGAGCAACTCGAGTCGTATCAGCTAAAAAGGGACTTCGAAAAAACAACTGAACCTAAAGGGGAAGAAATAAATGAGTACACCTCACCCGATGCGTTTGTAATTCACCGCCATCATGCATCGAGGCTTCATTATGACCTGAGATTGCAGGTAGATGGTGTGCTTCGATGTTGGGCTGTACCCAGAGGGATGCCGGATATAAGTGGAATTAAAAGAATGGCGATCGAAACGGAACCACATCCTATTCAATATCTCAATTTTGAAGGGGTGATACCCAAAGGAGAATACGGTGGTGGGCCTATGTGGATTTTTGCCAAAGGACGATTTGAAATCAGCAAGCAAAAGAAAGATGGTTTTTATTTCAGGTTGTATAGTCCTGAGCTCGAAGGCGAATTCCGCATGCATAACACTAAAGAGAAAGAATGGTTGCTGGAAAGGGTAGACAGATCACAGTGGGATCGTAACTATACCATGTCACCCATGTTGGCAGTTGCCAATACGCATTTGCCTGCCAGGCCAGATGATTATTTTTATGAAGTAAAATGGGATGGTATCCGGGTGACTATTTATATCACAGAGGATACAATTAAAATTCTTTCGAGATCTGGCAGGGATATTACTAAACAATTTCCTGAACTGGTAAACAGCAGAGATCATCTCAATTGCAGTGTGGCCATATTCGATGCGGAGATAGTATGCCTTAATGCTAAAGGGATACCTGTATTTACAGATGTGATTTCCCGATTGCATGCCGGATCATTTGCTATAGATGTAGTACGTAAAACAAAGCCGGTACATGGTTACCTTTTCGATGTGCTTTATCTCGATGGCCGTGCGTTGATAAAAGAGCCTATACAACGCAGGCAAGCCTGGCTTAAAGACCTGATCAAATCCAAAAACACTTTCAGATCAAGCGATGTATTTGAAGATGGGGAAAGTCTTTATTCTGCTGCAGAACGAATGGGATTAGAAGGAATCATGGCCAAGAGAAAAGACAGCATGTATACTCCGGGAAAAAGATCCAATGATTGGATAAAGATCAAATTTAGAAACACCATGGAATGCCTTATCGTAGGTATGACTGCAGGTAAGGGGGACAGGGAGCCGTATTTTGGTTCATTGCAATTAATTTCCAGGGAAGATGACGGAACTCTTGTCTACAGAGGCAGGGTAGGGACTGGATTTGATGATGCCATGATGAAGGAATTCACCAAAATACTCAATCCATTGAAAGTCGAAAGCAAAACAGTTGACCTTAAAATGGAAGAAGAAAAATACACTACCTGGCTCAAACCTATTAAATGGTGTGAAATACAATATGCAAGCATTACTCCTAATGATACATTGAGAGAACCGGTGTGGGTGCAGTGGAGGGAGGATTTGGAATGATCCCGTATTAGTAAAATATTTAGCTATTGGATAAAAAGCTGCATTTTTGGTTAATCATTATGTATAAAAATGAAAATGAGCTTAAATAAATCTATATTATTCCTATTGATTTTTAATTATTCCATTTCTCAACCTTCTACGGTGCCTCCTAAAGACGAATCGAAAAAAGACCCAATCCTGGCTTCCACAGTGATAGAATTAAAAAGAATAATTCATTCGAAAGACTTCCCGGCATTACTCAAACACTTACATCCCGAAATCCAAATCGGATTTGATGATAATACCGGAATAGATGCATTTAAAGAAGAATGGAGCGATGCACAAAATCAATCCAGGCTATGGTCTATATTAAAGAGAATAATTGATATGGGTGGCGTCTTTATTAAAGAAGATCCCATAAATAAATTTGTATTTCCATATGCCTATGAAGTAGATTTAGGTGAAGTGGAAGATGCCTATAATTTATTCATAGTCACTGGTAAAAACGTAAATGTGCGGGAAGCCCCTTCTTTAACTGCTAAGGTCATTGGGCAACTTTCGTATCATGTAGTGACGATTGAAGAGGCTCCTTTGACAGATGAGGAAAATGAATGGAAAAAGATAAAAACAATCAATACTAAAACGCAGGGCTATGTGCACAGTGATTTTTTATACTCTCCTTCAGATTATAGATTGTTTTTAAAAAGAGAAAATAGTCGGTGGTTGATCTATATGTTTTTGACGGGCGACTAATGAGTACCTGGACTAAAGAGATGATTAATTTGGCTTAGTTTTTGCCTTTTTTCATGGTTAAGTAATAAAATATTCCGTCATGAGATCTATCTGGAAAGGCCATATCCGATTTTCATTAGTCACTATTCCTGTAAGACTGTACAATGCAATAGAGACGAGCCAGTCTGTAAGTTTCAGGCAATTGCATAAAAAAGACAATAGCCCAATAGGATATGATAAAAAATGTAAATCGTGTGGCGAAAGCGTAAAATCAGATGAGATTGTAAAAGGGTACGAATATGCACCTGATCAATATGTGATCATGGAAAGCTCAGACCTGGAAAAAGTAAAACTAAAAAGTACTAAAATCGTTGATATAGAGGCATTTGTAAGTAAAAATGAAGTACATCCGGCACTTTTTGACACCCCTTATTTTGCCGGACCGGATGGTGAAGTTGCTACGAAGGCATATGGATTACTTAAAACTTGCCTTGACCAGACTAACCGACTTGCAGTAGGGAGAGTAGTATTGAGAGAAAAGGAAGAAATCGTGCTGATTGCACCCAGTGGCTCCGGCCTGATGATGTATATGCTCCGGTACCCCAATGAGCTGCGGAATATCGAATCAGTCCCCCAGTTGGATACTAAGGGTCAGGTAGACGAAGCGCAGTTAAAATTGGCCAATGTATTGGTTGAAACAATGACCAAGTCCTTTTCGGAGTTGGAACTAAAAGATCGTTATTTTGAATCCTTGCAGGAAATCATTCAGGCTAAAATTGCAGGAAAAGAGATAGTTTCGGTAAAAGAAGAAGAAGCGCCCATTGTGGACATTATGACGGCATTAAAAGAAAGTATAAATCAGGCCAAAGCGGAGATCAAACCCATGGTCAAAGCGACCGGAGATTCCGAAGAAAAAGAAGCAACCAGCAAAAAGAAGAAATCTGCATAATATATAATAATTAACATATATTATTTTTTGAATTGGCCTTTGGGTACCATTCTGATAATAATCATTTCGCAAAAGCTATGAATATTTGAAGATATGTTTTATTTTTACCCAAACTTATTTATCAGGATGTTATTTAAATGAATTTTATGAAGAAGGTTCTACTTTGTGCCGTTTCTTTTTTAGTAATTTATTCATGCGATCATGCCCCCATTATTACCAATGAAGAATTAGATAATTCCTTAACGCTTTTGATCAAAGCCCACAGTCCCACCGCGTCTACGGATTATTTTGTAATGCCTGAAAGCATTGATTTACACCATTTACCCAATCAGGATAAAAAGAATGCGGTGAATGAAGCAAAAGTAAGATTAGGCAGTTTGTTGTTTTTTGAAACCGGATTAGCCATGGAGGCCAAATACGATGTTTCACTGAAAGCGTATTCATGTAGTAGCTGCCATATTCCTAATCGCGGATTTACTGCGGGAAGGTTTCAGGGCATCGCAGATGGAGCTGTCGGTTTTGGTAAATCCGGTGAAGCCAGGAAGAAAAATGCTTTGTATCAGGGGTCAGAAGTGGATGCCCAGGGGGCCAGACCTTTACCTACCATAAATCTTGCATATGTGACCAATGCACTTTGGGCTGGCACATTTGGCTCGTATGGAGTAAATGTGGGTACCGAATCAGTATGGAACCAGGATACCCTTATCAACATTAATCATAAAGGTTTCGAAGGTCTGGAGGCCAACAATCAAAGGGCATTGATAGTGCACAGACAAGTAATAAATAAGCCATTGATGGATGAATTGGGTTACACTCCCTTGTTTGACGCTGCCTTTCCTGAATACAGAGCAGAGAACCGATATACCCGGGAAACAGGAGCATTGGCAATAGCAGCTTATTTCCGTACCATATTTACCAATCAGGCTCCATTCCAAAAATGGCTAAAAGGAGATTTTGAAGCTATGAATACTGATCAGAAAAAAGGAGCCATCTTGTTTTTTGGTAAAGCAGGCTGTGTAAACTGTCATAAAAGTCCATCATTTAATGCAATGGAATTCCAGGCAGTTGGTGTAAAAAATCTTTTCCAATCAGGATATGAAGTATTTCGCACTGATGCTTCCGATGCCAGGAATTTTGGACGGGGCGGTTTTACGAAAAGGGCGGAAGACATGCATAAATACAAAGTACCCCAACTTTACAATTTGAAAGATGTGGGATTTTACTTTCACGGAGCCAGCAAACAATCCTTACGATCAGTGGTTGAATATTTTAATCGCGCTGTACCTGAAAATCCGGATGTGCCTTTGACCCAGATTTCCGAGTTTTTTAAGCCATTGAATCTGACAAGCGAAGAAATTGATTTAGTTACTTCCTTTATATCCGATGGATTATTTGATCCTAACCTGGAAAGATACATGCCATCAAAAACTATGTCTGGTCTTTGTTTTCCCAATAATGACACCCAATCTAAATTAGATATGGGTTGTAACTAGTGGACCAGTATTGCTACCACTGAAAAAATCTGCAAAAGTTCAAATTAGAAAAAATGGTAATGTGAGTTTTGACTCTAAACTGTAATTTTACAGGGTCAATGGGTAAAGTCATTCCATATCAATATCGTAGGTTTAAGCCATTGGATTTCGTCCGGGTCGATGAAAAGTCCAGCCCAAATGGTCAAATGAATCTTTTCGATTCAGCCGGACCCGAAGAAGCCACCCTGCTGCCTATTTCTGATAATGCATTTGATCTGGCTTTGAAGTTAGATCTTAGAAATGATCCGGGTGCTGAGCGATTTTACCTTCGTGCAATAGAAAAAAATGAAAACAGCGCACACGCTTATTGTAATCTGGGTGTATTGGCTGCACATAAAGAAAATATGATCGAAGCTGTGGATTACTTTACGAAAGCCTTAGCAGAAGATCCCAGGCATGTAGAAACGCATTTTAATCTGGCCAATGTTTATTTTGCAGTAGGCAATCATCACCTGGCTATATTTCATTACCGGTTAGTAAACAGAATAGCTCCTGATTTTGCGGATGGCTATTTTAATCTCGGCCTCACTCTGCTTGAAACAGAAGACCTTATCCAAGCACGAGATGCTTTTATTCAATATCAAAGACTATCTCCAAATTTGAAATCTGACCAGGTAACGACTATATTAAAATCCCTGGCCAAACTGATTTGAAAATATCGGTTTGAAAACAGAGCTAAGAAATAACCAGGCAAAGCGAAATAATTAAACTTCAGATGTAACATATTTTTCCTCAGTTACATATTATATTAGAATTATTAGTTAACTCAATTCTTAAAAAAACATGTCTAAGATCATTGATTTGCATTGCCATCCTGCACTAAAACCACTTGGCCGAAGCTATTCTTCATCTGAACAAGGTAAAAATCAAAAAGATAAAAGTAAACGGGCTTCCATCTGGCATTACGATCCCCCTCAGGGTACGGATTTGTTTTTACAGAAATTGTTGGGAATGACCCGTTTTGCTCAGTCCGATTTCAGTGCTATGGCCTATGGCAATGTACAGATTGTGTGTGCATCACTGTATCGGGTGGAAAATGGCCTGATTGACTTTCGTTTTTTTGGCATCGGAGAGTTTACCAAATTTGCTTCCAATTTTATCAGCGGACTGGGTCGCGAGCGGATAAAACACCTTCAGGACAATCCCGAATATTTTCAAGAACTTGAAAAGGAATACGATTATTATACACAATTGGATGGTGAAGTCATTTCTTTTAAAGGCGATATCAGCAGGAAATACATCATCGTTAAAAATTATACTGATCTGGAGAATAAAATAGCCGAAGCGGAATTGGACCCAACGGTACAAACGATTTTTGTAATCATCACTTTCGAGGGTGCTCATCATTTTTTTAATAGATACGATCATATAGATCCTGATGATCTTACCCGTCATGAAACAGAGGTATTGGCCAATGTGCTAAAAGTCAAGTCCGGCTGGAAACATAAACCTTTTTTTGTAACTATTGGACATCATTTTTATAATGGACTCTGTGGTCATGCTGAGAGCCTAAAAGATTTTGTACAGGATGTGCTTACTCACCAGGAATTTATGATGGATACACCATTTAATTCATTGGGATGGAAAGTCGTAAAATCCCTGCTCGACAATACCCATGGCGATCGAATTTATATCGACATCAAACACATGAGTTATCAATCCCGTATCGAATATTACCGGCTTTTAAAATCTAATTTTCCAACCGAATACGCTGCCAAGGAATTGCCATTGATCATAAGTCACGGCGCCTGCAACGGGCTTTCGAGTAAAGAAAATCCTGTATATCATCCGGGGCTGGAGGCTACTGCTAAAAACATGTATTCAGCCGATATTAATTTTTATGATTTTGAATTAATTGAATTGGCCCGTAGTGGCGGCATCATCGGGCTGCAGTTGGATGAAAGAAGAATAGGGTCAAAAAGTTTTATCAAATCGCTCAAGAAAGGAAATAGTACAAATGAAAAAAGGCATCAGGGTTCAAAGCTTTTATGGAATAATATTCAGCATATAGTGCAATTATTGGATGCTCACGACTTATTTGCCTGGGATTGCATTGCATTGGGATCAGATAATGATGGAATTATTGACCCAATAAATTATTTCTGGACATCAGAGGACTTTGATGATTTGGTTCAGTATGTTGAAAGGCATGCATATAATTTTTTCAGTAATCCGGAAACCAAATTTAAAGTATCAGCCAATGCCATCTCAGCAGCTGATGCTGTCCATCGGGTATTTTATGGTAATGCATTCGAGTTTTTCCGTAAATATTTTAAATAAGTTAAATCAATACTAAGGGATGTTATCTTTGCCTCAATATTAAGGGCAATGCATTTTTTCTATTCTGAAGTATTATTTGAAAATAGTTTTATCCTGGATGGAGAGGAAGCACAACATGCCCATGTGCTTCGTTTAAAAGCATCTGAAAAAATAGCTATTGTAAATGGAACGGGGATAAAATATCTGGCAGAAGTAGGGGCAATAGAAAAAAAGTGCATCTCCGGAAAGGTTATTGAAAAAATTATTTTTCCTTTGCCGTCATGTCAACTTACTATAGCCCTTAGTCCCACTAAAAATATTGATCGATATGAATGGTTTCTTGAAAAAGCCACCGAGCTGGGGGTTAGCTCTTTTGTGCCATTAATTACCTTTCAATCTGAACGAAGACAATTGAATATGGACCGTATGAAAAAAATTATTCTTTCTGCAATGAAACAATCGGGTAGGGCATTTCTACCTGCTATATCGGAACCTATTTCTTTTAAAGATTACATGACGAGCCCGTTGTTAGGTATGAAGTACATTGCCCATATTACCGGTAAACAAATAAATTATAATTCTACGATTCCGAATAATTCCACTTTCACCGTGTTGATTGGGCCTGAGGGCGACTTTACTGAAGAAGAAATTTCAATCGCCAGGAATAGAGGATTTAATCCGATCTCGCTGGGAGATTACCGGCTAAGGACAGAAACCGCTGGTGTAAAAGTAGCTGCGATACTGGGGCAATAGTTTTTTATTTTTTCGAGTTCAGTATTTCCTTTAATAGTTCCGGCTCATTGGTAGTAATCTGATTGAATTTATTTTTTATAAAAAATTCCAAATCTGTTTTTTCATTTACTGTCCAGGCATTCAATTCAAGTCCCAATTTTTTGGCCTCATCTATCCATTCCGGATGATGGGTTTTAAATACTGAATAATGGTAATCGATACCCTGAATACCTAAGTCTTTTATTTCCGCTGGATCTTTATCACCATTTAAATATTGCGTAGAAAGCTTTTTATTAAGTTTAAGCAATTCTTTTAAAATTTCAATATCAAAACTAATGAAAGTAGATAGGGACAATAATTTTTGTTTTTTTACCTCAGCATATACTTTTTGAGCAATCTGCCTGCCGTGTGCGGATCCCTGGGGTGAAGGCTTTATTTCAACTATTAACCGTGTGTATTTGTTTTTCCCATTGGTCATGTATTCGTTTAAAGTGGGTAGTTTTTCTCCATTGGTAAGCGGATATTTTATCAGATCTGCATAATTCGTTTTTTCGATATCGAGTGAATGATGATGCTCATCGTGGTTGATGATCAACACTTCATCGCGGGTCATTCTCACATCGAATTCAGATCCCTGGCATTTTAAATCGATTGCATTTTTCAGGGCAGCAATTGAATTTTCTGGTAACCGATTGGTTTTCCACGCGCCTCTGTGAGCAACAACAGGATTATAGGTTCTTTTCATTGGATGTAGTTTAGGTGCACACTGGATGCACCATATTGAAACCATCAGTAAAAATGTGATTTTATTCATTTACCTTATATTTATTTTTCCACCAATGGAGTACTCTTTCTTTTATTTTATCTTCAGCAGGATTGGTCTGCGGGTCATAAATAATAGTACCTGATAAAGGTTCTGGCAGGTATTCCTGTGGAACAAAATGGTTTTCAAAGTCATGCGAGTATTTATAATTTTTTCCATAGTCCATATTTTTCATGAGTCGGGTAGGGGAGTTGCGAAGATGTAACGGAACCGGGGCATCAGGATCATTTTTGACTATTTCCAAAGCTTTGTCTATAGCTAAATATGCTGAATTACTTTTGGGGGAGGTTGCAAGATATATTGCCACTTCGGATAAGATGATTCTTGCTTCCGGCATACCAATAGTGTGTATCGCTTGAAAACAAGCGTTGGCAATCAGTAAAGCATTTGGGTTGGCAAGACCTATATCTTCAGCGGCGGAAATAATCAATCTTCGGGCAATAAACTCAATATCTTCACCTGCATGCAACATTCTTGCTATCCAATACACTGCCGCATTCGGATCGCTACCCCTGATGGATTTGATCATGGCAGATATGATAT
>CAYNIG010000041.1:0-24153 GCA_964396995.1 uncultured Saprospiraceae bacterium | reverse complement strand
CTGCGGGCATAGAAGCATTTACGTGGTCGTTACAAACCAAATTACAGGTTGGTGGCGGAGGTAATTTGTTGGTAGTAGTAGTAGTGGTGATATCAGCTTCCCATCCTGCAGCATTACCTATAGAAGTACCGAAAAATGTTACTGTAAGGCAACCATCAGGAGAAGTACTTTTTACAGATGTACCTGCTTTTAATGTCCCATCAGTGGAAGATGCAAGTACAGCACCGGAAGTCGAAGTTCCATTATAGATCTTTACGACATCTGTATTTCCAGGAATAATAGCAAAAGAGACGAAATTAAGACCTACTAACCCCGCGCCGCACAGCGTCAGTTTATTTGTACATGTAGCTTCAATATCAGGATTAGCCGTACAATCTTTATAATTGCCTGGTGCTCCTTGAGTATTGCTTCCTCCGGGGCCACCACTATCGTAGTATTTGTCACCATTATTTACGGTCACGTTGTTAGAGTTACCATTAGTAGGCTGTAATACATCTGCAGCTTGAGCTGTAAAAGCAATCAAACAGAGAAATAAAACAACCAATTGCATACATGTTTTTTTCATGAGATTGATTTTTGTAAAAGTTGAAAGTATAAGTTCACGGTTTTATAATCCAACAAATTTAATTTTAAGTGATTATTAAGAATATACCCTATAAATGGTAATTTTAACATTATATATTTACATCATTTATAACATTCTGATTTAAAACATAATAAACTTCTTGCCGTTTTGGATTTTGCCATCATGCAAGTAAAAAAAGAATTGTCCAGATCCACCTAAATCATTTTTATTCAATGAGATATGATTCCAGCCCTGGATTAATGGGGGAATCAGATGATCGAATTTTTTACCAAACATATTTGTTAATAGTACTTTTTGCTTTAGCAAATCATTTAAATAAAATCTCAGGTAGATGATATCACTTGATGGGTTGGGATATGCCTGTATATAGAAATTATTTACGTTTTGTGATTCAACCAATTTTAAACTATAGTTTCCTTTTTCTGTATTCAGGAAATTTTTTGATGAATTTGAAATTTGAATTGCCGGGAAACTGGTATTCGTTTTAATTGTAAACAAAGGAAGGTGCGTATGCAATTCTAAACCTTCCGGATGAGTCCAAACCAGCTTTAATTCATTATCCTTAAATGTATAATACAATCCCGCAGAATCCCGGAATAATCCATTTTCATGATATAATTGGTATTGTCCAGGAAGCAGATTGAGGGCAAACTGGAAAGCATTTGCATCCGAAACAGGCTCAGAGAGATAAAAAGAATGAAGTTGAAAACCCGGAAATGTGCTGGTGGTGTGAAGCAATTCCATTGAACCTGAATTTTCTCTGGATTCTAATTGCTGAGCATTAATAATGGCAGAATTATTTACATCGCCAACTTTAATACCGATAAAATTCACATCAGACAATGAATTGGTAACCGGGTTGTAGGATATGGTTTCAGGGTAAATCCACGGGGCAAGGGGATCGTTAAATTTATAACTCTCCGGAATGAAGATCCAATCTTTATTATTAGAAAAAAAAGTGATGGAACCGAGTATCATTTTCCTTAATTCTATAAGATCTGTAATGGTTACAGACCCGGAACGATTTACATCAGCAGCTATCAACTGGTAAGGATCTGTGATCAATGAAAGGCCTTTGATATGTCTTTCAATGATCAATAAGTCTACCGCAGAAATTCCATTCAATGGTTCATCCATTTTATCTGGTACCAGGGTGATGTTTTGGCCGGGCACAAGGCTTTTTAATTGATAAACGCCATTTTCATTGGTAGAGGTTTTCATCAATAAAGCATTGGTCTTGATATCTACTCTATTTATGCCTGCCTTATTGGGATTCATCACATTTCCATTTATACTGATAATAGTCGATACACTTTTACATGTGCTATCAGAAATCACCTGCAGTTTAATGGAACAAACGGATTGGTTTTCGGCCGTATTTGTAATGTAAACCGAAAGCACTTTGTCACCGATGCTATCACATGTATACACTCTGGAACTATCCATGCTATTAGTACTAAAACTAAATTTCAGTGGACCTTTTTCACAACCAGCTAATGATCCGGCATCAAAATCTTTCGCTAAAATCTGAATTGATTTGGTGACAGGAATAGGAACCAATACCGATGACTGAACACAATAGGCCATGGGGGCGCCATCGTCCGTAATAGTGAGGTTGGTGTATGCAGTATCCGTATTGCCACATAAATCCGAAGAGATTGACCGGAATCTGTGAATACCGGGCGGCAGGCCTTCACTAAAATAAACCATGCCCTTTTCCTTTTGATAATTGTGCTCATATGTTCCATTGCTATACAGATCCAGACTATGTTGTGAAAATAAAACATCGTCTTGCGTACAATCATCAGTAACAGTAATCTTTATCTTAAAAGCTGGTGCCATACAGTTAGACCCATGAACCACTGTATCTGCCAGATGAAATACCGGCGGTACGGAATCAATATAGGTAATCATCTGTTTATAATACATAACCCCATCTCCCCCATCCTTTAAATTTCGGTAAACACAATATCTGTTTGCGTAATCAGCTACGGCTGAATCATTAATGATAAAGTCTGTTTTTGTATTTCCGGGTGTATAATGAGCAAGGTCTATTATTTTCCACACACGCTGAGTGAGGAGGCAATAATCAATTTTACCGGTGGATATCAATGAATCTTTATAGGTAACCTCTATACAGTTATCAGGACTTGAATGTACCACCGGATATCCAAATCTTTTCCATAATTGAACTGAGTCTTTAATCTGTTTTACAGAACAATCTATAAAAGCATCTTCCGGGAATAATACTTCAAAGTCTGCCTTCTTTTTTAGAATAAGTCTTTGAGAGAATGTGTAAAATTGGTTGCAATTACCAATCAATACCCATTTTCGAATGAGGGTATCTGAAGTACAATCCGTGGACAGAAAACTTGTGTCTGAAAATTGTAATTTCCATGAGTTTAAACAATTAACACCGATCGGAATTGTATTTTTATTGGTTGAAATACCATTTAATATAACTGAATAAAACAAACTGTCTTTGTCAATAGCAGAGGACCGGGATGTGGTGATATAATCCCTGCAATAAACCGGTTTGAAAAACCGGATAGAATCGTATTCATTGCATCCCGGATAATAATAGTGTCCGCTGGATTCATAGACAGCACTTGAATGAGCCGGGCCAGAATAATTTCTGATAAAATCCTCTGGTCCACATGAACTGCACTCCAGTTTCCCGGGCCAGGCAAGCGGTGAAAAAACTTCGCCCGCACAATTTAAATCGTTACAACAAGTATTTTGATTATCTTCTACGAATACAATATCGGGTAAATTTGGTATTGAGTTTAAAAATGTGTCTTTTACGTTGATGGTAATCTTTAGAGCTACTGCGCTAAGCCGTATTTGTTCAAATTCATTTAAAAAAAAGTCCGATCTGCAATTGGAATCATTAAGAAATTCAGAGGTGTAAAAATTAAATTTATATTGGTTCGAATTTTTAATGAAGTTCGAATCTGAAGAACAAAAAAGCGGGTATCGCTTTTCACAACTTTTAAATTCATTAAAATATTTCCTGAACAAGGGATCGATATGATACGAAATCCAGGCATGACCTGAACAATCGAATAAAGCATCTTTTGCAGGTAACTGGGAAACATCAAAAACTTTTATTGAAATCTTATTCTGTTCACAGGAGGGCAAGTCAATAAAATCGGTGTAAATATTTGTATTAATCCAGTTTTCAATAATATCAGTATAGTATGATTGATTTAAGAGCCAGTTATGCTGCGTGGAACATGAATCCATGAATTTATTTTTCCAATAATTTTGATAAAATAAAATCGTGTCTTCATGTGCAATGGCAAAATGCAATTTTTCCGAACAGGCGGGTTTAGCATAAGACTCAAAATCTGAAGCGTATACCCTGGCAAAGCAAGAGTTGGTATCCACCTGTTTTGAGATTATGGTATCCCCAGCCAGGCGGAGATCGGGTGCCCTGGTGATCCACAAACACTGATTTTGCTGGGTCACATTAAAACAAGGATCAGTAAAGGTATACTTTACTGAGTAGGGACCAGCCGGCAAAGTCAATGAAACCGGAAACCGGGTATTTATAACAATTTGCTTTCCCGGATCCGTTGGGTCGGGATAAGTGATTTCTAATTTTTGATTAATATATCCACAATCTTTAATATCCTGCAGAGAATCTATTGTAAATGTCGCCAAACAACTTCCAGATGGTATAGTAAAATTTAATGCTTCCATCACACCAGGTAACGGAGGTTCCTTATCTTCTACTGAAATATACTGAACAAAAGTCGAATCAATGTTGTTACAACCGGAACTGAGTCTCCATTGCCTTCTTATTTTATAAGCAACACCACAACCCGGTATCACCAGGTCTGAGAAATGAAGTGAGGTGTAACAAAAACCAGAAGTATCTTTTAAAGGCTGACCACCTAATAACGGTATAATCAATTCCCCGGATTCATCCATCCTATAATCATTGTTTAAATCGAATTTTTGCAATAAAACCACCGGAGACCAGGTAGTAGCATCCTCATTCAAATTTGAACAATTCAATTTGATATCCATTGGCTTTTGGATGGTATCTCCAGAAATTCTCTTTATAAAAATGCTATCGGCACAAAACTCCACTTTCCCACTATCCGCTATCAAGGCTAGTTTACGGATTACTAATCCAATGATATCATTCTGACAATCAAAAGAAATAAATTCCGAACTTAAAACCGAATATCCCTTCCCACTGCAAGTGCTTATTTTTTTAAGATCAGCGAGGCTATTTTCCCATTCAACGCAAGACAAGGTATCGGTAAGGCAAAATGGAATCGAATAATCTGGTTCAGTAACTTTTAAATACCCAACGCAGGAAGATCCTGTACTATCAGAAGCCTCGAATAAAAACCTTTTGCCAAGGTGGCTATTATTCACTGCTTTGCTATTAAGGTCATCTGTACCTGAAGGATAGAACAGCTTAAGTATCGGTGAACATGAGCTATTAAAATTGGACACAAACTGGAAAGTATTTATTAGTTGATAGCAAGTGTCTATCGGAAAAACAATATTTACATTTTCATTACAAACAGGAACACAAGGGTCGAGTGATAAATTTTGTTTGAAAACTATAAAATCGGCATCCCAACCAATGGAGTTACCAATAGTAGTGGCAAACATTTCTACTGTAATACAACCGTTCGTTGCTTTACTTTTAATAAGAGTGCCTGTAGTTAGTTTCATACCGTTTAAAGACACTCCCTGAGTCTGGCTGTTAAATAAAACCGGACCCGTTGTAGCTGTACCGGAAAAAATTTTAAACCGATCACCAGTTACTATAAGATAATCATTAAAATTAAGTGCAACCGTATCATTTGAACCGGAACAAAAAGTATAGATGGAAGTGCAATTGGTGGATTCATTAAATGGATCAATACAATTGAAATAATTACCCGGCTGATCAGGCAATCTTGATCCTCCTGCCCCTCCAGAGTCATAATATTTATCACCTGTAATTACCGAAAGGGAATCTGTTTGTTTATCACGGCCATGGTAAATGGTTTTTGTCTGGCCTGAAAGGTTGGTATTAATAAAGGAAAATAATAAAAATAATATCCAGTGAGAAGGCAGGTGCCTTCTAAAATTGTGTAAAATGAGATATGAGTTAAAGTTTTGCACTTTACTCCATTGTCTTTTTAAAGTTCTGGTTCTAAAATTTCAAGATTTCTGTGTCAGAGAAATCACATGCAAAAATATACCAAAAAGTATTGACAATCAGGGTATCGAAGTTAAAGTTTCAGATATTTCTTTCTTTAATATCAAAGGCAGATAAAAGGTAAAAAGCCAAGAAATGCCATTATTTCAGGCAATCATGCGCCTTTCTTTAGCTACTTTCACCAAGGAGATGCTATTTTTTACACCCATTTTTCTAAAAAGATTTTTTCTATGAACTGCTACGGTTTGATCTGAAATAAACAACAAGTTTGAGATTTCTTTATTGTTTAAACCATTTGAAATGAGAATTAAAACCTCTTTTTCTCTGGAAGTAAGTTCAAAATCCAGCTTATGGGGAATACGCGACTGATTGCGAGTCTCATGCAAATCCGGATGAATGCGAAAACCAAGTGGTAAGGCAACATTATTATTTACTATGATATCCAAAGCTTCTAAAAATTCGGCCTCAGTAGCACTATCATACACATATCCCAGAGCACCTTTGATCAGGCACCTGCGGGCTGTATCTGCCCGGATTTCGGGACCCATTAAAAGTATGTTTGCCTGTTTTAGTTTTTTTCTTAGATGTTCAATCACCTTAACATTTTCATCATTGTCGGCCTGCAATTCGAAAAAAACAATTTTGGTGTCGTCAGAGGGCAAATGAAGTAAAGCCTCTTTCGAACTAAAAAAGTAATTTTTGCCAATAAATGAATAGTTTTTGTTTTTCGACAATAATTCTTTTATTCCATAATGAACTAAAAAATGGGAATGTATGACAGTATACAAAATCATTTTTTCAATACCGAATTAGAAGAGACCGTTTTGTGGACGGATGATGTGGTAATTGCGAAGGTAAAACCGGGCTGGATAGAATAAGCCCCAATCTGGCCTTTTTTGTTAATCGCAATGAATGCCACCTGAAAATCTTTATAATCTTTATTTTTCCTGACCAGGCGGGCTATGGCTGTTTCGCATGCGCGCTGCGGAGAATACCCTTGTCTCATAAGCTCTACGATTAAAAAAGCAGAACATTGTGTTAGGACTTTTTCTCCTAACCCTGTACCGGTCGCAGCTCCTATTTCATTATCAACATACAGGCCTGATCCTATAATGGGGCTATCCCCTACTCTTCCGTGCATTTTGTAAGCTAATCCACTGGTAGTGCAAGCTCCGGAAAACCGTTTATCGGCATCAACAGCAATCATACCAATGGTATCGTGATTTTCAATATTTATTACCGGAGCATATTTAGAAGTTTTTTTCCATTCTTCCCATTTCTTTTTAGATTCCTCTGTCAATAAATTTTCTTTTTTAAATCCCTGTTCGAGGGCAAATTGTAATGCGCCTTCTCCAACCAACATCACATGCGGTGTTTTCTCCATCACTTTTCTTGCAACAGAGATTGGATGCATAATGTGCTCCAAACTACAAACTGATCCGGCATTCCCATTAAAATCCATTATGCAAGCATCTAATGTTACTCTACCATCCCGATCAGGTAATCCACCATACCCTACACTGGAATTGGAGGGATCCGCTTCGGGTACACGTACACCGGCTTCGACAGCATCCACGGGATTTTTAGTCTTATTTAACATTTCCAGAGCAGCTTTGTTAGCTTCCAGTCCAAAGTCCCAGGTAGATAAAATAACCGGAAAAGAATACCAATTAGGGTTTAAGGATAATCCAGTTCCGGCCAACATGGGTATTGGGGCCACCGACTTTAGAAAGTTTCTTCTTTTGATAAAGTTCATGCAGACAATAAATAGATTATAATAGTGCTAGCAAGGTAACTATTTTTGGGCACGAATGAAGAGAATCGAATATATTTTATTCAGATTAGTGGTGATCTTAACTTCCAGTCTATCCAGTAAAAACCTGTACAGAGTTTCAGGATTTTTCAAATTTGTATTGTTTCACCTATTCCGATACCGCAAAAGGGTAGTGCTGAATAACATTAAAAATTCTTTTCCTGAAAAGCCATATAGTGAAGTATATAAAATAGCTAATGCTTATTATCAAAACCTATGTGACCTGATGATTGAAACATTTGCTTCTTATAATTGGCCTGAGGAAGAATTGAGTAAAAGATTTAAATTTATCAATCCTGAGGTCCTAAATGAATACATTATTTCAAAAAAACAACTCATTGGGGTAGCAGGTCATTTTGGAAATTTTGAAATCGGAGCGGTATCCATTCCTTCCCAGTTGCATTTAAATAGTTACGCCGTGTACAGGCCGATTGCCAATCAATTGATAAATGAATATGTACTGTCTAAAAGGAGTCGGACAGGGGTGCACATATTTGACAGCAAGTACCTGAGAGAATCGCTACCAGGCATGTCCAGTCCTTGCATTTTATTCTTGCTGGCTGACCAGAGTCCATCTAAAATAGAAAAAGCATATTGGGTTGATTTTTTAAATCAGGAGACGGCGTTTGCACACGGGCCTGCCGACCTGGCTAAATCTCTGGGATGGCCTATCATCTATATTGATATAAAGAATATAAAACGGGGATACTATGAAGCTACTATTTCGACCGTAATCGATGATCCATCAAAATATAAAGCTCAGGAAATAGCACAACTACTAGCCAACCATTATCAAAATACAATCCAAAGCTCCCCATCCGATTGGTTATGGTCACATAAAAGGTGGAAATGGAAGAAAGAGAACGGCCATCCCATAAGAATTTAAAAAATTAAAAATTAAAGTTCAGTCGAGTAATTTTGAAGTAATCAGGTGAACAGCATAAGGCATATTTTCAATACAAGCGGGTATTTAATGGTTTTTACTTTAATCCCTTTTGATATTTGCAGCCAGATCCAAAATCCGGAAAGATCTATCTTTTTAATTCTACGGGACAGCATTACCACATATACCGATTCAATGTATATCATTCCTGAATCCATCCGGGTACAGGCCATGCAAGAAAAAATACAAGTAGAAGTCTATGGTAGAAATATGATTATCCGAACGAAAGTGGCTCCAGTGGAAACACAAATTCTTTTCAACGTGTTAGTGATCAATCCTGATATGAAACTCTCCGTTTTTGACAGCACTAAAACCGAACAAATAAAAATCAGAGCTATACAACCCTTAATGGAAACTAAAAACAAGTACAAAAAGCCGGACGATTTGTTCCGCTCTGAAGGGGTAGAATATGCCGGTGCATTCGGAAGGGGGTTAAGTTTTGGAAATAATCAAAACCTGGTTTTGAATTCCACTTTAAACCTGCAATTGAGTGGTAAGCTTGGTGATGACATTGAAATTAATGCTGCCATTTCTGATGAAACATTACCCATACAGGCTGATGGAAACACTCAACAATTAAACGAATTGGACAATGTATTTGTGGAAATAAAAAGAAAAAACAAAGCATTGATGGCAGGCGATATCCAGGTAACACCGGATGGTACCTATTTTTTAAACTACTTTAAAAAATACAAAGGGATACAATTTCAGAGTCATGATCAAATTAAAGAAAAAGGAAGAATTACAACCAAGCTTCAAGGCTCAATAGCAAGAGGAAATTTCAAAAGGGAATCTCTATCTGTACAAGAAGGCAATCAAGGTCCTTACCGGCTAACTGGACAAAATAATGAGCAGTTTATAATAGTTTTATCCGGTAGTGAAAAAGTATATCTCGATGGTCAATTACTCATCAGAGGTTTGGAAAATGATTACAGCATGGATTATAACCGCTCGGAAATAAGTTTTACTGCCCGTAGGGTAATAAACCGAAACAGCCGGATAGTGGTAGAATTTGAATATTCCAATCAATCCTATTTCAAATCCGCCTTGGCATTACAATCTAACTACAAATACAAAAACTGGACCGTACAATGGAACAGCTATCAGGAAACAGAAAATAAAACGGCGAGCATCACTCAATTGCTTAATGACGAAGATATACGCACATTATCTAACGCGGGTGATCAGGTGCAAAACCTCACGCGCTCCACTATAAGACCGATAGAAAATGAAACAGATAATATTTTCTATATTTTAAAAGACAGTACAGTACACCATGTAAAGTATCAAAATATATTGGTGCTGGATCAAACGAAACAGGTGGGTACGCATACAGCAGGATTTACCTACGTAGGTGCTGGCAATGGAAATTATATAATTGAAAAAAATTTATTTACCAATGGCCGGGCATACAGATGGGTTGCTCCTGATCAGCAGACCAATACCAAGCAAGGAGATTACGAGCCCTATACCACACTAAGCGCACCCAAAAAACAAGGAATGCATACAATAAGATTAGAATACGAACACAAAGAAAGCTTATATACTTTGACCGAGTTAGGTCTAAGTAATACAGACTTCAATTTATTTTCCAAAAAAGATAAATCCAATGATCTTGGAATGGCCTGGAAACAAACGTTAAAATGGAAAAAAAGATTAGGTAAATTAACCTGGATTAATGAGGTGAATGGTGAAAAACAATCAGCTAATTTTACCTTGTTTGAGCCATTTAGAAACCCTGAATTTAACAGAGATTGGGCATTGGGTAATGCATTTCCTCAAAACGGAGGTGATTTGTTTTTAAATATAAAGACTCAGATCGAACATAATAAGGTAAAAGGCAGCTACACCTTCAAACATTATGATAAACAACATGATTATAGCGGACAAATGCATACCCTACACACGAATTATTTATCAAAATACAGTCAACTGGATTTCAGCAGCTCTTACCTTAAAAATAAACTTGGTAATATAGACGGAGATTTTTTCAGGCCAAAAATATCATTCCAACATCGCCTGGGTAAGTCGACTACAACATTATTTGGTGTAGTATATGAAAAGGAAAAAAACAGACAACGAAATGAAAAGGAGAAAACACTATTTCCCCAGAGCTTCTCCTTTGAGGCATTTCAAGCTTATTTTCATGGAGATGCTGTAACAAAACGACTTAGTTATCAAATCAATTTTAGTACCCGAAATGATGACAAAATCAATAATTTCAATTTTATTAAACACTACACTTCAACCGAATGGTCAATCGCTAATCAATGGAACCTATCGAAAACCAGTAATTGGGGTTTGCGACTCACTAACAGAAAATTGGTATTTGACCCAATTAACAAGACAAACGGGGAAAAAAACACCAATACGTTGATTTGGAGGCAATCTCTTGATGCCCGGTCGGGGAATGATGGGTTCCGTTACAGACAGACACTGGAAAGTGGCACGGGCCAGGAACCGGCTATTGAATACACTTATATAAAGGTAAATAAAGGGGCTGGATACTATACCTGGATAGATATAAATAAAGATTCAGTAACACAAGTTTCTGAATTTGTTTTAGCTCCCTACGCAGATCAAGGTGAGTATATACGATATGCTATTGCAGGAAATGAATTTGTATTATCAAAAAATTATACTTTTTTGCAAGACATCGAAATCAGCGGAATGAAATGGAAAAGACCGGACCAGCACCTAAAATGGTACCATAAAATTTCCTTTCTCTCTGGTGTAAACCTCAATTGGAAGACTCAATCTGGGATAGGCTTTAAGTTTCCGTTTTCTTCTACTGATATAGCTATCTTATCCATGCAAGGGCAGGTAAGGAATCAATTGTATTTAAACAGGGGTGGCCAATTCTTGGAAATTCAAACAGGCCAATTCCTTACCAATGTAAAATGGAGGCTGTCGACCGGTTCAGAAATCCGAAATCAGAACGAATATTTTTTACGATCGAGACATAGAATAAATAATAAATTAAGCATTGAAAATCATATTGCCTTTCAACATCAGCAAAACAATACCGAATTTATTGCGGAAAAAAATCTCAACTTTAAAGCAATGATCTTTGAGCCCATGCTTAATTTTCAGACCAAACAAAAGCTAAGAATATCCACAGCTTATAAATTTAAAAAAGGAAAAGAAATACTTCAATCTATCAAAACCAATATACATGAACTGAAGGTGGAAGCAGTCGCACAGCCTGATTCAAAATGGAGTATCAGATCCACTTGTTCGCAAATATGGGCAGATGTACAAGGTCAATTATCTGCCTGGAATGAATTCAATTTACTTCAGGGACTCAGGTCAGGTGGAAACACCTTAATCGGTTTTCAAGCAGACCGGATTTTAAATAATAATACCATTTTAAGACTTGGCTATAATGGAAGAAAAAGTAATGGCTCAAAATATATACAGAGTGGAAATGCTCAGATACTGGCTAGTTTTTGATGTTGAGTTTTAAGATTAACTTTGATTCTATTCTTATTTTAATTACATGAATACAAATTTGAAAATTTTTATATTATTTTTTATTGCCCATCAATACATTTTTGCGCAAGATCCAGTGCGTCCTTTTGTTCATGTAGAAGGGAATACCTTCCATTTAAATTCTCAAGAATTAGTACGCGCAATTCTAACCAACCTGCCTGTTCAACTACCTGGTGAAGATAAATATGTAGTCTTTACGGAGCGATCCAACTTTGAAGAAGGGTTAGCTAAAAAATTTCCGGGTATAAAATCCTTTAAATCCAGAAGTTATCCAACCCTATATCTGGACTTATTTGAAAATGAATTTACTTTTTTCAAACTGGATGAGTCCGGTGCAACTCATATCATCTGCCAGAACAAGGAATCCAATTTGTATACTATGATCCGGCCAGGAGACAAAGAAAGTATTCAACCGAACCATATTAAATTCAATTGTGGCACTGAAGGCATTGCTAAAGATAAAGACCTACCTGTAGGTAAAACAAGGGAAAAAGAAGCAGAAACCATTCAAATAAAAAGGTACCGGATAGCCATTGCTCTTACCGGTGAATTCTCCCGATCAATTGGGGTCCGAAAAGATTTGATCCTTGCCGGACTTAATAATCACCTCACCCGGATCAATGCAGTTTACAATCGTGAACATTCAATTGAATTCAGATTGGTGGAAAAAAACGACACCATCATTTTTCTAGATGGGCAGACAGACCCTTACACAAATGGAAATGCCGGTGCACTGATGAATGCCAATCCAACCGTTTTGAATGATTATATCGGTATTACTAACTACGATATCGGACATGTATTTGGCACTAATACAGGTGGTGTGGCTCAGCTGTCAAGCGTATGTACCGCCAATAAAGGAGCCGGGTCCAGCAGCACATTCGGAGCATATAGTGGCATTCACTTTTATCTTATAGCGTGTCATGAAATAGGGCATCAATTTTCAGCAGAACATACATTTAATTTATGTGATAATTCAAATGAGACCTCCGGCAGTGCCTTTGAACCCGGCAGCGGAAGTACCATAATGAGTTACGCCGGTGCAAGTCAATGTGGATCAAACTATGTACAGGATATGATGGATCCCTACTTTCATGCTCACTCCCTGCGGCAGATAAAATCTTATTCGAGACAAAGCACAGGCAGCTTTTGTGGCACTTCGGTGTTGATTGCAAATCGTACCCCTGATGTATCGATAGTCTCCCCAGATAATCTTACCATACCGATACTTACCCCCTTTGAACTCCAGGGCAATGGAACAGATGACCGTCAAAATCAACTCTATTATACATGGGAGCAAATGGATCTGGGAATAAAAAGTACACTTGGGAGTCCGATTGGAACTGCTCCTCAGTTCAGGTCTTTGGCACCTAACCTTAGTGCCCTTAGAAGTTTTCCAAGTCTTCAGAGCGTATTGGATGATGCAAAAGAAAAGAATGAAGTATTGCCGGACCGTACCAGGCCAATGAATTTCAGATTTACGGCCCGCGACTTTGATACGCTCGGAGGTGGTTTTGCCTTTGCCGATTATTTTGTATCAGCCAATCAAAATGCAGGTCCATTTAGAATTACGAATTTCAATACCAGGGATACGGTAAATAAAAGCGATTTTATCAGAATAGAATGGGCTGTAGCGAATACTGATCAATCACCTATAAATTGCAAATTCGTTGATTTATATTGGTCCGAAGATGGAGGAGTTCATTTTAATTTATTATTGCACCATACTCAAAATGATGGTGAGGAATGGATCTTAATTCCAGACAAGGCCACAACCATGGGAAGAATTAAAATCAAAGCCTCCAATTCTATCTTTTTTGACATCAATAATGCTAATATAACCGTACTTAATGCAATATCTGATAAACTAACTATTGCCGCTTTTCCGGGAAGTATTCAAATTTGTGAAGGCCAGCAGGGTATTGTAACGATCAAATCGGCGCCATCTACTTCTACGGATACCCTGTTTTTATATAATGACAGTATCCGGAATAATAATAAAGTAATCCTAAGTAAAAAGTTTGTCACTCAAAATGATTCTCTAAAGGTGACCATTCAAAATTTCGCACGGTCAGGAAATTTTAACTATACTGTATACCTTATCGGAATCAATAGCAGAACTAAGGACACCACTATAGTCTCTATTAAGAATGAATCCTTGTCATCAGATGTCAGCAAACTCCTGCCTGCTTTTGGAGAAAACCAGGCTGCTGTGCGACCTTTATTCAAATGGATTGCTCCTCTATTTGGCTCTAGTGATTTTATATTGGAAATATCCGAAAGTTCCCGTTTCGATTCAATATACTGGTTTAAAAAGGTCACCAAATTTGATACTATAGCTTCACCTGACACAGATTTAAAGACCAATTCAGTCTATTTTTGGCGAATCCGGAATACGAGTGGTTGCACAGACCAGGAAGCCACTATTTCCACATTTCATACGCAGTCCCTGGCCTGTAAAACTTATTCGGCTGCGGATTTACCTAAATTTATTTCTGCAACCGGAACACCTAAGATCAATTCCTTTATTGATGTACCAGATGAATTCCCGATCCAATTAATTACAATTCCATCATTAAGAGGAAGTCACGATTTTATAGGAGATTTAACCCTTAGTTTAAAAGCTCCATCAGGTGATTCGATCAGGCTGTGGTCCAATGAATGCAATAACCTGAGTAATTTTAATCTGAGCCTGGATGATAATGCTTCGATAGGTATATCGTGTCCATTGACTGACAGGAAGCCACACCAGCCTGTGCAAAAATTGGAAACATTAAATTCATCGAAAAGTAACGGGATATGGACCTTATCTATTCAGGATAATAAAAGTGGTTCCGGGGGTAGCCTGGATGAGTGGATGCTACAACTTTGCGGATCCATTACCCAAAACAATCCAAAACCCAGGATACAACCTTTGATTTCTCAATTCGAAAACAGAAAGGAAACAATAAACAATACACAATTAGACTACGTGGATATAGATTCAGACCCGAATCAATTGAAGTACATTTTGCTCGACAAAGTTGGTACAGGTGTATTTGTTCTTGGTAAAGATACTTTGCATATCGGGTCTACATTTACTCAAGAAGATATAAATAAGAACAAGCTTAGTTTTCTTTCCTTTTTGGTCAGGTCAGATACCATAGAATATATAAGGATAGTAATAGTGGATGAAAAAAATAACTGGTCAGGAATACAAACATTAAACATCAAAATCTTAAACGACAATTCCCTATCAAGTAAAGCAGTTTCAAACCTTCCAGCAATAATGATGTATCCCAATCCTTTTAATCAATATCTTACAATAGAATCTGCCCAGCTCCCACTTTCTCTTGTAGAGGTCTACAACATCAATGGAATGCTTGTATCCCGAATGTTCTCATCCAATACTAAAATCAGTCTGATTACTGACCGTTTTGCATCCGGAGTCTATCTCATCAAAGTCTGGGATTTGAATAAAAGCAGATTCAGGGTTTTAAAAGCTATAAAAGAGAATTGAGCCGGAGCTGATAATTGAGTTTAGAAATAATTTAAAGTGATAAAAATCAAGAGATTAAATATTTACTTTTATTTTTGCAGCCTCTATTGATAAAAAGTGAATACAAAGATTCCTGTATATAAAGACCCATTCGTTTGGCGCAATATTTTTGCAATGGGCCTATTTTTGATCAGTTTGTTACTGATAACCTCTTGGTGGCTAAAATGTTATACCCGACATGGCCAAAGTATTGAAATGCCGGATTTTGTAGGAAAATCTTTAAATGAGGCAGTAAAGATGGCCCGGAAACATGATTTTGTGCTGGTTAAAATGGATTCGCTTTTTGAGGTGGGGATAGATGGATCAATCATTTTGCAACAAAGCCCCCCCGTAGGATCTCTGGTGAAAGAAGATCGGAAAATATACCTGGTAGTATCAAAACATAATGCGGATTTGATACCGTTGTCATCTTTACCCAAATTATATGGTCAAAGTTTTGAGGTTAAAAAAGAAGAACTGGATCGGGGGTTTTCAATCAAAAGCAATGTAGTTGGGTATATATACGATGCCGGACCAACCGGCTATATCATGGGTGCGATTTATAATGGAGACACGATACTCTCGTCTGAATTTGAAAAATCAGACTTTAAACTACCCAAAGGTGGAACCATAGAGTTTATATTATCCACTGATACCGGTGCAGACCTACCTGTGCCTAATGTTACCTGTTTGACCTATGCCGCAGCCAGTTTTTTACTTTCTAGCCTGGGCCTGATCATGGATGAGGTTGAAGAAGATGTCATCAACGATAAAAACAGCAGCTGGGTGACCCATCAGGAACCGATATATGATGATGTAACCAGAATCAAAAGTGGTGATACGGTAGTAATCTTTTTAAACAGTAAAAAACCTGGTTCTTGTCCGGAATAAAACACAAACTTAATGGATATAAATGCAGAAGAATTAAAAAACAAACTTTCCTCCGAAGAGGATTTTGTATTAATTGATGTCAGAGAACCATGGGAATATGAAGAATTTAACCTGGGGGGCCAATTGATGCCACTTGGCAATCTGATGCAGGATGTGACTGAACTCTCCGTTGATAAAAATAAAGAAATAATTGTTTGCTGCAGGTCAGGTCAGCGATCAGGGATGGCCAAATCAATATTAATACAAATGGGATATACCAACGTTAGGAATTTACTCGGTGGAATAATGGATTGGCAGAGTAAATTTGGGTCAGAAAAAATTTAAAATTTATTTCTCCACATCATAGATTCTACCGGACGGGGATTTTTACCATTGTATTTGGCATCCGATTTTTTATTGTATGGTCTTTGAATATCCCCTTCTACTTTAAAATAGATTAACTGACCTATTGGCATTCCATGATAAATCCTCACTGGCTGTACACAAGAAAGTTCTAATGTCCAATAATTACAAAATCCCACATCCCCTTTACCTGCAGTTGCGTGAATATCGATACCTAGCCTTCCAATACTTGATTTACCTTCAAGAAATGGTACCGAATTATGGGTTTCAGTGTATTCTTCCGTAATGCCTAAGTATAATGTACCCGGTTCCATTAAAAAACCAGCTGGTCCTATTTCGAATTGCTCTACCAGGTTGTGTTTTTTGGCATCCAGCGTACGATCTTTATAAGTGGAAAGGTATTTACCCAGATGTACATCATAGCTGTTGGTTCCCAGGCATTCAATATTAAATGGATCTATGACAATCAGTTTTTGGTCAATGGCCTCCAGAATTTTTTTATCAGATAAAATCATGTACTTTATTAAAAATGGAGTGCAAAAATAGCTTAAACCTTTATCACGGATAAACTTTTTAAAGACATCCTCTTGCAAGACCACTGCAGGAAAGCAAATGCATTCGCCATTATGCGGTCTATTATATTCTTATTTTTACATAAAAATGGCTAAAATATATAATCGAAAAGAACGTGACCGAGAATTGATAGTATGGGAAATTGATGAAACAATGAATTATTTTCTAAAGAAACTGCCTGAGGATTTGCAATTTTTGCCCTCTGCAAATGAAAAAAGAAACCTGGAATGGCTTGCTTCAAGATATGTTTTATCCCTTTTGGTACCTGAGACCAAGATCAGTAAAGATCAGAATAAAAAACCTCATTTAGTCGATGATTTCAGATATATTTCCATTAGTCATACCCTGGGGTACGCAGCCTGTATGGTCTCGACCCTGCCTTGCGGAATAGATATAGAGCTGGATCACCCAAGAATAAAAAAAATAGCTACCAAATATAACTTACCGGATGAGTTGGAACTTTTAAAAAAAGATGTATCGTATCAAAAAAGACTGTATCAAATATGGTGTGCCAAGGAAGCTATGTACAAAGCTTATGGTCTGGGAGGCCTCGATTTTAAGAAAGAATTATGGGTTGAAATAGATGCCCTGCTGAAAGATCATACTACTTTTGAAGGTTCTCTGATAAAAGAAGGGAAAGAATCATTTTTTAAATTAAACTACGTGCATGTCGAAGAGAAAATACATTTGGTATTTGGTGAAATGCTTTAGCCTGATTTGTATCACTTCAAATCATAGCTGCAAAACCGCACCAAAGATGGCAGACCAAAAACATTCCATTCCAGATGTTCATAATTTCAGATCTTTTTATACCCTCTTTCATAGTGACTCCCTATACCAGTACGATCATATTCAATTTCCACTGGAGGGAATGCCTGAACAAAACGATTCAACCTATTATCCGATCGGTTTTAAATGGTATAAAAACAATTGGAACCTGCATCATTCCTTTCAAGAACAAGACCGTGTTTTCAGGAGGGAGTTCACCATGCTGGACTCCACCTTAATCACAGAGACCATTTATCATCTATTGAGCCCCATGCAGATGGAAAGAAGGTTTTCATTTAATCAAGATTGGCAGCTGATTTATTATTCACCCATGAGAATTCCTATTGAAGTGGAAATAAAATGAAAAGTAAAATGACAAGGTTATTTATAAAAGCTTAAAATAAAAATCACCAAACCGGTGGTTTATGGTATCTGAACATAAAATATTTTTCACCTGCTCCACAGGCTTCCATTTCTCCCAAAGCCATTTTTGACTTTCACCCGGTGAAAAATTAACTAAATATCTCCCCAGGCTTTGAATTTTATCGAAACATTTTATAATTCTAACTTTATCAAACTCCAGGTATTCAATTGATATAGTCTTAATCGGGTGAGTCAGACCCGACAAGACTTCGTATTCAAATCCTTCAGTATCGATTTTACAGAAAGAAGGCAATCCATTTTCATGAATCAAATGATCAAGAGTGCGGGAGGGAACTCCTGTTTTCCGCACTTGATTGATTTTTTATGATAAGTAACTGATAATCAAGCATCATTTTTGCAAATTGGGTGTCCCGCTTAAATTTAGGGGTGTTCATAAGACAAAAGAAGAATAAGTCAGGTAGTATAAGTGTGCAGATTATTTCTAAAGTTGGAGGCAATTATAAAGTCATAAAAACCATAGGCAGCTCTGAAAGGGAAGATCAAGTTAAAATTTTAGTTCAACAAGCAAAGCTTGAACTTATTAGCCTGGCTGGACAATCAAGTTTATTCATTTCAGAACAAGATGTACATCTTGAAAATTATTTAAATACAATAGAAAATATTCAAATCCGGACCATAGGTCCTGAGTTGATTTTTGGAAAGATCTATGACTCCATTGGATATAATGTTATCGAAGAAGATTTATTTCGACACTTAGTTATTGCGCGCTTAGCTTTTCCATTAAGCAAGCTAAAGACTATAGAATATATCTACCGATATCAAGGAGTAACCATTGGCCTTGATCAAGTATATCGATTTCTGGACAAGTTAAATGATAAATTAAAAGAACAGGTCGAGCAGATTTCATATCAACACACCTTAAAAACACTCGAAGGAGAAATAGGAATAGTATTTTATGATATGACTACTCTGTATTTCGAATCTAATGAAGAAGACGATTTTCGAATGAACGGATTTTCTAAGGATGGCAAACATCACCTGCCTCAAATTTATCTTGGTTTATTGGTAGGACTGGGTGGGTACCCTATCGGCTATGATCTTTTCGAAGGAAAATTATTCGAAGGAGATACCTTGATTCCAGTTATTGATAAGCTGACAAAAAAATTCAAATTAGCAAGACCAATCATAGTAGCCGATGCAGGATTATTAACAAAAGCAAATATTGATACTCTAGCGGGTCTTGGCTATACTTATGTTATAGGAGCAAGGGCTAAATCTGAAAAAACCATAATCAAAAACGAAATTCTATCCTTACAGTTGAATGATGGTGAAACTAAAGTAATTCACAAAACGGATGGCAATAGACTAATAATATCATACTCCGAAAAGAGAGCAAAAAAAGACGAACACAATCGTAAGCGAGGGCTAAATCGTTTAGAAAAACAGGTAAAATCCGGAAAACTTACCAAGCAGAACATTAATAATAAAGGCTATAATAAATACTTACGAATGAAAGGCAAGGTTGAGATCGAGATAGATTATGATAAGTATAATGCTGATAAACGATGGGATGGACTAAAGGGCTATATCACCAATACAACACTTAGCCCTTCGACAATACTCGAACAATACAAAAACCTTTGGCACATAGAAAAAGCCTTTAGAATGTCTAAATCAGACTTAAAAATTAGACCTATTTATCACCGATTAAAAAAAAGAATAGAAGCTCATATATGCCTATCATTTGCTGCTTACTCCATATATAAAGAGCTAGAAAGAATACTCCATAAAAATCATTCGTCAATATCTATTTTACAAGCAGCAGAACTAACACATACAATGTATCAACTCCAAATAAGATTGCCGGATTCTAAAAAAAACAAATTAATCACCTTAAAAATGGATGAGCTACAAATGGAATTGTGGAAGATTGTTTCATCAAATTATATATAGCGGATGATGTAGAAGCCTAGGGTGTCCCATTGCGGAAAACGCGAAAGAAGGCAATCCATTTTCATGAATCAAATGATCAAGAGTGCGGGAGGGAACTTTTATCGTAGTGTCCCATTTGGGTTTGGCTGCTGAATATAGATTGATGTTTTCCTGCCAGGCTTTCTCCCTGGCGGTAGAAATAGTGGGGCTGCTGGAATTAATATAAAAATCAATCTCCTGTTCAACATTCGCAATTAATACGGGCTTTAGTGTAAACTTAGCCTCATTTTTAAATTTTTTAGATAAAAAATGGATACATATTGGCTGGGGTTCCACTGCAATCACCTTCGCACCCAGATCGAGGAAAGCTTCACTGCGATTACCAAGATGCGCGCCAATATCAAAAACCAGGTCACCCGGTGCAATAAATTGGGAGTAAAATTTTTTTAATCTTTTTCTATTAAAAGGTTTCCCATAGTATATGATCCAGGATCTGAAGAATCCATATTGTTCTTTCCAAGTCAATGTGATAAATAAGTTTGAAAAAGTGAAGTCCAATTTTTATTATTCAGAGATGGAGGCAAAACATCAAAAGCCAAAAGCTTTAAAAATTTATTTCTTGACATATCTTGAGCTCCTAAACTCCTCAAATGATCCGTGCCTACCTGGCAATCAATCATTTTAAATTGGTAAGACTCTAAAAATTTGACACCTGAGATAAATGCCGCTTTGGAAGCGTTCGCAACCAGGGCAAACATAGATTCACCAAAAAATACCTCGCCAATAGAAACACCGTAAAGTCCTCCAACCAATACATTATGCTGCCATGCCTCAAATGAATGAGCAAGGCCATACTTGTGCAACAAAGTATAAGCACTGATGAAATCACTATCTATCCAGGTTTCATGAGATCCTTTCCTGACCACCTGGGCACAGTTTTTTATTACACGATCAAATGCCGTATCGCAGGTTATGGTAAAGGTATGGCGATCCAGTATTTTACTCATTGATTTGGAGATTTTGAGGTGGCCGGACAATAAAACCATACGAGGATCCGGACAATACCAAAATGGTAAACCCTCATGAATAAACCAAGGAAATAAACCATGCATGTACGCACTAATTAAAGTCTGCGGATGAAAATTGGCACCCACGCAAACTAAACCATCTTTATCAGGGTCGGAATATTCAAATTCAGTAAAATCAATAGGTTTACCCTCATTTGGTATAAAGAAGGTGGGCATCGGAAATACTAATTGGCTTGCTTGACACCTTCGATTACCGCTGATAGTCCCCTTTCAACCAATGCATCTTTCAATGGTCGCAGACTTTCAAGTGGTGCTGTTTTTACTGTGGCTTTACCCTTAAAATGTATGAGTATCGATAATTGTTCTGATTGTTCAAAGGTATGCCCACAGACTTCCATGAGACAATGTATCACCCAGTCAAACGTATTGACATCGTCATTGTATACCACCAACATGGAATGATCATCGTAATCGGTATATTTTTCTTCGATGAGTACATCTTCGTCTTCGTAATATTTGGTATGACCTGCCATTGAAAAAAATTTACTTTAAAGTTACTGAATAGTTTCTAATGCGCGTTTAGCAGCAGCAAAATCAGGCATATTGCCCGGATTTTCCAACACCTCACGATATTTAATAGTTCCATCACTACCTATGATAAAGACAGCCCTTTCTGCAACTCCTTTCATTTCCAATACAAACTCCTCTCTGAAGATGCCATACGCCCTGCAAACTTCCTTATTGAAATCACTCAACAGGTCAAAATGGAGTTGCTGGTCCTCTTTAAATTTTTTTAAGGTAAAAGGGGTGTCTGTAGAAATTCCAAATACCAGGGTGTTTAATGAATTAAATGCACTTATATTGTCATTTACGGTACACATTTCGGCCGTACATACACTGGTAAATGCGGCAGGAAAAAATACAAGTATTTTCTTTTTGCCTTCCAAATCCCTGAAGTCAACTTTTTTTCTATCTGTATTATATAGAGAAATGTGTGGAGCTACCTGACCTATTTGCATGTTATGTGGTTGCTATTCGCCTAGCAAATGTATAAATATTATGCTGCCCAGTAGTATATTGACAAAAAACTATCCTATAAAATAATTAATCATTTTTATTTATTTCAAAATCAATCGTGTACATTAGGCGCATAATTAAATGAAAGAAGAGACCAGGGCTTATTTACTACTACATGGTGCAGTGATCTTATTCGGTTTTACAGCGATTTTGGGTACCCTGATTCATTTGAATGCATTTGTGCTGGTATGGTGGAGAGTGTTGATTGCTGCTATAGGAATCAGTTTTTTTACAAAAGGAATAGGATTTATCCGTACCATACCCGCCAAAAAACTACTACAGTATATATTTGTAGGTTCCGTCATTGCGGTTCACTGGTCTTTATTCTTTTTATCTGTAAAACTCGCCGGAGCTTCTATATGTCTGGTATGTATGGCCACTACGAGTTTATTTATAAGCATCATTGAACCAATGATGTTGAAACAAAATTTTCAGAGACTGGATTTTTTCATTGCTATTATGATAGTACCGGGCATGATTTTGGTAGCCAATAGTGCCGGCATTTCCAAACTATGGGGCATTATGGCCGGACTATCTTCTGCCGCCCTGGCAGGTGTGTTTTCCACATTGAACAAAAAATACATCAGTAATGTATCTATATGGCATCTTTCCTGGATAGAGATGATTAGTGCCTGGCTTACCCTTGGTATACTATTGGGAATTGCTTATGTGTTTAAAGCGGAATTTAAAATCCTCCCCTCTTCATCCGATTGGTTTTATCTGATCTTACTTGGGTTTCTCTGTACCACCATTGCCCATGCTATGTCTTTGGTTGCTTTAAAGCATATTTCGGCCTTTGCCCTTGGGTTGGTAATTAATCTTGAACCTATATACGGCATTCTACTGGCAGCTGTATTATTACGCGAGCACCGGGCACTCAATCAAAACTTTTACATCGGAGCAGCGCTGATTATGTTTGCCGTATTCACTTATCCATTTTTTAAGAAAAGATTTTCACATGCTTTTTGATGAAAGATTGTATGATTATGCTGATCAACATAGTCATGATTTGCCCGGCTATCTAAATGATCTGATGAGGGAAACTGCGCTCACCACGGTAAATCCATTTATGGCCAGCGGGCCTGTATTGGGAAGATTTTTGATGCAACTCAGTAAATGGATCAAACCCAAATCCATTCTTGAAATAGGAAGTTTTACCGGATATTCTGCCTTATGCCTGGCACAAGGATTGCATGACAAAGGTACCATCACCTGTATCGAAGTAAATGAAGAATACGAAAACATTATCCGGAAATATTTTAATAAAGCCGGAAAGGATCACCAATTGAAACTGATCATAGGTGATGCCCTTAGCCAGATAACCTCCCTCAAGGGACCTTATGATTTGGTATTGATAGATGCCAACAAACAACATAATGAAATACTGTATGATTTGATCTATCCAACCGTATCTGACCAGGGCACTATCCTGATCGACAATACCCTCTGGTATGGAAATGTATTGCAGTCCAATATGGATAAAGAATCCAAAGCCATACATGATTTTAATATAAAATTGGCTGCAGATAGCAAGGTCAATGTTATGATTTTACCTATCAGGGACGGAATTACTTTGATCACCAAAAAATAACCTGCAGATATGGATATAAGAATCCTGTACAAAATTAAAAATAATT
>CAYNIG010000040.1:0-24358 GCA_964396995.1 uncultured Saprospiraceae bacterium | reverse complement strand
AATTTAATTATACAATGTTAACGACAAAACTTAGAAATAAATTTTAACAAAAAGTGAAATTTTAACAATTTTTGGAGATTGTCCAGATATTATTTTACTTAATATTTTATAAGCTATTGACTTAAAATAAGTTAAGTCTAAAAATTAGCTCTCAAAAAAATTTCAAACGAAAAGTAAACAGATCTGGGTTATGAATTTTTATTTTGTCTTTTTGGAAAAAACAAGGTAAATGTACTGCCTTTTCCAAGTATACTTTTTACACTTATGTGACCATGATGGGCATCTACCATCACTTTCACATAAGATAGGCCCAATCCAAATCCTTTTACATCATGTACATTTCCGGTAGACACTCTGTAAAATTTTTCAAAAATAAATTTTTGATTTTCTCTGCTTATACCAATGCCATTATCTTGAATACTTATTTCAATGCCATTATTGCTGTTCCGTGTACTCACTTTTATCTCAGGTATATCAGGAGTGTATTTGTTGGCATTGTCCAGCAAATTGTATAAAATATTGGATATGTGAGTCAAATCCCCTTGCATCATCGGATCGCCGGCTTCCAAAGCCAACTCCAGTTTACCTTTTTTTCCTTTGATTTGAAGATTGACATGCTCAGAAATATTCTGCAATAAGTCATGGATGTTGATATCGGATAATTTTAACTGAAGATCTTTCTTTTCCAGCTGTGCCATCTGCAATACTTTTTCCACCTGTCCCAGCATGCGTTTATTTTCCTGGCTGATGATTTTGGTAAACCGCTGAACTTTGTCCGGATTGGATATAATACTTGGATTGTTAATAGAATCAGAAGCAAGTGAAATCGTGGCGATGGGGGTTTTAAATTCATGGGTCATATTATTGATAAAATCATTTTTCATGTCAGAGATTTTTTTCTGACGCTGGATTATGTATATAGTGTAGGCAAAACAAGCCAATATCAGGAAAGTAAATAATAGTGAACCTATGGCGTAGGGGATCAAATCAGACCATATGATCTGATTCCTGTTGGGCAGATACAAATACAATTTGCCGGAACCAATACTATTTGGAAATAAATCGGTCTTATAATGGGTTGAGTACAATCCGCCATTCATTTTACTTTTTGATCTGGAAGTGGAGAGCGAAGGCACTGTAAATTTATTATCCATGACTACAAAACCCGAGTCTCTGTCAGCATATACACCATAATGATAGGAATGACCGGCACCCAGTTTGTAAACTGCTTTTTTCAAAAGTGAATCAATAAAAAAAGCCCCTTTTTTATGTCCCAGTCTGATCTCAATGGGCTGATTGATAATTTCATATGATTGTTTTTCATAATCAATGCGCGAGAGATTGGCCAGCTCTTCCAGGTATTTGCTTTCTCTTTTATCTATTTCGTCCACTACCCCTACCAGGGCTTCGGTGACTTCCCTGTCAAATTGTTTTTCCTGTTCACTCAGGGTCAGTCTTATCCAATACATTTGCAAAATAATACTGCCCATGAGTGCTATCCCCATAGAAATAATTATAATCCAAATGGTACGTTTATTCATTCAGCTTTAAAGAGAAACAAAAATAACCTCAAATTATTTATTTAAGTGCTAATCTTATGGTTATACCGCCCCGGGCTGTGGTGATGGGATAGGATTCGGATACTGCGGGAATAGTACGCGAATAATTAAAGAAGGCCCGCAGCGTCACTCGGTCATTCACTTCATACTCTGCCGTATTATCAAACCGCAAAGTTTCTGCTCCGCGGGTAGTCACTTTTTGCAATTGATCCAGCACATGCTGGTCTGTAAAGTCATTTCTATAAGACAGGTCAAATTTGAGATTAAGGTCATTGCCTTTTTTCACTGCATTTTTCTTTCTTCCTCTGGCATTAGGGGAAGCGGGTGTATTGGCATCCGGTGTTGCTGGTGCATTGCTTCGAGTTGCTGTTTTCTTTCCAAAAGGCATCACTACATTTTTTATACGCCAGCCAAATCCCATAGTGAGTTCTTTGGAATTTTGTTCTATCAGTTGATAGTCGATCATGGTAAAAGAAAGACCCCGCTCTACCGAATAATCAAGATTTAAACTTAGATCGCCTGTGGTCTTGATGTCAACACCTATCAGCGGTCTGAAAGCCTCCGTGATGACAACGCTTGGAATTTCTATTCTTGAATAATAATCCCGGGTGATGGCTTTTTTTCTGTATACCGAGTCCGGACTATAGAATACATCGGTATTAAACTGATTGATAGTCATTTTGGACTGATAGGAATGACGAATACTACCGGCACTTAATATATTTTTTAGAAATGGAAGTTTATGCAACCCGGTATAGTTCAATTGCCAATTGGGTCTGGGTAAGGTCTTGAAAATATCCGTTTTCGTTTTTAATGGATCCAAACCGGTGTAGGTGGCTATAAAAGCTGGCAAGATCACATTCTGATTCTTTTTCCCTAACCCTTCTGTATACTCCGGAAATTTTTCATGTTCGCCGGCATTGGGTTTATTCGGCAATAAATGAGAAAATATTTCTCTTTGCCGCTCAAACTGATTGTAAAGTGAATCCGGATTAGAACCAAACAAAGTCTTTATACCTAAATAACTGATGTCAAAACTACCGATTTCTGTAGGGGAAAGGTGTTGGAATCCTTGTCCTGAACCATCATCTTTAAAAAATTCAAGGTAATTCCTGGTGAAGTTTTTATCCAATGACACTTCAATATTAAAATCCCTGAAAGGTTCTACTGTGAGCCGGGCACTTATAGTCTGAGTATAATTCTTGGATACCTGCTGGTTTAGCCTGATGTCATTTGAAATCAAATCTTTTCTTGCCAAACCATCCAGAAAATCACTGTCCGGATCTACTCCGAGAATATAAGCCCAACCCGGATTGATGAATCCCTGCGTCATTCCCAAATATCTGGGTACACCTTTGAAGCCGGGAACTATGGACGCCAGGTTTTCAGAATAAGTCAACTGTCCCTTTCGTAAACTCAGAAGGGGACGGATCAAGGCTCGTTCTATCCATCCTGGCTGCCGGTCTTTCTTTTCCTTTTTATTTTTTTCCCCTGCATTCGCCGCTGCAGCCGGGGGGGTAGTACCATCTGCATTTCTTCGGGTAGGACGGCCAGTAGGTCTTCCTGATGAATTGTTGGATGCCGGAGCGGGTGATTCATTTATTTTTTTAAGATAAGACCATTTGTCATAGAGTCCTTCAAAATTCAAATTAGCATTGACTGATCTGGCCTGACTGTTTTGCATTACATTATGCAAAAAGTCAACCACATTCTGAGACCCAGCCACCCATCCATAAGTACCATTGGCTTGGGCCGTTACCTGTATCCAATCGAATATTGGCATTACCCTCGTGGGCAAAGTGTAATTTGCTGTGTAGGTGTGCATATAGTTTTTAGCCCGACCCAGAGATTTGATTCCATCCCAGATTTTCTTCTTGTTTAATGCCGGATCATAGGTTGGATCCAACCTCCCGATACTATCCATTATGGGCAATTCATCTATTGCTGAATTGGAAGAGGCATTAAACGAAAACTTCAGAGACTGTGAAAGATCCCAATTGAGGTTGTATTTTCTGTCCCAGTAAAACAAACGGGTAATTGATTGACCAAATTCTGGTGTGGAAAATCTGAAATTCCGGGTATTGTATCTGCGATCAAGTCCGGTGGAAAATGAAAATGAATTAGGAATGGGATTGAAATTAAATTGCGATAAAAATTTAATGTGCTTGTCGTTTTTTAGAATTTTTTTGAAAGGAGAAATGTATTTAGATTGTCTTGCATAGTTATAATTAAAACCGCCTTTATAAATATCTTCTTCATCTTTTTCTATGATGGGATCGTGATTGCTGATTTGAGAATAAGAATAATTAAAATCAAAATTGGAAATATCCCAGGGCATGGGTTTGGCCTGGGTATTGGTACGTTCTTTTTTTACACCGGTAAAAGTGACGGATTTTATAGATTCATAGTCCTGAGCTTGTTTGCGGATACTGTCCCGGTCACTACTTGTTCTGGCTTCCAATAGTTTATCCTTTAATTTTATATCTAAGTCGTAAGGATCAAATTTCGGTGCATTGGCCAGCACGGATACCTGCGTATACATTGGGATCTTTATTCCCCATTTGTTGGGTAAAAACTTACCGAGTTGCAAATTAGAATTCAGATCGATTTGTTTCAAATCTTCCTGTGCCCGGGATTGAGCTCTCTGATCAAGAGCACCCCAGCCTATGCTATTGTAATTTGTACTGATAGAAAGATCACCCAGGTCGGCTAATTGTAGGTCCAATCTGGCTGTTGCACCATAGCCCCCCTGTCCGTTTATTCCATTCAACCTCAGTTCATTAAACCAAACATCCACTTCGTGCTCCAGATTATCGCGTTTTGGAAACCGGACTCCGAGCATTACCTGCTTTACCTTACCTAAGGTGGGATTTCCGAGTACGATCATATTCCGGTCGGGATGTTCCGGATCTGGTTTGACATATTCCAAATCAAATGCGGCACCTGCGTTATTTCGTTCTTTTTTTAATTCAACCAACGACGACAAAGAAAAATCCATTTCATTTTCCACCTTCCAAATTTCAGCCGAAGGTTTATCAGGTGTCACTTTATCCACTTTACTGATTACGGTAGGTATCTGATACTCATAATAATTGTTGGTAAAATCTGAGCCTACGCGAATAAAAGTAATCAATTCCTCTTTTTTCAAATCTTCCCTGCTATCAGCATGCACATACATCCTCATTCGCTCGTATTGTCTCATATCCATCCGAATCGTTTTGTATACTGCCACTGCGCAGCCACCATCCAGTTTTTTTACGGATAAAGAAATGGCTTGTTCATTTTGCAACAAATTGGGATATGGACCTATTGCGTTTTCACGCTGTATACCCGCAGGAATTACATAAGGAATGGGAATGCGTTTGCTGTTTTCTTCAATGTTTACATCGTTGATATCAAAAGATAGATCTCTGTCTACTTTATCTCCCACACAAAGTGGTAAGGTATATCTTCGCCATTGATTGCGAACCAGGTCTATTGCATTGAACCTGAAATTTACTGATTGATCAAAATCGGTTACAAACAATCGTATAAAACGGATATTTCGAAATCCCCGTATACTGCCCACTGTGCTATCCGGGTTGGCAATGGGTATTTTTATTCTGTACCAAATCCTGCCATTTGCCCCTCTGATCGTATCAGTAACATATTTGTTCAAAGCCATTCCTCCTTTGCCATCAGGAAATATGGGTATATGATATTGATAATAAGCATCGCTCTGGTCAAATGCATTATCATCATTTAAATCTTCGGACTCAGGATATTGAGTATAATTACGAAGATTATTGTCGGTCTGATTGGTAAAGCTGGTATTGCCTTCAGGATTGTTGTATTTTTTATATCGCTCCACTACTGAAGCAGTTGCTGGAAAAGAAGGATCATTAAAAAACTGGTAATCATCATTGGCAGGATCCTGCCTTACTTGATCAAGAACCAATGCATTTAAACTTTGAGTCTGGAGTGTCTGAAGATAATTACTAAAAAATATTCTTTCACTTTCATTGTTCAATCCATCGTATCCTACATCCTGTTGTTTTAATATTTCAGGATCATTATTATGCGATCGTGTAATCACCTGAACCAGGGGCACCCTACCCCATGCTGTGGAATCGAATCGGGTTTTATTTTGAGTAGTTGGCAATCCATTTTCAAAAAACATTTGCCCATCGCGGAATACATCTTCAGATATATCACCAAGATTAATATACATGTTTCCACCCGAGGTGATGGGACTGCCGTCGGCCTTATTGTCAAACGGATTGAGCATAAAAAATTCAACCGTCTCTATATTGGAAGCTTCAAAATCGGTATTGTAGATTCCTCTTTGTATTCCCGCCCATCTGGACTTTGGATTATTTAGTCTTCCCGTTCTTTTGTCTAATCCACTGGAAAAATTAGTCCCGTTTGGTAAATCAAAATTATAGGGGCCTCTTTCGGTAGGATCAAAATGCATACTAAAGGTGTACAGCTCATTATTTATACCCGGTTGAATAGTCCTGGAAGGAAATAATTCCACTATAGGAACCGCGGCCGAGTAATTATCGGAATTTCTATCGCCATTTACTGATCGGTCAGTCCTGTACCAGGCTATTTTCGCTCTGTTTAAACTGGAAGACACTGTATTGGATAGTGCAGGATCTGCTTCTCTGAATTTTGATCCAAGGGGTATGGAAGAAAAATGCCATAAATTCACCTGATTACTTAAGTCCTGATTGGATGTGGTACCCTCGAAATCATCGATATAGGCTACTCCGCCTTTATCTTTTCCCTGGTTGATAGCCCTGGAATGGCCGGGTCTTAATAACGCAGCTTCACCAATGAAGGAAATTTTGGATTCCTCTTTGGTCTGAAGCAAAGGCAGCTTATCCAAAAATTTGGTAATCCAGGGAGCCTTATTATTATACACCAAATCCAATCCGTAAATACCATTATTAATTGGATCCTCACCAATATTTACTTTTTGAGTATAAGGTCTTTCAAACAATCTCATCATAGTCCCCCCCAGACTCAGATTTTTATTAAAATTATACTCACCTCTGAGTCCAAACATGGTGCGATTGGTATTAAAACCAAAAAGGGATTGATCTTCGTATTCTATTTTTACCGGTACCCCGGAAGTCAAAATGGATTGATCGGTAACCCTGACCTGGCCCGTCTGATGATCTATTTCATATTGATCAGAACGCAACAAAGCACCTCCTGCAGTCACCCGTACAGATCCTTCAGGAATATTAAATGAATTGAGCGATACCTGGCCTCCCCCACCGGAGGATTTATATTCTCCCCTCAAAATATATCTGTTAGCCTGAGGAAAGTTTAAAGCCGCGGTTTTGGTAGAGTCATATAGTTCAGTAAACGCATATTTTTTCCGCAAATCAGGATCTGAAATTTTTCGACCCAGGCTGGATCCAAAGGGCTCCAATAAGGGAATCATGATTCGTCCTTGAGAGGGATCTATTGTAAGTCCGGACACAAAATCAAATGATCCATCAGGGAATGGATCACGTTGTTTATTCAGTTTATCGAGGTTGCTGAGATTTAATAAAGGAATTGACCTCAATTCGGTCTCAGGTAAAAATCTTTTTACACCTGCCCCGGGATCATCAAATAATATATCCAGCTTAAAATCTTCTTCTGCCAGACCTGATGTACGCAATGAATAAAAGTTTTTCATCATCAAATCCCACATTGCCAGATCTACTCTATTTGATCTGGGTTTTAGCAGTTTAGTTACAATTACCGATAAAGAATCCGGAGCTACTTCCTGCGTAAACTCTCCTACTTTGAAAGCTTTGCCATTGAAGGTATATTTAAAAGAAATGGCAACTATATCGTTTGGCCTGATGATCCTTCTGAATGAAATATATCCTAAATCCGGGTGCACGGTATATTCTCTTTGATCCAGCAGCTGACCTTTAAATACTTCAAAATCCCTGCCGATAGCAAAATTGAAAGGTGGTCTTTGGAGTCCTGATACCACCAGGTTGGTTTGTCGCAATGCAGGGTTGGCATTGTATTCAGCATAGATTTTATTGGTCTGGTTGGTCGGAAGTTTTTCGTTGTATTGAGGATCAATGACGGGGGTTTGCCCCATAGTCCATGCCAGAGGATCTACCCCATTAAAGCGATCAAATTCTCCCAGATCAGAAAATGCAACTACTTGTCTCAGATTATTGATTTCCCTGGGGTTTGGACTCACCCAAACCTGTACCGAGTTCATATCTATTTTGGCAAGTGTATTTATATAAGGTAGTCTGGTGAGTGCCCGTTCGAATATATTTCTAAAATAATGTCCAAACAAATAGTGTTGATTATCTTCATATTCATCACATTGTATTTCAAAATCCTGAATCTGGGCTCCCCCTTTTAGCTCCACTCTTTGTTGCTGAGTTCGGGTCTGGGAGGCGATTCCTGTCAGTCGCAATTTACCAAATTGAGTTTCTGCCTTTACACCAAAGAGATTTTGCGCACCTTGTATCAATGATGTGCGAAGTGGCAGACTTACATTACCGGCATCAATTTTTTTCAGGATTTCATCCTCACTGAATTTGTCACTGTTGTAATTCAGTTTCATGGCGTTGTCAAAATCAAAAGTAGCCTGGGTATTGTATTTCATGTCCAGATTGAGTTTTTCACCTACTTTCCCCTGCATGGCCATTTGGATGTTCATGGGAAAGTCGGGTTGAAACGTTTTTTGTTGCCTCAGGGTATACGATGGGTTCTGAACATTTTGGTAATTGAAACTGGGAGAAATTTCAACAAATCCGGTGGGCTTGATATCCACTGTATTACCACCAAATAAGCGGTCGATCAAAGATTGTTTTATGTCTACTTTATCAACCGGATCTTTGCCTGCTCCCCGTGTACCATCGCTATTCCCTGAAAGCTGACTAAAATATTTGTCCTGTAATTCTTTGTTTTTATACTTTGAGTATTCATCGAAAGTCATAGGGGTGCTATTGATGATATCATCACCTATTTTTTCAATCAGTACATATCGGTTGGTTTCAGGATCGTATTGTACTTCTTTGGTGATTGAGGAGGGATCTTTGAGCCTTATAGGGTCTGTTTTATCTCCTGGCAATCTGATTTTCTGAGACGATGGTATGGTGTCGGGGGTGTGCGTTAAAAATTTCTTAATTTTGCTTGAATGGAAGCTGGAAGTATTGGCGATGGATGTCTCATAATTCCAAATCAGTATTAAGTATATAACAGAATGAGTTAATGACTTCATTACTTTTTCAACTAGTCTGCTTTTGACTTCTTTTTTATTGGTTCAAAATAAATTCTAAAATTATTTACTAAAAACAGCGCACAAAACTACAAATAACTTTCTAATTTAAAAACAGTTACACATTATTTTATAGATTAATATGAAACTAAAATTTCAGATTGAAAATTGTTTTAACGCGTGCTTTATCAGCTCTTCTACATTTTGATAAGATTGTTTTTGGATCAAATTTGCTATCACTTGTTGGCTCTTTTGCCGTTGAAATCCAAGAGCAATCAATGCTGATAACGCTTCAGATTGTAAAGTATTGTGGGATGCTTGGTGTGGCATAGTTATGACTTTGTTATCACTTAGTTTTCCAATCTTGTCTTTCAAATCAAGGATGATTCGTTTGGCGGTTTTCTCTCCTATACCTTTAATTGCTTTAAAGGTAAGATCGTCTTCCCGTAAAATGGCATTTTGTATAGCATCAGGTGTAAGAGCTGAAAGGATAAGCTGGGCTGTACCTGTGCCCACCCCATTTACGGATATCAGTTGCTGAAATAAAAGTTTTTCATCCATCTGTGCAAATCCGTATAACACATGAGCATCTTCTTTAATGGCAAGGTGGGTGTATATTTTTACTTCCTGCATTTTTTCAATCTGACTATAGGTATACAGACTAATATGTACATGGTATCCCACACCGCCACATTCCACCACTGCGAGAGTAGGATGCACCGCCGTTAATTTTCCTTTTAGGTAATAATACATATATAATTTTTATATATTTTATTATTTCGGTCGCAAAAATGCAAAAATCTGCGTTAGGGTGGGCAAATAACCAAACCTTTTTTAGATATTTTCCATTTATGGGTAATCCCTGTTGAACCATTTCCATTTCAATTGATAGAAGAAATGGCGAATGAAAAAATGATTTCCATTCGTTGAGATTGGTATTGCCATCAATATATAAATAAAAAAACCATTGTATGACCAATGACGAAACATCAAAATATTGATGAGCGGGGAATAGGAGTATATTTTGATATGATTCATTCTTTATAAAAAATTGAGTGCACTACCCGATGGTCGGTAGGAATGGATATGCATTGTGGGAAAATGGTTGGTTTTGTCAAACTGATCTATCGATTAAAAAAGGGGGCATCGTTATCTTTCAACCTATTTATATTCATTATGACCTGGCCTTTTCTACTAAGATAATTATTGGAGAATACCCAAAATTCAATACCTTTAGAAAATTGGAATGCATCCGAATTCAACCATTTAGAAAATGAATCCCTTTTGGACTCAAATTATCATTCATACTACCCACTTAAAAGGTCAAATTAAGGAAGCTGGAAAACAACCATTTTCTAATTTCCGGTTAGCCAAAGGATATCGTGAATTAAAAATTAATCTTATCAGAGGCTTTAAAGATTTGGTCTTGATTGTGATTGGTATTTTTGCTGCAGCCTTTGGATTCAAAGGATTTCTGCTAACGAATAAATTTATAGACGGAGGAGCCACCGGCATTTCCTTATTGATTTCGGCCCTGACCGAAATTCCATTTCCTTTGCTGATTGTTCTGGTGAACATCCCTTTTATTTTGCTCGCCTACAAAGTATTAGGAAAAGCATTTATGATCAAAACTATGCTTGCCATTACCGCCCTCTCCATGGTGCTGGCATTCGTAACATTTCCTAATGTCACCGATGATAATTTGTTGGTTGCCATTTTTGGAGGTTTTTTTCTTGGTGCTGGTATCGGTTTTGCTATCCGCGGTGGAGCAGTGATAGATGGCACTGAAGTTTTGGCCATATATTTAAGTAAAAAAGTCGGAGCTACCATTGGGGATATCGTGACTGCAATTAATATAATTATATTTAGTGCCGCGGCTTATTTTTTGGGCATGGACATAGCACTCTATTCTATGATCACTTATTTAGCTGCATCCAAGACATTGGATTTTATTGTAGAAGGTATAGAAGAATATATAGGCGTCACCATAATCTCCTCGCACTGGTTAGAACTAAATAAAATGATTATCGATATAATGGGCCGAGGTGTCACAGTGTATAAAGGGAAAACCGGATTTGGAAAGATGGGTGCTACGGAGGATAAAGAAATATTGTTTACCGTAATTACCAGACTGGAAATAAACAAACTCTACACAGAAATAGAAAAAATAGATCCCTCTTCGTTTGTAGTGATGCACAGCATAAAAGACATAAAAGGCGGGTTAATCAAAAAAAGGCCTTTAGCACATTAGCCACCTCTCTATGGTAATGTTCTTGTAATGGATGGTGTAAATGGGATTTATAATTTATTTGAATCATTTCACCAGCGACCAATGATATACCATTTTAAAAATAGGGGCAGGACCTGGTAATTACCATTATATTCTTTGAATCCAAAATATTTCGCGATTTCTGAGAAGAATTACCTACTTTTGCGCCCGTAAAAATTAATAATAAAACACAAGCCAAAAAGAAAAAGAAAATATGACGGCTTATAAGACAAAAGAAAAAGTACAAGGCATAATGACTCAGTACGGCGGCAGAGCCGAAAACACTGGTTCAACGGAAGCTCAAATTGCTCTTTTTACATTCAGAGTCAATTCGTTACAAGAGCATTTGAATCAGAACAGAAAAGATCATTCATGCCGCAGATCTTTACTCACTATTGTAGGTAAACGCAAACAATTGCTCAACTACCTGGCTAAGCACAATCTGAGTAAATACCGTGAATTGATCGAGCAGTTGGGTATACGAAAATAGTCCAGAATTACCGGATTATCGTAGACTTTATTTACTGACAACACTTCTAGTTCTATCTGATTTATGCTCTACTTTGCGTAGGGCTTTTTGAGTTTTAATTCATTCATTATCAAACCATTAAAAAAACATGGGACAAAAAAATCCTATTTCGGTTTCTTTCCAACTGCCTGATGGCAAAGAAGTAATTTTAGAAACCGGCAAACTGGCAACCCAGGCAAACGGGTCTGCCGTATTAAAATGTGGTAACACTATACTTCTGGCTACCGTGGTCGCAAGCAAAGAAGCGAAACCTGACCAGGACTTTTTTCCGCTTTCGGTAGATTATTCTGAACGATTTTACGCTGCCGGTAGAATTCCGGGCAATTTTTTTAGACGGGAAGGCAAACTATCTGATTACGAAGTACTTACATCCAGACTAGTGGACCGGGCAATCAGACCTTTATTTCCCGATTCCTTCTTAAATGAAACCCAGGTAATTATAAATCTTTTATCTGGCGAAACGGAATCTTTACCGGATGGATTTGCTGCCCTGGCAGCATCCACAGCAATTACTTTATCCGATATACCATGGAATGGCCCGATATCTGAGGTGAGAATAGCCAAAGTAAATGGTGAATATATAATAAACCCCACCCGGTCCCAGTTAAAAATGGCATCACTTGAATTTATTGTGGCCGCCACACCCACCGAATTATTGATGGTGGAAGGGGAAGCAAACGAATGCGATGAATCTGAGTTGATTGAATCTATTAAAATCGCTCACGAAGAGATAAAAAAACACTGTAAAATCCAATTGGAACTGGCAGAAAAATCAGGAGCTGCAGCAAAAGGGAAAAGAGAAGTGACTGAGGCGGAAATAGATACCGAATTAAAAGAAATAGTCTCATTATCAACCACAGATAAAATCTATGAGATAGCCAGGAATCCTACTGACAAACAAACCCGTAAAGGCAACTTTGATGCATTAAAAGATGCAGTCAAGGAATATGTATTGGCCACCAAAGGAGAAGAATATTATACAACAAATAAAAAAGTAATAGCCGAACTATTGGAAAAAAATAAGAAAAAAATAGTGCGGGAGGTAGTATTGTCCGAAGGTAAAAGACTGGATGGAAGAAAAACCGATGAAGTAAGGCCAATATGGACAGAAGTGGATGTATTACCAGCGGCACATGGTTCTTCGCTCTTCAATCGCGGAGAGACACAGGCTTTAGGTGTAGTTACACTTGGTTCTAAAGTAGATAAAATGCTGGTAGATACAGCATTTGAACCGGTAGAATCCGATTTTATTTTCCATTATAACTTTCCCGGATTCTCTGTCGGAGAAGCAAAACCAAACCGAGGACCCGGTCGCAGAGAAATAGGACATGCTAATTTAGCTTCGAGGTCTGTAAAAAAAGTATTGCCCGAGGAGAATCCTTATACTGTAAGAATAGTGTCTGATATATTGGAATCCAATGGATCCACATCAATGGCCTCAGTATGTGTATCTTCAATGGCCCTGATGGACGCCGGTGTTAAAATTACAGCTCCAATATCCGGTGTAGCAATGGGATTGATTAAAGAAGGTGATAAAGCAGCCATTCTTACTGATATACTGGGTGATGAAGATGCATTAGGCGATATGGACTTTAAAGTGACGGGTACAGCTAAAGGTATCTGTGGTTGCCAAATGGACATGAAGATCGAAGGTCTTTCCTACGAATTACTTGAAAAAGCATTAGCCCAGGCGAAAGAAGGTAGAATCCACATTCTGAATGAAATGGCTAAAACCATCAGTGAAGCTAGAGAGGACTACAAACCACATGCACCACGAATTGTGGAAATCAGAATTCCTAAATCGTTAATTGGTGCTGTCATTGGCCCCGGTGGTAAAATCATACAGGATATACAAGCTACAACAGGCACGGTAATTAGTATCGAAGAGATTGAAAACTATGGTATAGTATCCATTGCCAGTCCAGATAAATCATCTATTGATGCCGCCGTAGCCAGAGTAGAATCCATCACTTTTACACCGGAGATCGGTGCTACTTATGAAGCCAAAGTGGTAGAAATCTTACCATTTGGAGTAGTAGTTGATTTTAAAGGAAAACAAGGACTACTGCACGTGTCGGAAGTTTCTTATACGCGCATTGAAAACGTTGAGGAAGTATTTAGTGTCGGCGACGAACTCAAGGTAAAACTCCTTGACATCGATCCAAAAACAGGTAAATATAAGCTTTCAAGAAAAGCGTTGATGCCCAGACCTGAAAGACCGGCAGGTAGTTCGCCTGAATCTGATGACCAACCAAGACCTGAAAGATCAGACCGACCAGACAGAGGGGGATATGAACGCAGAGGAAATGACAGGGGAAATGATCGTGGAGGAAGAGGTGGAAATGATAGAGGTGGCAGAGGGGATAGCAGATACGGAGGAAATAACCGGGGAGGATCAAATGATAGGGGAAGTCATGATAGAGGAGGAGATCGGGGCGGCAGAGGCGGTTTCGACAGAAGGAATAATCCTTCAAGTGGGGACTCCAGAGGCCCTAGGCCACCCAGACATGATGATGGTCCTAAAGAAAGACCAGCATTAGACGAATCAACTAACGAAAATGTTCGAAATGAAAATATTAACCCGGTGATACCTAGTAATCCTAATCCGGAACCGAGCAAACCCAGACCTGAAGGATTAAACTGGGAAGATTAAAAAACACCCCTTAATTTCCTAAAGGCTAAAGATTTAAGTAATATTTAGCTTTTAGGGAAATATATTTCTACGACTGCAGACAGACTAATAAAAACTAAGTTCTGTCTAAATTTTAACCTAAAATCCGAAATTAATTTGGATTTTAGCGTTATTACTATAGTTATTCATAATAAAAAGTTAAACTGTTAAAAACCAGCGAGCGAAATGCTGCTTTTTCTGTTTATTAGAGAAACTTTTCCGTACACAATTCAGTATGTATAAAGGAGGTAAACCATGAGACAATTAAAAATTACTAATAAAATCACCAATAGGGAGTCTGTATCGCTCGAAAAATATTTGAATGATATTGCTAAACTCTCTATGCTCACCCCAGAACAGGAGGCTGAGTATGCTCGTCGCATACGTGAGGGAGACGAAGAGGCATTGGAAGTGATGTGTAAATCAAACCTCCGATTTGTAGTTTCGGTAGCCAAACAATATCAAAACCAAGGTCTTTCCCTGAGTGACTTAATCAATGAGGGGAATGTAGGATTGATTAAAGCTGCCAAACGATTTGATGAGACTAAAGGTTTTAAATTTATTTCCTATGCTGTGTGGTGGATTCGCCAATCTATCCTTCAAGCTATAGTTGAATATAGCCGTATTGTAAGGATGCCGGTAAATAAAGTAGGATCTTATAACCGTTTAAACGAGGCGTATATTACCTTCGTACAAGAATTTGAGCGGGAACCTTCCCCCGAGGAGCTGGCTGAAGCATTGGGTGTTGCAGTAAAAGATGTCAATCACGTTTTAAAAAGCAATATGCGACATGTATCTTTTGATGCGCCTATAGGGACTGAAGAAGACGATATTGCTATGATCGATATATATATGCACGATACCGAAGAGAGTCCGGATCTTGCTTTGATGAAAGAGTCCTTGAAAAAAGAGGTAGAATATGGTATGACTGTACTGGCTCCAAGAGAGATGGAAGTATTGTCAGCTTATTTCGGGCTGGATGGCAATAAACCACTCACTCTGGAAGAGATTGGAGACATGTTTGGCCTCACCCGCGAGCGAGTACGACAGGTAAAAGAAAGAGCTATCAGAAGGCTGAGAAGATCAATGCATCAAAACTCATTGAAATCATACCTGGGATAAAAAGATTAAGTTAATGGACGATTTACGATATTCGGATCAATCCTCCATGTGAATCTGGCAAAAAAAATTAAATCGTATGTCGTAAATTATAACTCGTACATTAATTTATGGTCAGGCTTTTACTTTTTTCAATTATCACCGTCATTATTTTTAGTTTTGCAAACGTGATTTCGATTTTAGATAAATTATTCGAAGGCTTCAGGTCGGTGACTTTCAGATTGCGCAATGATCTCAGATCATTACAGCCTGAGCTCAAATCATGGGCTCAGGAGCACCTGATCAGATGGGATCGCAGTGAAATGGAGCTTCTTAGCCTGAGACAACACAGGCAAATCAAAAAAAACTTTGGTCACAAAATCCATCGTGGTGTATTTCAATCCATTTATCATGAGCCGCTGATCGTATATATTCAAAAAATATACAGACCGGAGGAAGCGGTACTCATTGCCCGTACATCAGAACATGAATTTGCATACCTCATCACCAAAGAAGTAGAAGTATTTATTGATACAGAATATTTTGGCAAACTGGACAAACAAGGGAAATTGTGGTACAATGACCGAAACGTGATTGCACAAATAGACCGCAATGACAACGCATTATTGGCTGTACATGTAAATAATAAATTTGCTGGTAATCTGATGAATGAAAACAAAAAGGAAACACGAAATCCCCGTGCATTTCAATACCTGGGTGACATGGACAAAGTGGAAGAAAAAGTGTTTCTGTCGATGACATTATACGAAATGATCAGGAGGGGAAATTCTAAATAATCCTTCCCTATCCTATTTCCATTTCCTTACCCAACATAGCTAGTAAATTCGGATAAATTTTTTTTCGAATTCTGCCAAAATCACTCTTTAATATCCATCTGTATTTTTCTATATCCTCTTCATACTGAAGTCTGACCTTGTCATTCACCGCTTTCATTTTATACCAGGCCGTCTCCTTTAAAACCAATTTACCTTTATCAAAATAGGTATGATACGTTGTAGGGAGAAGGGAAATAATTTTGCAATCCAGGCCCACTTCTTCTCTAACTTCCCGTAAGGCTGCTGGTTTGTTTTTTTCGCCTTTATCCAGCTTCCCTTTGGGCAAATCCCATGCCCCGCGGCGATAAAAAAATAAATACTTTCCGGTAGAGTTTTGTACCAATCCACCTGCAGCGAACACTATTTTCATTGCACGAAGCAGAGATGTCCAAGCTTGAGCCTTGTTTTTACAGACAATAATAACCGGAAAGTCGATCATTCCTGATTGCAGCTTATGAATGAGTTGTACTATTTTGGCTACAGGTGGATAATGAATCAATACATAAACCGGTGCGGTGATGCGATCGGCTTTGAATTCCCGAGCGGATAAAAAAACAAGCCACGAAGTATTGACCCAGATTTTATATTTTTGCGTGCTTAAATTCATATGATTTCAGAAAAGATAGCCCAAGATTTGTTGCAAATAAAAGCAATAAAACTAAATCCGCAAAAACCATTTACCTGGGCCTCAGGGCTGAAATCACCGATCTATTGTGATAACCGGATAGTGCTCTCCTATCCCAACCTTCGTTCAGAAATCATAGACGCCTATATTGAGTCCGCCCGGCAATATGTTCCATTTGACCTGGTGGCTGGTGTGGCGACGGCGGGTATAGCCCATGGGGCATTAATTGCTGATCGGTTGGAGTTGCCTATGATTTATATCCGATCAGAAGCCAAAAAACATGGGATGGGTAATCAAATAGAAGGGTATTTTGAGGTCGGGCAAAAAGCAATCATCATTGAAGATTTATTGTCAACCGGAGGAAGTAGTATTAAAGCGGTCAAGGCCTTTCAGGATGCAGGAGGGGTGGTTGCCGGTGTAGTTGCCATTTTCACCTACGGCTTTTCTATATGTACCAACACATTCAATGAAGCACAAATTCCATTTACGACCATAACCGACTATGCTACCCTTATAAGGATTGCATTACAGACCGGATATATTAACGTAGCTGATCATGAACTGCTGATGTCCTGGAATGGGGACCCTCAGGCTTGGTCAGATGCACATGCAAATTGATTATCATATTAAATAAAGATACATGACAAGTCAGGAAGAATTTTTAAAAGCCTATATTAATAATCCATCCCCTACCGGGTACGAAGCTCAGGGTCAAAAGATTTGGTTGGATTATATAAAACCATTTGTGGATAGCTGGGATCTAGATGACTATGGAACAGCCTATGCAACGATCAATCCAGGCAAAGAATTCAAAGTAGTAATTGAAGCCCATGCTGATGAGATTTCCTGGTTTGTAAATTATATTACAGACAACGGGCTTATCCATGTCATTCGGAATGGTGGCTCCGATCATCAAATAGCACCGGCTAAAAGGGTAAATATTCAGACAGATAAAGGCATCGTAAAAGGTATATTTGGCTGGCCGGCCATACACACCAGGTCTGGTGGCAACGAAGATCCGAAAACCACTATTGAGAATCTTTTCGTAGATATTGGAGCAAAAGACAAAGCAGAAGTATTGGCCATGGGTGTGCACGTGGGCTGTGTGATGACCTACGAAGATGAGTTTTTTATATTAAACGAAAACTATTATGTGGGTCGGGCATTGGATAATAGACTCGGTGGCTATTGTATAGCCGAAGTGGCACGAAGAATAAAAGAAAACAAAATAGAACTGCCTTATACATTGCATGTAGTAAATGCGGTACAAGAGGAGATAGGATTGCGCGGTGCCGAGATGATTGCTCACCGGTTAAAACCCAATGCAGCTATCATCATCGATGTGACGCACGATACCAGTACTCCTCATATGAATAAAAAGAAAGATGGAGATGTCAAATGTGGCGATGGTCCGGGAGTAACCCATGCACCTGCAGTTCATCAAAAATTATTAAGACTGGTGACCGATACAGCTATCGAAAAACTAATCCCGATTCAGCGGCAGGCATCTTCCAGGGCAACCGGTACCGATACTGATGCTTTTGCATATTCCTCACAGGGAGTACCTTCCGTCTTGATTTCCATTCCATTGAGATACATGCATACGACAGTTGAAATGTCACACAAACAAGATGTGGAAAATGTAATCAACCTGATTGTAGAATCCTTACAAAAAATAGAAAACGGCCATAGCTTTAAATACTTTTAGTTATAGAAGGCAAGCAGCGTCAAGGGTATAAATTCAGGTGGTTATTATTAAAAAACGGAGTTCATTTAGTATAGGTATCCATTAAAGAGGTGGCTTGCAATCTTTTCTAGCCTTGCTTTGGTTTGGTAAAAATCCTTGATAATCGCATTTGCAAATGACTGTCTTCGTACTTGGGCGTCCCGATAAATATCATGAGGTCATTATTAAATTTTACCTGATATTCCAATTTTTTTTCAGATGCTTTCGACGGGGTCATTTCCATCACACCCTGATGATCCATTGTATAAGTACCTGAACTTATGATTTTGTTGTACCTGTTTTTAGCATATTTCCCATTTTCAGTAAACTCATACCAGATGCCATCCATTTCTTCCTGAGTCAGGTTGTTGTTTCCATTAATACCTCCATCGATTTTCCAGAATTTATTACAAAGGTCTTTTTTCAAAATCACATCATAATGGCTATACTTATTGTTTGATGCCTCAGCAGGATTGGTTATGGCTACGGTGATAGGAGTGTCGGGGAATACGCCGTTAACAGCTACTTTTTTTGTAGATGCCAAATCCTTTTCAGAGGCTGCCTGTCCAGTGAAAGATTCACTATTTTTACAGCAGATTAAAAAAAAGAAGGCGAGACTGAATAAAAAATATCCCGGAGTTTTCATTATGGTAGATTTGATAGTTAGATGCGCAAAAATAATGGTTTCCAAATTGAACAAAAAATAAAGTCTGACCTGGCTGCAATAGGTCTTACCCCACAAGGTCAAACATTGATTGTTGGATTGAGCGGAGGGCCTGATTCAATATGCCTGGTGTCAGTGCTTTTAAAATTAGAGTTTACAATTCTTTGTGTTCATGTTAACTTCAAGCTTAGAGGGAATGCCTCAGATCAGGATGAAAAATTTGTAAAAACTTGGTGCTCGCATAAAGGTATTGAATTGCTAACTATTTCTTTCGACACCAGGTTAATAGCTGCCAAAAATAAAAAAGGAATAGAAGAAACAGCCAGGAAACTCAGGTATGACTGGTTTGGTACCATTTGCAAAGAACGCAAATTAAAATATGTACTCACAGGCCACCATCTAAACGATCAAGCAGAGCTTATTTTGATGAATCTGGTGCGGGGCACCGGATTGGATGGAGCCGGAGGTATGCTGTTTTCAGCCGTCCTCCCCTACTCCGATCTAAATGAAAAACTGGTTTTGGTTAGACCCTTTTTGTATTATACTAAAGATGAAATTTTTAAATACCTCGACCAGGAAAAAATTGAATTCAGAAACGATACCTCAAATGAGGAAAATGAATTTACCAGGAACAAAATCAGGAACCAGATTATACCCTCACTCCTATCCATAAATACAAATGCAATCAGGCATATTGCTGAGTTTGGAGATAAAATCCAGGCGTTTTTGCCATTTTATGACAATTATATACGCAAATTATATAAAAAGATCGTTTCAACCACTCCGCGAAAAATAACAATAAAGATTACCCGGGAAATAAATGAATATTCTCTTTATTATTTTTTATCTCCATTTGGATTTAATGAAGACACCGTAAAGCAGGTATTCATGGTAGTACAGAATGAAAAAAAAGGCAGAAAATTTATCTCCAAATCACATAAAATAATCATTGGAAATCAATCACTGGATATCATACCAATCACACCTGTGTTTGTATCACAGGAAATCCAGTCATTGCCGTTCACCCTTTTCCTTGGTGATGGCAAAATTGTATTCAGAAAATGCAGCAACAGCTCCAAGCCTTCTTTGAATCAATCCATAATAAACGGCATGGATATTTCCTATCCAGTAACCATTCGAAATTGGGCTCCGGGTGATCGCATGAAACCATTGGGCATGAAAGGCCAGTCGAAAAAAATAAAAGATATACTTACCGATCACAAAGTATCCGGGGCCGATAAAAAACAGGCATTAGTATTGGTAAATAAAGAAGAAATAATATGGCTTTACCCTACCCATACCATCTCAGAATCAGTAAAATGCAATTCTCATACAAGAGAATATATCTGTATTGAAACAAAATGAACTTATTTATAATATGGTGTACTTGACACCGGCATACCACCGCATACCCATATTCGGGGCATATAATCTTGTGGCATCGAAATACTTAGAACCGACACTGAAGCGGCTTACAATCTGGTAGTCCTGTACATAGTTGGTGATGTTTTCAGAACCTGTATAAATTTCCCATTTTCCAAAATTATGGGCTACGTGGAGATTGGATAATAAATATGCCGGAGAATGGTTTGCATGGCCCTTGCTCTCCTTTGTTGGGTAATTGGAAATATCTAACAATCTTTGGCTACCTACCCATTGCAATGTAAAATTTCCTATCCAGGTATTTTCGTTTGAATTGAGATCGAGAGTAAATAATCCGCGGTGCTTTGGCAAATATAATCGGGAGATCAATGCGGATGAAGAATTTAATTTATATTTTGCATCGGTATATTTATAAGCTACTTTAAAACCGAGATGGGGAGTTAATTGAAACTGGTTTTGGATAAGAGCAAAATTAATCCTGGAAGCATCTTCAATGTAATTGTTTATTATTTTTCCTGTAGAAGATTCAAAATCCTGTATATTTTGTTTGACAAAATAAGTATGATAATAATCGATTGAAATATTCCATTCTGCCGGTCCACCGATAAATACTTTCTGGTTATAACTCATTCCATAATTGTTAGCAATATCCAGTCCTATGGCTTCAATCTGATAAAACCTTCCTGTTCCAATAAAATGAATATTGTCTGAAATGATATTAGGCATGCGGTAAGCCCTTCCTGCAGATGCCCTGATCGTACCATAATCCCCATCTATATTGTATCTCATAGAAATCCTTGGAGTAAACTGAATTCCATATTCATCGTATTTGTCCGATCTGAAGCCGGCTGTAAATCCGAATTTGGATTCCTTTACATCTGCGTTATAATTGTATTCTCCAAACAGACCCGGAACTATGTATTTCCGATTAAATATAAAATCGGAAAATCCTTCATCAGTTAAATTTGTTCTGATGCTACCACCGGCATTTATTTTGTGTCTTTTGGACTGCAGTTTATCTTCAAAGATCAGGTTGGCATAACTGGAAAAATCATCTCCATTGGCTAACTGGGCGTAACGAGCATCATACTGATGCTTTTGTACATGCCATTGAAATCCCAATGCTTTACCTTCGTCTTTAAACCCGACAAATCCAATATTACCAAAAATTTCAAGCCTTTTATTTTCGTGACTATACTGGAGCAGTCCTTCAGTATGACCTGGCTCAGGATGATGTGTCTGACCACCTTCTCTGTTGTCCAGTATTCCATGTGCGTTTACCTGAAACTCCCATTTGGAATCAAAATAATGGAATCGCTGTAATATATTGATTTGTTTTTTCCTGGGGGCATCGAGAAGGCCGTCATCGTTTTTATCCTGATGATGGCCATCGCTGTTTGCATGGAATAAAGTTGCGGCAGACCACTTTTCTGAGAATCTCCGGGCTGAAACTACATTCAATTCATATCTGTTTCTATGATTGGCGTAGGCATTCAATAATAACTTTGGGCCATCCATAGCATCTATCAGATCCACATTAATTTGTCCTGAAAGGCCTTCTGCCCCATTTACGACAGTACCGGCACCTTTGCTCACTTGCAACCCTTTGAGCCATGGACCGGGAATATAATCGAAGGCAAATGGAGCTGCAAAACTATACATCGTTGCCCTGGAGTCGATCATAATTTGAGAATAAATACCCCTCAAGCCCAGCATTTCTATTTCCCTGGTGCCCAATGCTGCGTTAGTATAATTTGCATCTACAACTGCACTGGTTTCAAAACTTTCGGATAAATTACAACAAGGAGCTTTTCTCAATTCCTGTAAACTAATAATCTCCTTATTTAAATTGCTTGCAATGGGGGTGTAAGTATCTGCCCTCTTGGATTTGATTTCTATTTGTTGCAATTCAACATTTTCACTAAGTGAAATTTCCACATTGTTTTCACTCAAAGAAATTAATCGCTCAAGGCTTTTAAAACCTACATAGTTAATTATCAGTATAGAATCCCCATTTCTGGATATTTTAAACTTTCCAAGGGAATCGGTTACAGAAAATATAGTTTTATTTTTCCACTGCACCGTAGCCCCTTCTACAGGTTGATTTGATTCATCTGTTAATTTTCCGGTCAAAGATCCTTGTGCTATTCCTAATGTAAAGGTAAGAGACAAAACAGCAGTGATAAGGAATGCAGAGCCGGAATCGGTTTTCATCACCGCAAATTTAGCGGTAATTTGGCGGTTGATGATCCAAATGCTCAGAATTAAGTCGGAAATAACATACCCAGATTCAGCGACTTTAGTATTGATTATATGCCTTTTCTTGATTGGTAACTATACTTTGGCTCAAAACCAAAGAGCTGATTACAAAATAAATTGCATCTTGAATGACAATCTCCATACCCTCACAGCAAATATGGAGATTACCTATCATAACCGGTCAGGCAAAACTCTTAGTGCCCTAAAATTACATACCTGGATGAACACATTCAAAGCGAATAAGAGTGAGTATAGCAGGCAATTGGCCCGAATGGGAGATTCCAGAAAATACAAATTATCAAAATCCGATCAGGGTGGTTACGTTCGTTTGGAATTTTCAATACGAAATGAAATTGTAAAATTTTCATACGAAAACAAGAGTCAGGAAATCATACAGGTGGAATTGAACGAACCACTACGGCATGGCGATAGTGTAAAATTAAGTTGCGATTATATTTTAGATATCCCTAAAAATATTTCCCGTGGCGGACACCTGGGGAATTCGTATCAAATGACACAATGGTACCCCAAAATAGCGCTGTTGGATTCTACCGGATGGAACACTATGAATTACCTCGAAATAGGTGAATTCTACAATGATTTTGGAAATTATGAAGTATCAATTAGCCTGCCAACAGGATACACTACAGCGGCCACCGGCACACTATTGAATAAACAAGAAAAAGAAAATTTAGTTGCCTCAGCCTTACGATTACGCGAATCTGTCAAAGGATATTCACCTCAAGAGATTGCAAATAAGCAGGAGTTGAAGACGCTGCATTATGTGGCAAATAATGTGGTAGATTTTGCCTGGTTTGCTGACCAAGAATTTTGGGTCGGATTCGACACCATTTCGTTGCCACACCGGACTATTGAATTATGGTCATTTTATAAATCAAACAAATTATCATACTGGAAAGAAGCCTGTAGCCATGCCAAAAAAGTGATAAAATACATTTCAGAAAAAATAGGTGAATATCCATATCCTCAGGTAAGTCTGGTGGCATGTGACAGGCCTGGTTTGGACGCAATGGAATACCCTATGATCACCCTGGTCGACAAGGGATACAGCAGTTCACCGGTTGAATTAGAAAAAGTGATAGTACATGAGATTGCACATAATTGGTTTCAGGCAATAGTGGCCTCGAATGAAAGAAAAGAAGCTTGGCTTGACGAGGGTTTAGTAAGTTATATTGAAAAAGAATATTTCCATGACCGGAATATGCCCAATTTTTTTTCCGATGCTCCACTCCCATTTCTTACTGATTATGAAGAAGCAGATGATTTTCCATGGTATCTGCAGGCAAGAGAAAACAACGATATGGCTGCCACCGATCCAATCAACCAATTTTCTCTTATGGGTTATATTCAATCCATATATGAAAAGCCTGCGAAAGGTTTCAAATTATTGAACAGGGCTCTCGGAGATTCCATGTTGGAAAAACGCATACGACCTTATTATGAAAAATGGAAATTTTCTCACCCTAAGGCAGAGGATTTGTATCGTC
>CAYNIG010000039.1:0-24378 GCA_964396995.1 uncultured Saprospiraceae bacterium | reverse complement strand
GTTTTTAATTCGATTTATCTTTGAGTATTGTATGGCAACGTTCAGGTCTAATCATGCAGGCAGAAACTATGGAGGTAGTAAGAGGAAAAAACCTGTTTTTTTGCTAAAGGTGGTGGTATATAGTATAGTCCTGCTCTTTTTTTTATGGAAATTGCTGCTTTATTTTCAACGGTATGAAGGACAAAACTCCAATTCTCTATCAGGATTACCTCCACAATCAATCCCCGAAGCTTCAATCCATGTAAAAGGGCATTCAAATGGATATGGAAATTTATCCATCGATTTACCGAGTCAAACTAAAAAGAGTGCACTTATACAGCACAGTCATTTTACTCTTTCTTATTCTGAGGCAGATGAGCAGGCAGAATGGGTATATTATGAGCTGACCCGAGCTGAACTGAATGCTCCTAAAGTAGAGAGGTTCAATTATTTTACCCCGGATCATAGTGTGCTTACCCGTTCTGCTCTACACAGAGATTATACGGGTTCAGGATTTACAAGGGGGCATCTGGCTCCTGCAGCAGATATGGCATTTGACCGGAAGGCAGCCGAGGAATGTTTCTTTATGAGTAATATTTCACCGCAGGACAAATTTTTCAATCAAGGCATATGGAGAGAATTAGAAGAAAATGTACGTGACTGGGCTCGTACAAACCACAGTTTATTAGTCGTGACCGGACCCGTCTTGAACCAGGGGATAATTAAAAAAATTGGAGATAACAGGGTGAGTGTTCCTTCTTTATTTTATAAAGTTCTGCTGGATACAACCGGAACAGATAAAAAAGGAATTGGGTTTATAATCCCAAATAAAAAGAGTGAATTGCCTCTCGAAGACCATATGGTTACGATTGACAGTGTCGAAGCATTGACAAAAATAGATTTTTACAATTCTAAATCTAAAAATTCATTTGTTGAATCTTTGGAAAGTTCCATCAGCAATACCGCCTGGCCCGTAAATTCGAATAGGTACAAGAAACGGATAGAAGAATGGAATAGAAAATAAAAAAGGAATAAAGTTTATTGACTTCATTCCTTTTAACAGTAAAATCCCTATTTAGTTATTTTTTCTTTTCAGCGGTTTTTTTAGTAACTGTTTTTTTAGCGGCTGCTTTAGTCACTGGTTTTGTTTTAGCAGCTGCCTTAGTTTTAGTTGTGGCTTTTGCTTTAGTGGCGGCTTTTGCTTTAGGAGCGGCTTTGGATTTAGGAGCAGCCTTGGCTTTAGGAGCAGCCTTGGCTTTAGCAGCCTCTGCTTTTGAATTCTTTTTTAGATCTGCTCTGTGTGCACGTTCATAAGTCTGAATGTCAGTAAATTTTCCCTGAGCATTTCTTACAGCATACAATTTTTTACCTGCTGTGCTACGGTGAGTTGTTCTTTTACCTGCCATGATGTTAAGATTTTTTAAGTTAAATAATATTTCAAATATATATAAAATTGTAATATTTATATAATTCTGAGAAATGATTATATGAGCAATATTAAAAGGAAATGTTTTTTAATAAAACGGGAAGCTGTGCAGAAATTATATAAAATGAAATGCAATGGAATTTTTTATAAGTTTGTGGATTAAAGCTAAAGAATATGGCTGATCAGATAACTGCGTTTTATGAAAGTGTCCAAAATGGATATCAATTTAAGGGGGAGTCAATAATCATTGGCACCGCTATGTTGAATAAACAGGTAATAAAAGACCTGTTTGTAAGATTACCATTAAGCACTTTGAACAGGCATGGGTTGATAGCCGGAGCTACGGGTACAGGCAAGACTAAATCATTACAATTGGTGGCAGAAAATCTCTCATCACATGGTGTTCCTTGTCTGCTGATGGATATCAAAGGAGATTTAAGCGGAATTGCAGTTGCAGGTACTGCTAATGCACGAATTATTGAAAGATCGGATGCAATAGGTATTCCTTTCATTCCATCTGACAATCCTGTAGAATTTTTGACTCTGTCTAATGAAAAAGGAATCAAATTAAGAGCCACAGTGACGGAATTTGGCCCCGTATTATTTTCAAAGATTTTGGGTTTAAACGAAACTCAATCCGGAGTGATGGCTTTAATATTTAAATACTGTGACGATAAAAGTCTTCCCCTCTTGGATCTGGATGATGTAAAGAAAGTACTTACTTTTTTATCTAATGAAGGTAAAAATTCTATTGAGCAGGAGTATGGACGCATTTCTACAGCATCAGTGGGTACTATAATCAGAAACATAATCGAACTTGAACAACAAGGAGCAGAGTTTTTTTTTGGAGAAAGATCATTCGATGTACAGGATCTGGTGAGAAAGGACAGTACTGGCCGGGGTATGATTTCGATATTGAGACTTACGGATATTCAGGACAAGCCCAAACTCTTTGCGAGTTTTATGCTTCAAATGATGGCTGAGGTATATTCTTCCTTTCCAGAGGCTGGAGATTTGGAAAAACCTAAATTATGCCTGTTTATAGATGAGGCTCATCTGATTTTTGAAGATGCAACCGATGCCTTGCTGGATCAAATAGAAACCATCATTAAGCTGATCAGGTCCAAGGGAGTTGGCATTTTCTTTATTACGCAAAATCCGACGGATGTACCAGCCGCAGTTCTCAGTCAGCTTGGTTTGAAAATACAACATGCCTTGAGAGCATTCACAGCCAATGACCGAAAAGCCATTAAAGCCGCATCTGAAAACTATCCCCTTACCGATTTTTACGATGTAGATCAGCATATCACTGAATTGGGTATCGGCGAAGCCTTGGTCACTTCATTAAATGAAAAGGGCATACCCACCCCGCTGGTACATGTAATGATGCGACCACCCGGATCCAGAATGGATATATTATCATCTGATGAGATTAACAGTATTGTATCCCGATCGGAGTTAGTCGGCTTTTATAACGAAGTAATCAATCGCGAAAGTGCTTATGAGATACTTACAGGTGTGTTGAATGAAGCCCGTGGGGAAGAACAGGAAATAGAGGTAAAAGAGCCAGGAAGAAAAGAAAAAAGTACTTTTGAAAAAATAATGGGTAGTACAGTAACCAGGCAAGTTGGAAGGACAGTGGCTAGAGAACTTACAAGAGGCTTGTTAGGTGTATTGGGTGTGAGAACGACCGTAAGAAGAAAGAGAAAATCGTCCGGATTTAAGTGGTTTTAGATTGCCACTTTTAATTTTTCTTTTTAATAGGTTCCGCACTGGGCGCAAGGGTAGGAGGAATCATTTCGGACTTATGAAATTCCATTTTTGGTTTTGAATTGGTAGGTTTAAACCTGCTTACAAATTCGTTCCAGGGTGTGTTTAAATAAATATCATTTGCAAAATAATACATGATCCTTTCCAATTCATCTACAGTCTGATATCCTTGAATTGGTTGTATAATTTGATTATCTTCATCTAAAAACACTAAGGTAGGGAAGCCCAAATCTCCCAGGCTAAGTACAATTGCCAATTCATGGTAACCGCTATTATCTAATTTAAATAGTTTTTTGTCAAATATGATATCTTTTTTATGCTGTGCATTAAATCGTACCGGGAAAAAGTTTTCATTTAGATAATGTGAAATAAATTCATTTTGAAAAGTAGAAAGATCCAGTTTGCGACAAAAAGCACAATTGTCGGTATACAGATCAACCATTATTTTTTTTCTTGGATTCTCGAGTCGGAGAGCTTCTACCTGATCAAAACTCAGCCATTTGATTTTAGTCGCATTCTGTGCATATGCTGTGACTGTACCTAAAATCATCAGCAGAGAGTAAAAAACGCTATCAAATGTTTTCCCCATCAGATTGTATTGATTATCGCTTTCAAAAATACTACCATAAAAACAAATTTAATACCTTCACTGGTATATTATAGTTATATTTAAAATAACTTTAACGATTTAGTTAATTCCGGGTAATATATACTTGATTGTCAGTTAGTTTTTAACAAAATTACCCGACCTATATTTATGTATTTTCCTCGTCATTATAATAAACCCTAAGTTCATCAGACCCAATATGGGTACACCATCCGATTTTACTGTTGACCAGAGGTGCCATTATTCCGTGTTTCAAGGAGATTTTACTTTGGGTGCACCAAAGCTCATCCCAAAGTTTGGCCCGAATAAAAGAATCTAATGTCCTTGCTCCTCCCTCTACTAAAATGGAAGACAGGCCCTCATCCAACAGTTTTTTCAGGATTTCCCTCAAATCAGGATTCCAAGGTAATTTTTTCACATTTGGACCATATTGATTCATAGTATTTTCAGTAATGAGCAATGTATTTCCACCATCAGTAAATAAGTGATAGTGCAGCGGTACAATACCCAAACGATCCATCACTATTCTGACCGGACTGTTCCCGTAATAAAGCCTGTTTGTCAAGGAAGGGTTGTCGATCATTGCGGTATTGGTACCAATCATAATTCCATCAACCTGGTGCCTGATCTTGTGAACTAAATATTCAGACCAGGCATTGGAGATCTTTATCCTCTGATCCGCTCTGCCCATAAAACCATCCGCACTGCACGCAAACTTTAAGGTAATATAGGGTAGACCAATATCCATGTTTTTAATGAATACTTTATTCAGATTCCTGGCTTCGGCTTCCAATGGAGACAAAATCACTTCGATCCCTTTTTTCTGCATTATTTTCATGCCAGCTCCATTAATTTTTGGGTTTGGATCCAACTGACCAATAATAACTCTTTTTATTTTTCGTCTGATGATTTCATCTACACATGGTGGAGTCTTACCATGAATACAACACGGCTCCAGATTTACATACAGAGTGCTATTTTCAATTTTGTCCAGATCTTCTGCTTTCACACTGTTCAGTGCCTGGATTTCTGCATGGGCTGCTCCAAATGCAGCATGGTACCCTTCACCGATAATTCTATTATCGTGGACCAATACCGCGCCGACCAGCGGATTGGCCTTCGTACTACCTATGCCTTTAAGCGCAAGTTGAAAACACCGGCTTATATAGATATCATCCAGATTCATTTATATGGAATATACCGGATACCAAGACCGTAGTAAAGAAACTACATGGTCAATTTCCTCCTCAGTATTCAAATGTGAGAATGAAAACCGAATGGTCTTTCGTTCGCCCGGATGTTTGATCGCGTTCAAAACGTGTGATTCTTGTTCTGATCCTGAGACACAAGCACTACCTCCAGAAACACTCACCCCGGCAATGTCGAAATTCATAAGCAAAAGATCTGATTTGGGATTTGGTGGGAATGATATACTAAGTATGGCCGGCGAAGTATTGCCTGAAGGATCCCCGTTTATGATTATTTCTTCATTTATGCCAGCAGTGTTTTCAATAAAGTATTTTTTAAGTTTCTGTATTCGGGTATGGTGATCATTCATGTTTAATACAGCAAGGTCCAGCGCTTTGGCCATACCCAGTATATTGTGAACTGATTCCGTACCTCCCCGCATATTTCTTTCCTGGCCACCACCATCCACATATGGTTTTATCTTTACTTTGTTATTGATATAAATAAAACCTACGCCTTTCGGTCCGTGAAATTTATGTGCGCTGGCTGACAAGAAATCGAGGTGAATATTTTGCAGGTTTATCGGCAAATGTCCAACAGATTGGATAGCATCTGTATGAAACCAGGCTCCGTACTTTTTGCAGATCCGGCTTATTTCTTCGATTGGATTGATATTGCCAAGTTCATTATTGATATGCATTAAAGTTACCAGGGTTGGGGTATTATTTGACCTCAATTGTTCATCCAACTGAGATAGGTTTATCTGACCAAATCCATCTACATCAAGGTATTCAATTTCAACTTTGTAATCGCGTCCACAACTTTCAATCGAGTGCAAAACGGCGTGATGCTCAATAGGAGAACTGATTATTCTTTTAATTCCCAAATCCCGGACTGCACATTTTATAGCCGTATTGTTTGATTCTGTTCCTCCTGAAGTAAAAAAGATTTCTCCAATGGATGCATTTAAATGTTTGGCAATCAACTTGCGAGCTTCCTCTATTTGCGCCCGGGCAGCCCGACCTTCAGTATGAATGGAGGATGGATTACCCGGATATTTGGTCAATGCATTTTGCATGATCTCGATTACATCAGGCAAAAGTGGGGTGGAGGCGGCATTATCAAAATAAATTCTTTTCATTTTATGTTTTTTTGGATTTCTTCTATAACTTGAATCATAGTCAGAGCTAATGTGTCCGCTTTTTCTTTTGATTTACTTTCTGCATAGATCCTGATGATTGGCTCAGTATTAGACCTCCTCAAATGTATCCATTCTTTTTGCATGGTTATTTTCACGCCATCTTCGGTATTGATCTCATATTCTTTGTATTTTGATTTTACTATTTCTAATATGTGATTGATTTGATGTATATCGTTTATTTCTATTTTATTTTTGGACATTTCATATTTTGTAAAGCCCGCTCTCAGCGCGGATACCGAAATGTTTTTTGATGCTAAAGAAGATAAAAATAAGGCGATACCAACCATAGCATCGCGTCCATAATGTAAGTCAGGATAGATAATGCCACCATTGCCCTCGCCCCCAATCACTGCGTTTACCTCTTTCATTTTAGCTACAACATTAACTTCTCCAACAGCAGATGAATAATATTTGCCGCCATACTGTTCTGTCACATCGCGAAGTGCCATGGTGGAGGATAAATTGGATACGGTGTTGCCCACTACCTGAGATAGAATATAATCGGCTACAGCGACTAACGTGTATTCTTCACCAAACGAACTGCCATCATCAGAAATAAATGCAAGTCGGTCTACATCGGGATCAACTATAATACCCATGTCAGCATTAAAATCGATCACAGCTTTTTGCATACCGGTAATGTTTTCAGGCAAGGGTTCGGGATTGTGATTGAAGACTCCGTTTATTTCGCCATTTAATACTATACACTCTACTCCCAGCCTGGACAAAAGTGGTGGAATAGCCAGGGACCCGGTACTATTGATCGCGTCCAGGACAACTTTATATTTTTTAGCTGCAATAGCAGGACAATTTACGAGGGGAAGGTTCAAAATAGCATCGATGTGCCTTTCTATTGAATCCTGAATAAGGCTGATTTTTCCAATGGAATCGTGCTTGCAATATTCTAAAGTGGAATCAGCCAGGGCCAGTATTTTTTGACCATCGTTGTTATCTATGAATTCTCCTTTTTCGTTCATGAATTTCAGTGCATTCCAATTCATTGGATTGTGACTGGCAGTGATCATAATACCTCCCTGTGCTTTATAATGAACAATGCCCATTTCGAGAGAGGGGGTTGTAGTAAGACCTGCGTCTAACACATGAATGCCAAAGGCCACCAAAGTAGAACTTACCAGTGATTGTACCATTTCACCAGAATTCCGCCCATCCCTTCCGATCATAATTTTCGGATGGGAATAAGTATCAACGATCAATTTGGCAAACCCTGAAGTAAAAGCTACGATATCAGGCGGAGTTAGGTTTTCACCGGCTTTTCCTCCAATAGTGCCTCTGATACCTGAAATTGATTTTATTAAAGTCAAAACAGAATGCTTTTAAAAGAGGTACAAAATTAACGTTTTCATCGCATATTGACCGGATATGGGATGGTTAAATACATTTGTATATTGAGGCGATATTACAGATGGATCAAAATAAGATTTCGACTTATGCTACCTTTCTTTGTCTCCTTTATATAGTGGTTTCTGTATTTTCCATTGCAGGTCAATCGATCCTAATGGGTGTAATGTTGATAGCAAGTGTCGGCAGGCTTTTTTATGATATTGATGCAATCAAATCAAATGGCGAAAAACAAGATTTTATATGGTTAGTCATTCCAATAGTGTATTTGTTTACATTGTTTTACTGTCGTGATTTTTACCGAGGATGGAATCAATGGCTTAATATGGCCCCCCTTACAGTACTTTCTATTTATTTTTTTGTCTTTAAAAATCAACTCAAGCGTTCAATACTGGTGCAGGGTATTCTAATTGCCACCGGTATGAGTATGTTATGTCACGTTTTATTCCCGATTTTTAAGTGGTCTGCCTGGGTAATAGAAGAATTGCCTTGGAGTTTCTTTCATTCTCGAGAACAAAACTCATGGATACTATGGTCTGCGTCCTTGGTTGGGGTGGTATTTATAAAAAGGCCGGTACTCAGGTTTGTTTTTTTCATTCTGATCGAAATAGCATTCCTTTATTTTGGATCAGCCAGATTTGCTATCTTTATCCTGCTATTTTATAGTGTAACTGTTGCAGCCGAAGGTCATTCAATCCGGAATCTGGTAGTGCAATGCGCACTGTCCTTGCCACTAATATGCATTATCTCCTATGTGTTGTTCACTGCTTTTCATGATACCATTTTATCTTTTTCCGGGTATGTAATAAGTTACAGCAATGAAATTTCTTTTTCCTGGAATCAGATGTTAAAACACCCGCTGACCGGGGTAGGGCTGGGTGATTATATTCATGCTATGTGGAATGAATACAATGACCATAATTTGCCAAGTCCTGATAAACCCAATTTTCAATTTCTTCATTTAATGGTAAGCACCGGAGTCTTATCTTTTATACCGGTGTATTGGATTTGGAAAAATAACCTTACAGAAAGAAACCCGGTTTTTACGATTACTATTTTCATGCTTCTCGGTCTTCTTTTTTTTGCACCCTTTACTTCACAGGTTTCTTGCAGTGCTTTTATACTTCCGTTTTTGGTCATCAGGCTAAAAGAGTTTTTATGATGGACAGCCAGAAAATAATAAAGTCCATTTTTCTACTGAGCTTGGTATTGTTTTTTACAGGCTTGGTAGCATCAAAGGCACTTATTAGCATTGGATCGGTTGGTATTTTCCTGGTTGGATTTACTTCACATTGGATATTCAAAAATAAATCAGCAAACCTTCAATTGCCTCAGCTCACAGGCTATGGATTATTGGTTTTGATGCCATTCATTTCAGGTATGTGGTCACAGAATACAGCGGCATGGTTGGATTCTATCGCGAACAAAATCATGTTACCATTACTTGCTGCAGGCATGGTTTGGGCACCGGTATTAAAGCGGCGAGAAGTTTATTTTTTATTTCTTTTTCAAATAGGGTCAGTGTTTGCTGGCTCCTTATACAGCATCGGAGCGTATCTATACCTTCCTTTTGATATTAATAAAACCTATCTCACAGCTAAGACACTTCCCGTTTTGTTAAACAATGATCACCTTCATTTTAGTCTTTATGTTTTTATTACGATACTATTGATTTACTCATTTCGATATTTGTTTTATGATCCGGCCTCCAGACTTTTAAAATTCATCCTGATCGGGGTAGAAACCTGGTTTGTGATATACCTCCATATTTTGGGTGCGAAAACGGGCCTTATTTTTCTTTACTTAGGAGTTACCATTATTTTTTTATCAAACGATTATATCAAAACCACATTGTATAAGAAACTTTTGATCATTCCAGTTATGATAACTGCTTTAGGATTGGCTTATAAATTTATTCCGAGTTTTTATAACCGGTTTCATTATACCCGGTATGATTTTAATCAGTATATACATGGACAATATGTAAATGGTCTCACCGACGGAGCACGGGTATTATCCTGGAAAGCCGGTATTGAAATAGCAAATAAAAATCCGGTCTTAGGTGTTGGATTTGGGGATCTGAATGATACATTCACAAAATGGCATGAAACCAATTCCGGACACTTGGAAAAATACAACTGGTTGCAGCCCAGTAATGAATGGCTGATGTATGGTTGCGGGGCTGGTTTGATAGGTATGTTGACCCTGACTTTTGGATTATACCTTATTTACCTCAAATCTCCTTTTATTAATTCCATCTCTTATTTCATATTATTTCTGAGTCAGGTGCTGATGATGTGGTATGAAGTCAATCTGAACAATCAAATCGGGATCAGCTTGTTTGTTTTTTCACTTTGTAGTTTTAATATATTCGATATTTCCAGCAATTCAAAGCAAACTGGATCATAATTCTTTTTTCTTAAAGAATAGTTAATTTTTTCACAATCATTTGATCATTTTTTCGTTACTAAAGGAAATGCAGGTAACCTTCTTTATGTTCAAAATGGAGCCCGCTATATGAGATCAATTAAATTTCAATAGTAGACGCTTAGGCTTTTTTGTTTTGTTTAAATACCCTGAGTGGATGAAATTCAACTTTTTAGCATGGTTTTTGAAACAGCATAAGATGTATATCAATCAATTAAATGATTCTATTATAAGTGGTTGATAACCAATGTTTAATATATTTTTTATAAATAAAGGTACTATGATCAAAGGGTGTAATGGCATATTTGGAAGGTGTGTAATCTTGTTAATCGTAACTTTAACTTTTAATCTTGTTAAAGGTCAGGACCTTCATTACAGCCAGTTTTACAATGCGCATGTTAATATAAATCCGGCATTGACCGGGATATTTAACGGGGATGTCAGATTAGCTGCAAACTACAGGAATCAATGGCCCAGTGTTCCCGTGGACTATACCACTTTGACGGGAGCGTATGACATGAAAATCTATCGCAAAAATCAACGCAAGGATTTTTTTGGTGCCGGATTGGTTTTTAATTATGATCAGGCAGGAGACTCAAAACTTGGCTTAGCAACTTTGGGACTAAACGGTTCCTATTCCATACCTGCCTCTAAAAATGGATATCTCACATTTGGAGCGCAACTTGGACTCTCCAGGAGATCTTTTTCTTTAGACGATCTCACCTTTGATGAGCAATGGGATGGAGTTCAATTTGTTTCTACCAGGGGATTTACTGAGGCATTTGATAATACTGCCGTACTGATTCCTGACCTTTCAGCCGGGATTAATTATCGATGGCAAAAATCATCCCGCAGCAAAGCCGATTTTGGTCTGGCGACTTTTCATTTAAATAATCCGCGCAATCCATTCTATTCGGATGATAAATCAGTAAAATTACCCATTCGCTTCGCTTTGAGTGCATTGGTGCAGTCAAAACTTTCCAATTCAATCGACCTTATGGTCCATGGGTTAGCGCAGTTTCAAAGTCCCTATAAAGAAATAATATTTGGTGCAGGTCCTAAATTTTATCTAAATCAAAAAAGGGGTAAAAATTATGCACTGGGATTATATGGAATGTATAGATTAAAAGATGCCCTCGCTCCGGCCTTACATCTTTATCTCAATGAACTGCAAATCGGCATAAGCTACGATGTCAATACAGCACCATTTAAAGTAGCCAGCGGTAAAAAAGGAGGCCCTGAGTTTTCACTCACCTACATCATAACCAAAGTGAAGCCATTAAGTCAATTTAAAGCATGTCCAATATTCTAAAAAGTTTGCGAAGTATGAAGATCAATAGACTAATCATAGCGGTACTGATGACTCAAATGGCAATCTGCAGCCTTAGGGGTCAGACATACAAAGCCTTTGTGAAAGCTGCAGATGAATCTTTTTTGAAGAAGGACTATTATTCCTCCCTGGTATACAATCTGAATGCATTGGAATTTGATAGTACCCGAATAGACCGCCTGCATGCAGCCGCCGAAGCAGCCCGAAGTCTGAATTCGTATAAAGTAGCTGAAGATTTTTATAAAAAAGTGGTTGACCTGGATAAAAAAGATCAATACTCATTGGCCAAATACCATCTCGCCGAAATGAAACAAGCCCAGGGTAAATACCAAGAAGCAAAGGAAGTTTACAATATGTATCTTACTGAAAACAAAGGTGAGAATGCTTATTATACACAGAAAGCAGATAAAGAAATAAGGGCATCAGAATGGGCCATCTCCCAGGTGAACCAAACCATGGAAGGAATACAAGTAAGCCGCCTGGGTGAAGATATTAATACATCCTATTCTGAATTTGGCGGACTAAGGATAGGAGACAGTCTGATTTATTCTTCCTTGCGATTTGAAAGAGCAGAAGAAAAGGCATTTCCTAAAAAAACATATTCTAATCTGCTGATGCAGGTACGCGGAGTAAGTAATGAGGGCATACAATCGCTGAATAATCCGGTTTCACATACTGCACATACTGCTATAAATACTAAAAATAACAGAATGTATTTTACTCTCTGTGAATACATCAATGCTGCTGATATCCGATGCGATATGTACTATCGCGATTTTTCATCCTCAGGCTATGGTGAAGCTAAACGATTGCCGGATACCATCAATGCCGCAGGCTATACTACCACACAACCGGCAATAGGATACGATGTCCTAAAGCAGCAGGAGGTGTTGTATTGGGTGTCAGACAGAAGAGGGGGTAAAGGGAAACTTGATATCTGGTATGCATACATCACCGGAGATACTACTTTTAGCGTTCCAATGAATCTGGAGGCTTTAAATACTTCCGAAAATGACATCACCCCTTTCTTTCACCAGCCTGCTTCTGAATTGTATTTTAGTACTGATGGAAGGATAGGAATGGGAGGTTTTGATGTGTATAAAGCCGTATTGAAGAACGATACCTGGTTGCAACCCGAGCATATGGGTGTACCTTTGAATACAAGTTATAACGATATTTATTTTACAGTTTCACCTGATGGTAAAAAAGGATTGTTGTCATCCAATAGAGTAGGATCATTGTATCTCGATGCTTTGCAGGAAGCGTGTTGTTACGATATATACAATGTGGATTTGGATCCTGCCAGGGTAAGACTTATTGTGAGCACATTTGACAAAAACACATTGGAAGAACTCAAAGGGGCTCAGGTCAGTCTCGACAATCGAACGGATCAATCCATACCGGCGCAATCTCAATCGCATAAAGATGATAATGATTATGAATTTCCTGTAGATCGGAACAAAGAGTATAATGTGGAGGCTAGTAAGCCCGGATACAGAGCAGATTCGGTTGATGTTTCCACCTATGGAATAAACAGATCACAAACCATTGAAAAGAAAATTTACCTGGAAACCGATACCATTCATCTTGATGTATTTACCTTTGATAAGAAGACACAGGCTGCACTCCAGGGGACCGAAATTACACTGATCGACCTGAGTGATGCTGGCAGGACTATCAACAGAATCAATCCACATGGAAATGATTTTCACTTTCCATTGATCAGGGGCCATCAATATCGAATCATAGCAAATAAAAAAGCCTATAACCCTGCTGTGGTGACCATAGATACCAGGGAAGTAAAAGCCAATAAGATTACGGAAAATATGTTCCTGGATATTGGTGATATCTATTCATTTTTACCGTTAATATTGTTTTTTGACAATGACCAGCCGGATATCCGATCTTACAAATCGCGTACTGATAAATTTTACAGCGAAACTTTTCCTCCCTATTATGCCCGAAAGGAAGAATTTAAGGACCAGTGGTCAAGTAAACTTAAAACAGATGAAATACCACAATCCGATGTTGCCTACGAGACCTTTTTTAACGATCGGTTGAAAAAAGGGAATGATGACCTGAGTAAGTTTTTAGATATCTTGATCGGTATGCTGGAGCGAGGGGATAAATTTGAAATTTTTCTCAAGGGCTATGCCAGTCCACGGGCCAGTACCCAATATAATCTAATCTTAAGCCAGCGAAGGATATTCAGCGTAAAGAACGAATTGCTCAAATATAATGATGGCATTCTGAAAAAATATCTCGACAACAAACAATTGAATGTAATGGAGAAACCTTTTGGTGAAATGACGGCACCGAAGAAAGTAAATGACAATATTAAAGACACCCGATCTTCCGTCTTTAGCCTGGATGCATCCAATGAGAGAAGGGTTGAAATTGTAGAAGTAATCAAGAATAAATAAGGAGACAGCGTATGAAAAAGGATATAAATATCTTAAACATAAAGAGTATTGTAAAAATGATATGCATACTCTCCCTCATGTTTATCAGGCAGGAATTGAGTGCAACACATATAGTGGGTGGAAATATTACCTATAAGTCCGTAGGTAATAATAAGTTTACAATTCACCTTACCGTGCGCAGGGACTGCTTTAATGGAGACCCGGAAGCGTTTTTTGACAGCCCGGCTTCAGTAGGTATATTTGATTCTAAGGGAAAATTACTGACCAACCTGGGTGTCAGAGGACAGTTGTATATGGCATATAAGGGAAATCAGACTATTGAAGACCCAATCACAGAGAGTTTTTGTTCTGTCGATGGAGTAAACACAGTATGTATTCATCAAGCCGATTACGAAGAGACCATATTCTTACCTTATTTAGAGGGTGGTTATTATCTTGAATATCAGAGATGTTGTAGAAATTTGCCTTTACAAAATATAACGAATCCCCTTGAAGCAGGGGCATCCTGGATAGTACATATTTCAGAGGATGGCCAAAAATTGGCCAATTCATCACCAGACTTTGGAGATTGGTCCCAGCTATTTATCTGCGCTGGCCGGGATTACAATTTTGATCATAGTGCAGATGATCCTGATGGAGATTCATTAGTATACAAACTGTGGACGCCATTCCTTGGTGCCTCGAAGGCATTTCCTAAACCACAACCTCCAGCCAGCCCTGATTTTAATCCGGTAAAATGGGCTGCTCCATATGGAGAAAGCAATATGTTGGGAGGTATCCCATTACAGATAGATAGCAAGACCGGAAAATTGTCTGCCGTACCCAATACTTTAGGTCAGTTCCTGATAGGACTTATGGTTGAGGAATATAGGGATGGTAAATTAATTGGTACTGTCTATCGTGACTTTGAAGTAAAAGTGGTGGATTGCAGCAATTTGGTGGATGCAAAAATAATTGCTCCAAAACTCAAATGTGATGATTTTACGATCCATTTCAAAAACGAAAATGTAAATGCAAGAAAAGTGCAATGGTTTTTCGATTACGATCGGAATAAAAATGCAACCAGTACCGAAGACAATCCCGTATATAAATATATTGATACAGGTACCTACCGTGTAGCGCTCGTGGTCACTAAGGATAGTTCCTGCTTTGATACGGCATTTCATACCATTACTCTTAAGACGACCAAATTTATCAAGCCTTTGTATGATGTAGAAATGGGTAATTGTGTCAATGGAGAATTGCAACTTTCATTAATTAATAAAAGTACGGGTGTAGCCCCGACAGCTAAGTACAATTGGGTAATCACGTATAATGGACGGACAATCAACTCAAATCAGAAAAATCCAATACTCACTGTTCCCAATGGCGCTGTAATCACGGTGCATTTTTCTATTACCGAAGAAGGGGAGGGTTGCTATGTACAAGCGGAGCCTAAAACTTTTATGGCAACCTATCTAAGACCTGAATTTCACTTTGATCAGGCAGTGATCTGTGTGGGCGATTCAACAAAAATAAAATTTATTGCAACCGATTCAATAAGAGGCAAATACAACTACCAGTGGGATCAGAATAGTGCCATACTTAGCGGTGCAAATACTGCAGAACCTACTGTAACCAGCACTACTGCCGGCAGCTTTTATTTATTTGTAAATGTGGATAATAAGAATGGTTGTACCAGCAGGGATTCTATACTCATCATAGCCAGACCCAAACCAAAATTGGATTTCAGAGTTGAAAATGCTCTTGGGTCTTTGAATGCCAAGTTTGTAAACCTGAGTGATCAGTTAAATACCTATCGTTGGGATTTTGGAATTGCAGGTGTTACGACAGATACCTCTACCTTGCGTGATCCTGCCTATACTTTTCCTGCTCCGGGTACTTATCAGATCACGTTAAGCACGGATGATGGTTGTGCGCCGAGCATTACCAAGTCGGTAAAAATAGGGTCAAAAGGAATCATCATCACAGACACCATAATTGCCTGTAATGGTCAGAAAATTGGAATCAACCCTAAAGCGGATAGCCAGTACATTTATCAATGGACTCCTGCGGATAAACTTGATGATGCCAATGCAGTGAATCCTAAATTTATAGTGGATAGCCAACGGTTGTTTATGGCAAAATTATTTGACAGGAAAACCGGGGTGGAAGCCGGAAAACAAACTGTGCTGGTAATACCGGTGATTAATCCTTCCTCACATTTGGATAGGTTGGTGGTATGTATTGCGGATACCGTACGAATTCCATTCATACAGGACCCAGGCATCATTGGGAAGTATAGTTATCAATGGGAATCGCATCCTGCCATTCTGAGCGGTGGGAATACTGCCTCTCCGTTGATACTGACCACTGCAACAACTCCGTTTTATCTTTATGTCAATATTAATAATGGTGCAGGCTGTATTGCGCGTGATTCGATATTAATTGACCCAAAAGTGAAACCAAAATTGGATTTCAGAGTTGAAAATGCCCTTGGTTCATTGGATGCCAGATTTATCAACCTGAGTGATCAATTAAATACATATCGATGGGATTTTGGAGTAATTTCAAGTGCCACGGATACTTCTTCATTACGCGATCCGTCATATAGGTACCCTGCCAAAGGCATGTATTTGATTACTTTATCTACATTGGATGGCTGTGCTCCGGTGGTAACTAAAAAAGTGAATATAGGAGGGGATGGCATAACCTTGAACGATACTATTAATAGTTGTGTTGGCAAGCAAATCGGACTTAATCCCAAGTCAAACACTCAATATACTTATAAATGGTCCCCGGCAAATAAGGTAAGTGATGCGAATATTGCCAATCCGTTATTTACAGTGGATAGTTCCAGGATATTTGTGGCGGCATTGTTCGATGCAGTAACAGGTGTAGCGGTAGGTACTCTCAATGTATTGGTAAGAATCCCGGTTTCTGATCAGATAAAAGCTATAAAAGACACCGTAGAGGCCTGTGCAGGGCAACCAGTGGGATTAAATCCAAATGGAAATACAAATTTAAAATATGAATGGTCTCCGGCTAATTTATTAAATAATGCCACAGCTGTAAATCCATTGGCAACAGTGACGGGTACGACCAGTTTTATGGTAACGATTACTAATCCTGCTGATACCTGCGTTTTGACTAAATCAGTAGTGGTGGTGATACCATCAAGAATTGCTATTGAATTGGTACCGGATAGCTTGGAAGCCTGTACTTCTGTGCCTATTTCCTTGAACCCAAATAGTAAATTTAATCCCAATTTAAAATATACATGGTCCCCGGGAAGATTTTTGGATGATAGTACGGCTTTGAATCCAAAAGCAACTATCAATACCCCTACTGAATTTAAGGTAACCATTACCGATATCCGATTTGCGAATTGTTCGGTAATGAAGACAATATCGGTCAAAATCCCATTGGTAAATGAGCTTGGTCGTATCAGTGATAGTATCACGGTGTGTGCAGGGGTCGCGACTGAAATCAATCCAAAGGGTGATCCACGATTTAAATACGAATGGTCACCGGCAGCAGGATTGGATAATCCAACGATAGCCAATCCTAAAGCAACTTTAAACACAACTACATCATTTACCGTTAAAATCACCGATACTCAATTGGGCAATTGTAGTCTTACCAAATCAGTCAAAGTGAAGGTGCCGCCGGCATTTACTGTAGAAACCACGTTCAAGGATTCAACCAGTTGTACAGCGGTGTCCTTTAAGCTTGGAGTAAAATCAGATAATCCGAAAGTAAAATTTGAATGGTTCAATGGTAATACATCCATTGCCAGGACCGATACCATCACAGTAAGACCAACTACAAAAACTACTTATAGTGTGGTTGGTACTGATGAGAATGGTTGTCAAAAAACCGGGAATGTTACAGTAGATCCTGCTGGGCTAATCGCTGATGCCATTTCACCTAATAATGGAGTTATTTGTCAGGGAGATTCAGCAAGATTGAGTGTAAACGTAACCGGTGCAAACCAGGGTTTGAGATATGAATGGACTCCTGCCAATCAGATCTTGTCCGGTGCCAACACTGCAAATCCAACAATCAAGCCAACCACGGCAGTTACGTATACCGTCAAAGTAACCAACTTACAAGGGTGTTCCGTAACCGACACCGTGACAATAAGGGTATTGCCTGTTACTCCAATAACTGCTGCAGCCAATCCTGTTTCCATTACCATTGGTCAATCTTCTCAAATCACTACCAACACGGTACCAGGATATACTTATCGATGGACACCGATTGATGGACTTGACAATCCAAATAGCCCAAACCCAACAGCCACACCTAAGCAAACCACCACCTATACCCTTACGGCAACCAGTCCGGATGGATGTGTGCAGACCCGATCTGTGACTATTACTGTAATTATTCCGGAATGTGCAGAGCCATTTATATTTTTACCGAATGCATTCACGCCAAATGGTGATGGGAAAAATGATGAATTGTGTCTGCGGTCCAATATAGTGGCTACTATGTCCTTGATTATATTTAACCGTTGGGGCGAGAAAGTATTCGAGACCAGAAATCAGAGTACCTGCTGGGATGGAAGATACAAGGGCAAAGTATTAAATCCTGATGTATATGGTTATTATCTTACTGTAGATTGTATAAATGGCGAGAAGTTTAACAAAAAAGGAAATATCACCATACTGCGTTAATAAATTTTGTTATCGGCTATCGATATAAACCAACTGCCGTCTCTGCCCATTTTTTCGCGTTTTAAACAAATGTGTTATTTTTGTTTGCAATGAGCGAAGCAGAACAGATCATTCAATCAATAAAGGAAAGAAAAATAGCTCCGGTCTATCTGCTGCAGGGAGAAGAACCTTATTTCATCGATATGATTGCTGAATATATGCATGATCATGTATTGAGTGAATCGGAACAGGTATTCAATCAGCGGGTATTTTATGGAAAAGACACCAATTTCAGAGATGTAATCGATGAGGCGAGTCAATACCCAATGATGTCCGAAAGGAGAATGGTAATACTTAGAGAAGCACAGGATATGAAATCATTTCCTGATTTGGAAACGTATTTTGAAAAGCCAGTAGCATCTACGGTATTAGTCATTTGCCATAAATATAAAAAAGTGGATGGCCGTACCCGAATCGCCAACCTGATCAAAAAGACAGGAGTAATTTTCGAATCAAAAAAATTATATGAAAATCAGCTACCGGAATGGATAAATAAAGAAGCCAGGCGTAAACAAATCAACCTCAAACCGGAAGGCTGTCAATTGTTAGCGGATTACATTGGAGCCGACCTGGGAGCCATAGTGAAGAACCTGGATAAAATAAAGCTCAGCCTTCCTGATGGAGAGCCGGTAACTGCTCATGATTTGGAAGCCATTGTAGGAATTCACAAAGATTTTAATGTATTTGAATTGCAAAAAGCGCTTGGTTACAGGGAGCGGAATAAAATATTCCAAATAGTGCAGTATTTCGCTGCGAATCCCAAAGCTAACCCTATGCCAATGACAATGGCTTCATTATATGGATATTTTAATAAATTGCATATTGCCAAATCAGGGGATTATAAGACCGATACCGACCTCATGCACGCTATTGGACTGAAAAGTCCCTATTTTTTGAAAGAATATAAAGATGCATTGAGATTATATTCCCGGGGGCAACTGGAAAAGGCCCTGCTGCTGCTCAGAGAATATGATTTGAAATCGAAAGGCGTAAATAGCAGAGTGACTGAAGAAGGAGAGTTATTAAAAGAAATGATTGTGAAAATATTGATGTGATTTTATTGTTTTAAGGCCTTGTCCATTCCAAGCAACCCCATCATAAAAGCATATTCTTCAGCCCGTTCATGCAGTCGTTGAAATCGGCCCGATGAGCCACCATGGGATCCGGACATATTGGTTTTTAATAATAGTATATTTTTATCTTTCTTTAATGTACGCATCAAGGCAACATATTTGGCAGGTTCAAAATATTGTACCTGGGAATCATTGAGAGAGGTAAAGACATAGATATTTGGATATTCTTTCGCTGTTAAATTGTCATAGGGTGAATAAGATTTCATATACTCATACTCAACTTTGATATTGGGATTGCCCCATTCCGTATATTCGCCCGTAGTCAAAGGAATGGATGGATCAGACATGGTGGTCAATACATCTACAAACGGTACTCCGGTAAGGATACCTTTAAATAAATCCGGTCTCATATTAGTCACTGCACCCATGAGTAAGCCGCCTGCCGAACGCCCGGTGGCAAATAATCGGTCTTTGGAAGTATATTTTGAATCTGTCAGGTATTGAGCACAATCTATGAAATCATGAAATGTATTCATTTTATTCATCATTTTGCCTTGTTCATACCATTTGTAGCCGAGTTCCATTCCTCCCCGTATATGAGCTATAGCACAAACAAAACCCCGATCTATCAAACTTATCCAATTACTATTAAAGTCAGGATCATAACTAATGCCATACGATCCGTACCCCACCAGATAACATGGAGCACTACCGTCTTTTTTAAATCCTTTTCTATAGATAAGTGATACAGGTACTTTAGTTTTGTCCCTGGCTTCTACCCAAATGTATTCAGTCACATAATTATTGGAATCAAATGAGCCTAAAACCGGTTGTACTTTTTTGATTTCTTTTGTTTTGGTGTTCATGTTGTAATCAATCACGGTAGGTGGTGTTTTAAATGAATTGACTATATACCGTACTATTTCAGTATCGTACTCAAAATTATTATTAATAGCCGCAGAATAGGTAGGTTCACCAAAGTCAATAAAATGTTCTTCGGACCCATCCCATTTTTTAATCCAAAGCTGATTTAATCCGTTTTTTCTCATACCTACCACCAGGTGGTTTTTGAAAATTTCGAAGTATTCAATCAATATATTCTCGTCGTGTGGAATTACATCTGTCCAATTCGAAGCGGCAAGATTGGTTACCGGGGCTTTCATTATCTTGAAATTCTTAGCTCCGTCTTTATTTGTTTTTATGTAGAAATGCTCGCCATAGTGGTCTATCTCATAGAAAAAGTCTTTTTCTCTTGGTTTTATAATAGTGAAATTTCCTTTAGTATCTGTCGATTTTAAAAAATGAGTCTCCACATTTTGAGTATAACCGTGAGTAAGGAATATATATTCATCAGACTTGGATTTGTCTATTCCTACATAGGCGGTTTCGTCCTTTTCTTCATATAAAAGTTCATCAGTAGATTGACCCAGAATGCGACGCCATACTTTGTCTGACCTGAGTGTAACCTCGTCCTTGGTATCGTAAATGATGGTCTTAGAATCGGCCATCCAATCATAACCTCCAGCTGTTTTAAATTCATCTGGAAGTAGCTGACCTGTTTTGAGGTTTACCACTTTGGCCGTAAATAAATTACGACCGGTCGTATCAACTATGTAGATCATATATTTATCATCGGGACTTATTTTTAATCCTGTAGCTAAAAAATATTCATGTCCTTCAGCTATCTGATTTACATCAAGCAATATTTGCTCCTGGCTATCCAGGTTGCCTTTTTTTCTACAATAAATCGGATACTCTTTACCGGTCTCATATCTTGAATAATAATAATAGCCGTGTTTTAGATAAGGCACGGAAGTATCGTCTTCTTTGATTCTGGCCTTTAATTCAATAAATAATTCTTCTTTCAGATTTTTTACCGGGGCCAGCACACTGTCAGCATATTTATTTTCTGCTTCGAGATAGGCTATTACTTCCGGATTTTCCCTTTCATTAAGCCAATAATATTTGTCCATTCTGTTTTCCCCGTGCAGGGTAAATGTCTTTGGATTTTCTTTTGCAGCAGGCGCAGTATATTTTTCCGGAGTGAATAAGCTATGATTCATTGATGTTTCGATTGATTGTTGATCTGGTTTGCAGGATAAAAAATTCAAAATTATTGCTGTCAGTATAAGAGAACGGGTATACACTATTTTCATTTTAGTTGATTTGGATTTATAATGAATGCAGATTAAAATAATCCATGTAGTTTACTGTCGATGGCGGTGATGATTTTACCAAGATCTTCTGATTTGTTTATAAAATCAAGATCATCAATATTAATGATCAGCAATTCCGAAGTATATCCATCTATCCAATCGTCATATTTTTTGTTTAGTTTTTTTAAATAGTCAAGGCTCATATTGCCCTCGTAATCCCGACCCCTGGTTTGAATATGTTCTACAAGGGTAGAAATATTGGCCCTCAGATAAATAAGTAAGTCCGGCGGCGCTACCTGAGATGCCATGGTCTGGAACAGATGCTGGTAAGATTCAAAATCCCGTCTGGTCATGAGGCCCATTTCATATAAATTGGGTGCAAAGATGTGAGCATCCTCATATATGGTTCGATCTTGTACTACCGGTGAATCTCCAGATCGGATGGCCAAAATCTGTTTGTAGCGGGAGTGAAGAAAATGAATCTGTAGGTTAAAGGACCATCGGTTCATATCAAAATAAAAATCAGAGAGATAGGGATTGTCTGTCGCATCTTCATACATTACCTGCCAGTGAAAATGTTTGGATAATAAGGTGGCCAGTGAGGTCTTACCAGCGCCAATATTGCCGGCCACTGCTATATGTTTAAATTGTTTATCCGCCATGACAGTGCTGCAAGATAAAGTATTGTATTTACATTTTTTATAGCGGATTATTCCACCTTCGCCAGCCAAAGATATGACCCGGCATAAGGCGTTACGGAAATGATAATGTTCCCAAGCTTAGGATTTTAAGAATTATTTTTACAGGATGAATTTTCTACTCGATCGCTTAAAAAAAGTGGATCGTCTACTCATTTCTTCTTTTATACCTCCAATGATGCTGTCGTTTATGATCGCCTTATTTGTGCTTACTATGCAGTTTTTCTGGCTGTACATAGATGAGATCATGGGTAAAGGGGTGGGATTTTTTCAAATTGTAGAATTGGTTTCATACCTCACTATTTCATTTGTACCCTTGGCGTTACCGATGTCTGTGATCTTAGCATCGGTAATGGTTTTTGGTAATATGGGTGAACGATACGAACTGGCAAGTCTGAAATCAGCCGGGGTCAGTTTGATCAGGATCATGCTTCCGCTTATATTTTTTGTTACATTAGTAGCAGTATTTTCTTTTGTTGCTTCTAATTACATTATACCCAAGTCTAATTTAAAATTTTTGACAAGGCTCTATGACATCAGACGACAAAAGCCGGCTCTGGCCATAGAGCCAGGAGTATTTAATGATGATTTTTATGGATACAGCATTTATGTGGGAAAAAAGCATTCTGTCAGAGATTCCATAGAAAATGTGATAGTGTATAATGAAAGCAGGTCCACAGACCTTATCCTGGTGACCAGAGCATCATATGGCCGCATGTATACAGCAGACAAAGGACGCAGATTTGTAATGGAACTGTTTGATGGAGAACAGGTGGAAGAAACTCCACCTCAGTACAAAGAAGGGGGCAGGCGTAATTATCCTTTGATGAGGGCGCATTTTGATAAATACGTTCAGTCATTTGACCTGGAGGAATTTGAAATCAATAATACGGATGAAAGCAGATTCAAAGACAATCAGAAAATGCTTAATAATGGTGAATTGCTTACCCGCATTGATACGCTAAAAAAACAAATCTACGATGGACAGCATAAAGTGGGACTCGGTGTAAATAAGTTATTTGATTCCACCTATCACGAAAAAATTCTTAAAGACAAGCGTAGGAGAGATTCTTTGCAGGGCGATACGGTGACCGGTTCCAGGTTTGTTATCAACTTGATGGATAGTATGAATAAAGCCCGGAATGTTTTAACCAATTTAAGCCTGAATTCTACTCCTGATTCCGGTTTTATAGATGTGGATTTGAAACCGGGTCTTAAAGTGAGTCATTTTTATGAATTGCTGACTCAAGATAAAAAAGCAAAATATTTCAAAGAAACCGGATCTTCTGCCAGCCTGGTACAGTCGGAAATAATCAATGTGATATATACGCTGGAAGCTGTAAAAAAGAAGGAAATTTTGCATTGGCAACAGTTTTATCAGAAATTTACATTATCATTTGCCTGCATCATTTTTTTATTTATAGGTGCTCCCATGGGAGCTATAGTCCGCAAAGGCGGTTTTGGGTATCCGCTTTTGATAGCCATCATTTTCTTCGTCGTTTATATTATGTCTTCGAAGATGTTTGAAAAGCTTACCGATTCGATGGTGCTGAATGTTACTGTGGGGATGTGGCTTACCTCATTTATAATGGGACTGGCAGGCGTTTATCTCACCTATCGTGCTTCAAAAGATATGTCGTCTAATATTATCTCCAACATACAAGATGTAATTATAAAATGGTGGACTAGAAGAAGGCAGGAAAAGAAGAAATTAGCCTGAATGAAATTTAAATCATATTAAAGCCATCTCAAAAAACGTTCATTGATTGAATTATAGACTTGGATACCAGAAATTAAGTAAAGGTTATTGATTAGCTTGGTTCTCGTTGATATAAAAAAATAGAAAGGAAAGTACCCGGTTAAAATTCCCATCTCACCTGTAATTTTACTTCGGATCTCTTACTACCCAGTATCCTGTCCAGCCCACTTCCAATCGATTCTGCACCAATCAATTTTGTGATTGCGTATCTGGCTTCCAGGCTAAGATTTCGAAAACCAGTATACTGCGTATTGAGATAGTATCGCCATCCTTTGCCATTGT
>CAYNIG010000038.1:0-24500 GCA_964396995.1 uncultured Saprospiraceae bacterium | reverse complement strand
TACTTTTTAGCTTTTAATTGATTTCGGTTGCAGCATGAACAGGTCCGCTGAATTAGAATCGATATACTGCGATGATCAGCTATGCTTTATTTTCTGACTTATGCCTTTGCTTGGCAATTGAGCCAATTATTTATAAGTGCATGCCTTTTTAATCTTTTTACCAAATACTCTTGCACTTACTCGATCTATTTCTTTCAATAAATCAATAGGCGTCAATCTTTTATGATTTCCCTAGCAGACCCTAAATAGAGAATAGCTATTATCGGAGCGATGAGTAGCATCAATAGTAGTATGGCAGACCTACTTGTCCCCAACCAGGATCAAATACAGAGAAGAAACATCATTTTACATTGCCTCATTTTATATAGGCAATGTGGTCCGTAAAATTAGGCAGGGAATAGAATCAATTACCTTGAAAGTAATATATAAAAAACAAAAAAAATTTAATGTATACTAATAGATGATATTGATACTGCTGGCCAGCAACCAGGCAAGGTAGAAACTTCTATTGAGTGATCTGGACCTTAGCCCTGTCTAAACGATTTAACTTGCTTTATCCAATGTCAGTATAAATGTACTACCCGCTCCATATTCACTTTCCACTGCAATATGTCCGCCTTGAGCTTCAATAAACTCTTTACTGATGGCAAGACCAAGACCTGTCCCTGCTTTTTTGGTACCCGGTATACGGAAATACCGGTTAAAAATTTTATCCTTGTATTCAGGTACAATTCCTTGGCCGGTGTCTCGAACTGAAAATATGACTTTATTATCACGTTGCTTAACGGTCAGATAAATTGTTGAGTTCTCATAAGAATAGCGAATGGCATTTGATATCAGGTTTGTCAACACCCATATGGTTTTTTCATGATCTACCAGTACTTTTGGAATATCGTCAGGACACTTTATTTCAAATTGAATTTGTTTTTGATCTGCCTGTGTTTTGGTTGCTTTGACAGCATACTGCAGAATTTCCTTAGGGTCTGAGGGTAGAATAGAAAGTTGAATATTTCCACTCTCTACCTGCGACATGTTTAATAATTCACCTGTAATTTTAAGCAATCGGTCTGCATCATCACGAATGCTTTCCAAAAGGTTTTTCTGCTCGTCATTCAATTTACCGATTTGCTCATTTTCTAACAATTGTAAACTCATTTTTATTGAAGAGATGGGAGTTTTAAATTCATGAGATAAAGTCGCAATAAAATTGGTTTTTGCGAAGTCCAACTCTTTATAGCTGGTTACGTTTCGTAAAAAAATCACATGCCCAACTAATTTTGGAGTCGATTCCCCGGTTGGCGTAATGTATATATGTAAGGTCTCTTTTTCAAAATAACTCTCTTTATTTTCTGAATAAATTTTAATAGGCTGTTGTTTTTTAGCATTTGGATTTTCTGCGCTCAACAAATCCTGAATCAGAGTTCGGATTAAATCATTTCTTACAGATAATTCCGTGGCCAATTTTCCGACCAAATCATTTTGACTTAAGCCGGAAATCTTTATTGCTTCTTCGTTGGCAAATAATATTTTGAGGTTTTCGTCCAATCCAATAACGGGGTCGTGCATATTGTTGATGATAGTTTCAATTCTTTTATTTTCCATCATCAATTTTGCCAGATTGCTGCTGTTGTATTCTTCCAACTTTTCGGCCATGGTATTGAATGACTTTGCTAATTCGCCAAATTCACTGTGACTTTCAAAATGAACCCGTTCTGAATAATTTTTTGCTGCAATTTGTTTGATACTCCCGGTTAACTTCTTTATTGGATTGGCAATATTGGACGGCAGATTTACCAAAAGAATAAATGCAATTAAAAAGCAAAGTGTTCCTGTAATGGCAATCCAAAAAACGGCTTTATCTGCGGTGGCTTTTGCTACCTCGCTTTTTCTTTGTATGGCCTGCATGTTCATATCCATCATCCTGAATATCTCTTTCCTGATACTGATTTGCAAGGCACTGTCGGATTTGTTTTTCTTTAAGGCTTCGAAACCTTCGCGGATTTCACTGGTGACTTCAGGCTCGCCAATTTCTGTTATATTCTTCTCCTGATTTTGAAGATTAGATTCAAATTTCTGAAAAGCTTTATCTGTTCTGTCTTCCAGGGCGGTCAGCATATTTCGGGCATACTCCAGTGAATTATAATTAGCAACCAGAATATTTTCCGTGTCGGTTTTTAATTCATTTATATACTTAGCACCTACCACACTGAGCAGGATGATAAGCAGGAACAAAAGACCTACACCTAATGTCAATTTTGTTTTAATTTTCATTTAAGAAAGTATTACGAGATCAATGTCATTTGCAGATAATTTTTTAAGCAACTCATTGAATATGTTTGTGGCTATAATAATTTTCAACAAACTTATATGAGGCTTACCAATACAAATGGTTGTTATTTTTCTTTCACTGGCTTGCTCCACAATGGCTCTCGATACAGAAGGACTTTCAATTTTAATTATTTCTGCACCCAATTCAGTAGCCAGTTTAAAATTATTGATTAAGTGCCTTTGTTTGTCCAGAGGAATATTATCAGGACTTTCCTTTGGAGTCTGAACATATAATAAATACCATTTGCTGTGATAATAATTGGCCAGTCGTGCTGTTTTGCGAATTACTGTTCTGGCCGTATTTTCATTACTGCTTATACAAGCTAAAAACCGTTCATGCCGGAATGAATTGGGTTTGGTTACTTCAGTTTCAACTTTGCGCTCGACCTGGGAAGCCACCTCTTTTAATGCCAATTCTCTGAGTTGCAGGATATGGTCACTTTTAAAAAAATTTTGCAGGGCGGTTTCTATTTTTTCGGCTTGGTATATTTTACCTTCTTTGAGCCGGGTAATCAATTCTTCGGCAGTGAGGTCAATATTGACCACTTCATCCGCTTGTGCCAATACACTATCGGGCACTCGTTCTTTTACTTCAATACCGGTAATCTTTTTTACTTCTTCATTCAGGCTTTCTATGTGCTGAATATTGATTGCTGATATCACATTTATACCTGCTGAAAGTATATCCAATACATCCTGCCAACGCTTTTCATTCTTACTTCCTTCAATATTGGTATGAGCCAGTTCATCTACAATTACCACTTCCGGGCGAAGGTTTATGATCGCCTGAACATCCATTTCATCTAATTCTTTTCCCTTGTAAAAAAGTTTTCTCCTCGGTACGATGGGCAGACCGTCCAACAGCGCATGCGTTTCTTTTCTATTATGAGTTTCAATATAACCAATCATTACATCAATGCCATTTCTAAGCAATGTATTTGCTTCCTGCAACATGCGATATGTTTTGCCTACCCCTGCACTCATGCCAATGTAGACTTTAAACTTTCCACGCCTTGATTTTTTTATTAAATCAAGGAAATGTTGCGCCGTTTTGTCCTTATCACTCATTATAATCTAATACCTATCTTTAAAACCATACTGTAAGATTCGAAATACACCAAAAACTTTGATTAGAAGGTCGATTATTCAGGTCAAGATATAAAGACTTATCCGATCGGAAATGCCTGCCTTCCAACCTAAATAGTAAATTTTCACTTAGTTTAAGATTAAAGCATAAACCAGAACTGTAGCTGTTAAATCCTGTACCTGATGTAATAGGTATAATCTGTACACTGTTGGGATCAGAAAAATATTCTATCCTACCAGATAGGGATGCGGTTTTATTCAGTTTGAGTCTTCCAATGAAATTTAATTGCCACCACTGGCGATTGCGTACTGTAGAATTGGAGACAAGTTGTTCCTGAATTCCAATATAACCACAAGAGGTAATGGAAAATACACCATCCGGATTATAAATCCAGTAAATATCAGTAAAATACCTCATGCGGTTATTTGGCGATGACGACGAACGTTCATCTCCCAAATACGTGTTCCAATTGAATAAATTTTTATCATTTGGTTTATACTCAATTTGAGTACCAATAGATTTGCCGCTATTTTGATCTTGTATCTGTTGCCAGCCATTTAATAAGTATACATAGCCATTGAGTTTTTTACTAAATGGAAAAGATATTTTTGCACCTGCCAAATAGTAGGGAACATATTCAGGTGCAAAACTCCGGGTATACATTAAATGATCTTTGCTTATTGCACTTTCATTGGTATAGGGTGAGCCCAGAATGCCAAAATCTATCCAAATATTTTTTTTTGCAGATATCTGGTAGCCTATGGATGCTTCAACAAAGTTTTTCATCAGCCCCGGTTCTAAGGCATAATTGGCATTCATATAGGTACCTATACCCGGTACAAATCTTGCCCTGACCCGATCGGCAGAATATTTCAAATCAAGGTATGCCAGGTTTATGGTAGCTTCATTATGCCTGCCCATGGAAACAAAGTATGGATTGTTTCCATCTTTTGGTTGGCTGAAATTATATCCCATGTAACTGTCGATATAGCCTCCTATACTTAGATTTTTCACCTGTTCACCACCTTTGATTGAATCCGTACTACCTGTATGGGTTACCTGGGCTGATAGCTGTGTAAACACAAACCATGGTGTAATCAATGCTAATACCAAATTATTTTTCATTTGATTGTCATTTTTGAATGGAATTTATTTTGTTAATACCCCTGCAAGTTGATCAAGCTGAAGATTGAGGTTAACCAGATTAACTTTTTCAGTTCCAAATAAACCTAAGAATGGTTTTTCGGTTTGTTGTTCAATAAGTTGGTTGATGAGTGTATCGCTGAGATTGCGAATTTTAGCGATCCTTTTTACTTGCACTCTTGCAGCCGGTACAGAGATATTAGGGTCTAGACCACTACCACTTGCAGTAACTAAGTCAGATGGTATCTCTTCTTTTTTGATGTCGGGATTATGCACTAAAAAAGTATCTATTCGGGACTTCACTTCGGATAAATAGTCCGGATTAGAAGGTCCTTTATTGCTGCCACCAGACCCTGCTGCATTGTATGAAACGGCAGAAGGACGAGACCAAAAGTATTTGTCGCTGGTAAAGCTCTGGCCTACATTTTTATAATAGCCGCTTTCAGTTTTGGCAAATGACCAGTTTGCAGGAGACAGTTTTGAAATACCCATCACGGTAAGGGTATAGATGCCACAAAAGAACACCAAACAAACAAGTGTTAAGCGTATAGATGATACTATATTATTCTTCATTGTATTTGTAATTAAAGGATTAGAGAAACTAAAAGGTCAATGGCTTTAATGCCAATAAAAGGGATGATTACACCGCCTAAGCCATAAATAAGAAGGTTTCTGCGCAGCAAAGCACTTGCTCCAATGGGTTTGTATGCCACTCCTTTTAAAGCCAAAGGTATGAGTAAAGGAATTATGATAGCATTGAAAATTACAGCAGAAAGAATAGCACTTTCAGGGCTATGCAAATTCATTATGTTTAATCCCTGTAAGGATGGAATGGCAACAATAAACAAAGCCGGAATGATGGCAAAATATTTAGCCACATCATTAGCAATACTGAAAGTGGTGAGCGTTCCTCTGGTCATTAAAAGTTGTTTGCCGATTTCCACTACTTCGATCAATTTGGTAGGGTCGTTGTCCAAATCCACCATATTGCCTGCTTCTTTGGCAGCTTGTGTGCCGCTATTCATGGCTACCCCTACATCTGCCTGAGCCAGTGCAGGAGCATCATTGGTACCGTCTCCCATCATGGCTACCAAACGGCCTTCCGCTTGTTCTTTTTTTATGTAGTGCATTTTATCTTCGGGTTTGGCTTCAGCAATGAAGTCATCCACTCCGGCTTTATCGGCAATGAATTTGGCTGTCAGAGGATTGTCACCTGTCACCATAACCGTTTTGATTCCCATTTTTCGTAATCGTTCGAATCGTTCCTGAATACCCGGTTTAATAATATCTTGTAACTCAATTACTCCGATTACTTTTTCATTTTCAGAAACTACAAGTGGTGTTCCACCATTGCTGGAAATTTTGGTTACGGCAGCGGCCGTATCACCTGGAAAAGGATTGCCTGCATTTTCACATACACTTTTAATGGCATCTGCTGCCCCTTTTCGGATCCTGGTATTTTCAAAATCAATTCCTGAACTTCTTGTTTCTGCAGTAAATTTGATGAACCGGGCATCCTTTAACTGGAGATTGGAAGGGATGACTTTGGCTAACTCAATAATTGATTTCCCTTCCGGGGTCTCATCCGCCAAGGAACTTAGTGCCACTGAATTTATAAAGTGCTTTTCATCAATACCGTTTGCTGGATAAAAATGGGTTGCCTTTCGATTGCCTATGGTGATAGTGCCTGTTTTATCCAATAAGAGTACATCAATATCTCCTGCTGTTTCTACTGCTTTACCACTTTTGGTAATAACATTTGCTCTTAATGCTCTGTCCATTCCGGCAATGCCTATGGCAGAAAGCAAACCTCCAATGGTGGTAGGGATTAAGCAGACAAAAAGGGAGATGAAAGCGGCAATCGTGATGGGCGTATCGGCATAATCTGCAAAAGGTTTTAAAGTAACCGTAACAATGATAAATACCAGTGTAAAACCAGCTAATAGAATAGTCAAAGCAATTTCGTTTGGTGTTTTTTGGCGACTGGCTCCTTCCACTAAAGCAATCATCTTATCCAAAAAACTTTCACCTTGCTCTGTAGTAACTTGAACGGTAATTTTATCAGACAACACTTTGGTCCCTCCTGTTACCGAACTTTTATCACCTCCTGCTTCACGAATGACAGGCGCAGACTCCCCTGTAATGGCACTTTCATCAATGGTAGCCAGACCTTCGATGATTTCGCCATCGGCGGGGATAATGTCTCCAGCTTCGCAAAAAAACAAATCCCCTTTTTTGAGTTGCGAAGAAGGAATAATTTCCATCTCATCCATTTTTATTTTTCCTATACCTGAAACTTTTTTTGCCGGTGTTTCTTCCCTGGTTTTACGTAAACTATCGGCTTGGGCCTTACCTCTTGCTTCCGCAATGGCTTCCGCAAAATTGGCAAAAACCAAGGTTAGCAGTAAAACAAGAAATACGATAAAATTATAGGTAAAACTGCCTTGTGATTGTTCGCCAAACAAGATCCAAAGGCAGACAAATAACATTACGGTCGTACCAATTTCTACGGTAAACATCACCGGGTTGCGAAACATGATTTTTGGATTGAGTTTCACAAAGGACTGTATGAATGCTTCCTGCATCAAGTCCTTTTGAAAAAGAGAAGTATTTTTAGACATGTTTTTGTTTATTTAATCATTGAGAAAAATTCAGCAATGGGTCCTAGTGTAAGTGCAGGGAAAAATGCCAGTGCTGCCACAATTGCGATTACGGCAAATACCATCAATCCAAAAGTAGGTGTATCGGTTTTTAATGTACCATTACTTTCAGGAATGTATTTTTTACTTGCCAAAATTCCTGCAATAGCAACCGGACCAATAATGGGCAGATATCGAGCCAGAAGCATCACCAATCCACAGGCAATATTCCAAAAAGGAGTATTGTCACCCAAGCCTTCAAACCCACTACCGTTGTTGGCACTTGATGAGCTGAACTCGTACAACATTTCACTAAAGCCGTGAAAACCCGGATTGGCCAGCCAAGCAGCATATGCTTCCGGGTTATTTGCATATAAATAACTTGAAAGAGCAGTGCCAACTAAAATTAAAAATGGATGCAACAAAGCAATGACCATGGCAATTTTCATTTCTTTCGCTTCAATCTTTTTACCTAAAAATTCAGGCGTCCTGCCAACCATCAGCCCGCTGATAAATACAGCCAAAATGATGAAAATATAAAAGTTCAGAAAACCTACCCCCACTCCTCCATAAAAACAGTTTATCATCATTCCTAATAAAGTGAACATACCGGTGAGCGGTGTCATGCTATCGTGCATTGAATTTACAGACCCATTACTGGTACAAGTGGTGTTTATCGCCCAATAGGCAGAAGCAGCCGAACCAAACCTAACTTCCTTCCCTTCCATGCTACCCATATTCTGTTGAATCCCCATTTGGGTAATTGCCGGATTGCCATTCATTTCAAAATAGACAGAGGGAATGAGCAAAATCAAAAAGCCTGTGGTCATTACTCCGAAAATCGTCCAGACTAAGTTTCTCCTTCTCAAAATATATCCCATGGCGAAAATCATAGCAATAGGAATAAGCAGTATGGAAATAGTCTCCACCAGGTTGGTAAAGTAGTTGGGATTTTCCATTGGATTAGCTGAATTGGGTCCATAAAAACCACCTCCATTGGTACCTAATTGTTTAATAGCCACAAATGCAGCCACAGGCCCACGGCTAATTTGTTGCTCCTGGCCTTCCAGGGTAGTAATGGTGTCCTTGCCTTCGAAAGTCATAGGGGTGCCATTAAATGCCAAAATGACTGCCACTACACATGCCAAAGGGAATAATATACGGGTGCAGCTTCGTACTAAGAAAGAATAAAAATTTCCTAAAGTCTGGGAGGTTTTTTCTTTCATAGCCAGAAACACAACTGCACAAATCGCAATACCGGTACCCGCACTTATAAACTGCCAAAGCATTAAAATAAGTTGTCCTAAATACGATAGGCCGGTTTCACCGGAATAGTGCTGCAGGTTTGTATTGGTTACAAAACTGACTGAGGTATTAAAGGCCAGGTCAGCACTCATGGAAGGATTCCCATCAGGATTGAGCGGAAGCCAACTCATATTAGTAAGTACCAGCATGGAGAGAACAAACCAAACCACATTGATGGTAAGCAATGCCACCAAATGCTGTTTCCAGTTCATCTCTGTTGATGGGTCTATGCCGCTGAGTTTAAAAAAAAGGTTGTCCAGGGGATTAAAGATTTTATCGAGCCAGGTACTATCGTAATTGAAGACCTTTCCGATATATCGACCCAGTGGAATTGCCAAAGCAACCACCGACGCATACATAATGATTATGCCAAGAATTTCTGAGTTCATAGGAATTAGAATTTTTCAGGTTTAAGGAGTACATATATCATATAGAAAAATACTCCGATTGCGATAATGAATAATGCTGTCATGTTGTTTTATATTTTTTCAAACCAGTAAATGGATCTAAAGAGTAAGGCATAAATCAATATGCCTGTTGCGATGAGAAATATTGTAGTCATATTATTTTATATTTCCCATACGCAGTTCAACTTTCATTCCCTATTTGGCATGCAGAATATAAAGTATTGATAATTAGAGCATTGAGGTATTGCCCAAAAAAAAGGATCAAAAAAAGCCTTTCATTTTGAAAGGGTCAATCATATCGTTTTGAAAGGCTGGTTTAGTCTAAACCGTATTCGGAGATTTTACGGTAAAGGGTAGTCAGTGCAATCCCTAAAAGTTCAGCGGTTTTAGTTTTGTTTCCATTAGTATAATTCAATACTTTTTGGATATGAAGTTTTTCAGCGCTCGCCAACTCAAACGCAGAAAGTATTTTGTTTTTTGCACTTGGTTGGTCAACCATTTGTAGTTCAATGGGCAAATGTTCCACCATGAGTTTGTCATCACAAAGTATTACACTGCGTTCAATTATATTTTTTAGTTCCCGAATATTCCCTTTCCATTGATGATGTTTCAGTGCTTCGTAAAAATCCGATGAAACCGAAATAATTTTCTTATTGGTCTTGATCGAAGAAACGGTAATAAAGTGGTCTGAGATCGCTTCAATGTCTGCCACTCTTTCACGAAGTGGTGGTAAATGAATCTGAAATGCAGAAATTCGGTAAAACAAATCTTCCCTGAAATGGCCCTGCTCGATTTCATTTTGCAAATTTCTGTGTGTGGCTGCAATGACACGAACGTTTACTTTGGTGGGTTTGGTTTCTCCTATTCGAATAAACTCATTGGTTTCCAAAACCCTCAATAGTTTGGCTTGTAATTCGAGTGACATTTCCCCGATTTCATCTAAGAATATCGTTCCGTTGTTTGCTTCGTCAAAAAGTCCCTTATGGTCTTTTATTGCTCCGGTAAATGCTCCGGTTTTGTGTCCGAACATTTCGCTCTCCAATAATTCTTTGCTGAAAGCCGAACAATTAATGGCCACAAAATTCTGTTTTGCCCTTTGGCTTGCCTGATGGATGGCTTGGGCAAAGACTTCTTTTCCTGTTCCTGTTTCCCCGGTCAAAAGCACGGTGGTATCGGTAAGGGCTACTTTTTGGGCTAAATCCAAAGCCTTCTGAATGTTTTTTGATTTGCCTATAATTTTATCAAATGAATGTTTATCCCCTAAGAGTTTTTCGAGCTGTCGTACCTTCCTGGATAAATCAACTTTCTCTATTGCTTTATGCAGTAATGGAACAATCTTATTATTGTCATCCCCTTTGGTAATGTAGTCGAAAGCACCGTTTTTGATGGCTTGTACCCCGTCAGGAATGTTTCCATAGGCAGTCAGGAGAATGATTTCCGGAAATTGAAATTTGTCTTTGATTGTTTTGGTAAGTGCCACTCCGTCACCGTCGGGCAATTTCACATCGCACAGCACTACATCAATATCTGTTTGCTCCAATTTTTTTAAAGCGGTTTTACAATCACCCGCATGCAATACTTCAAATCCTTCCAGGCTGATGATTCTTGCAAGCAGGTTTCTGAGTTTTTCTTCGTCATCAATGATTAAAATTCTTCTCAAAATATAGTGGTAAAAATAAAATACAAAATTATCACTATTACCGGATGTGAAGGTAAAAAAGGCTGTTTTGCAAACATTGGCCGTAGGTTTAGCCTGCCGGTATAAAAATGGTATTGATCCATTCTTTAGCCTGAGACAAAAAGGTAACCTCGCTATTGCCAGAGCGAGGTTGCATCATTGTTTTTAACTTAAGGATGGATCAGCAAAGAAGAATGGTAATGCGAGTCTTGATTATTTAAATCATAATACCAATGCATCCTTTAGCCAAAGGCAAAAGGTAACCTCGCTATTGCCAAAGCGAGGTTACCTCCTTTTTTTTCTTGAGGAATATTCAGGAAAGAAGGTTAGTCTTTGTAAAAATGACCAAATCATTTTATTCCAGGTTCTTTTTAAAACAAATACTGAGTTCATTACCTATATAGGGATCAAAATTGGGAATGATTTGGTATCCGTGTTTTTGATACAATTTGATTGCATTTTGTTGTATAGTGCCGGTCTCCAGAAGAATAGATGAATACCTGATTTCTTTAGCCCAAATTTCCAATTCTGTTAAGACGGCAGATCCAATCCCCATTCCACGAAAGTTTGCATCAACAAACATACGCTTGAGCTCTGCTGAGGCAGTATCCATTTTTTTAATGCATCCACAGCCCACCGGAGTGTCATTTATATAAGCTATGACCACCGTATCCAGGTGGTTTATGATATTGTACTGATCAAATTCATCCTGGCTCGATCCATAGATTAGTTTCAGTTCATGATCTAGTTTGTCGGTCAAAAGTTTAAAATGAACGGAATCACTGGTGGTCCTTTCTAAAAGAATCATTGAAATAAATTTTATGTAAAATAATGATTATGGGACAATGTTTAGCTCTGTAGGTCTCGCCTGGCAGGGGAATCATAATGTGCTTAGTTTAGGCTTGACATTTGCAGCGATTGTTGGTGGCGTGTATAAAAGTTTGGGCTGCTCTGTTTCTGTCAATAAGGTGTATATTTTTCAAATGCATTTCCGTTAAACTTAAATACTCCGTTTTCTGGTGATCCAAGCCATAGGTTGCCTTTTTTATCAAAGTACATGGAAACCAAATTTACTTTTTTATTGTCTTCATTAACAGCATAATTGATAATTGTTTTACCGTCATATTTATATACGCCTTTGTCCCAAGTTGTCAACCAGATATTTCCTTCCTTGTCTTCTAAAATATAAGAATAATAGATATATTCATCGCCACCAAATAGTTGCTTGTTTCCAATTCCATTTGTTTTCTGATATTGAAGTCGGTCACTATTTCTAGTTTTTTCAAAGTCGAAAATATACTTATGCCAGGTGTTACAAAACCAAAAACTGCCTTCTTTGTCTTCAAAAATAGAACGAATGCCAAAAGTGCCACCATTGGGTACATAGGTCAAATCGTCTTCGAACATCCATTTTATTGTTGCTCCATCAAAACGACAAGCTCCAAAAACGGAAGTGCCAAACCATATTGCACCTTTTCTGTCTTTATAAATGGAATACACTTCGTAAGGACTAAAAAACGAATTGACAACTCGTGGATAAATTTCATCGTGAAGATAGTGTTTGGGAAATTCAAGATTATATAATTTTTTTCCATCGTAGCGATAAACACCTTCATTTTTTTTACCCAATATATAAAACCACAAATCATTGGGCTCTGATTTCCATTCTTTGCTGTTGATTGGTTGCAAAGTAGTAAATGTTTTTCCATCAAACTTGCTGATTCCACCGAAAGTTGAAATAAATACATTTCCAAATTGGTCTTCTTGAATTTGTCTTATAGTGTCGTTTGCAAGTCCATCTTTTGTCGTAAAATGGGTTATCTTTTTTCCATCAAAACGAAACACACCTTCGCCATTACTACTAAACCAATAGTTGTTTTTTGTGTCTTGAAATATATACCATAAATGTTTGCCAAGTTCATTTACCGATTTTCCAATGGTCTTTTGTCCACTACACGAAGTGAACAATGTAAATAATGTTAAAAATAAAATTAAGATTTTCTTCATTGTCTGATTTTTAAGTGATTACGGTGTCCCGGGCAGTGTTGCTGGTAACCAAAGGAATGATTTTGGCTGGGTGAATGAATGCTACCTGCCTAAGCCAAAAATAAGGAATAAATCTAATAGGCATTATCAACGGTGCAGTGGTACATGATATATTGAAGGTTTATGGAGCCAGCGCAATGGACTGATCTTTGTTTCTACTGTGTTTCCATTATATGAACTTCTGACAGATTGACTTAACACTATTACTTTATATGTTGGCGGTTAGCGATTAGTGTGGAAGTGCATTCATGCTTTGGCTAATATATTCGCTCAAATGTCTTGCCATTGAAACGATACACGCCATTGGGTCCTCCGGCAAACCATAATTCACCTGCTTTGCTTTTGTAAATTATCCAGATAAAGTCACCATCGAGACCATCTTTTTTAGTAAAATTTTTTATAGTATGCCCATCGTATCGCCACACCCCCGACTCTACGGTACCAAACCATATGTGACCCAGGGTATCCTCACCGATCGAAAAAACCCTGTCGAGGGAATTGCCGTTGGTGTCTTCTTTTCTTAATTGATGTTGTTTTGTAAATTGGGTGAATTCTTTACCATCGTATTTTAATACTCCGATTCCTCCAATTTTACTGCCTCCGGAATTATTTCCAATCCAAAGATTGCCTTTGCTGTCTTCCATTATGCATCGGATATGCAATGATTCGGTGGTGCCATTGAATCCCAATGAGTCATTATTAAATATTTTAAATTGTTTGCCATCATAGCCAACCAAGGCACTATATGTTCCTATCCAGACCGTTCCATTTTTACTTTTTACAAACGGGGTTGAAACGGAGTAGCTGTTTTCCTCTCCGGCTTTTGATTTAAGTGGTAAGGTGCGGTAATAGAGATTTTTACCGTCGTATTGATACAATCCGGGATTCCCTTCGAGTTTATTGTAACCGGCAGTTTCGTCACCTTTAAACCAAAGGTCACTATCGGTTAATTTCCATTGTATTCTTGCATCATAATTTCGTTCATTGTAAACGATTATTTTTTGCCCATCATAGTTGCTCAATCCCCGCCCACATTCAAACCAGATTAGGCCATTTTTGTCTTCATAAATACTCCTGACCTGTTTGTCACTTAATCCGCTTTCTGTGGTGAAATAGTGCAACTGACCATGCTGAAGTAAACACAGCCCTTCATTGTGACTACCAAACCAAATATTGCCTTTACTATCTTCTAAGATTGAACGAACCCCATTGGTGTATTTCAACCGAATGGTGTCTATTTTGGAATGGACTACCTGATTTTCGTTATTGGATTGAATTGGATTTCGGCAAGAAATGGTTGCCGAAATCATAAATGTCCAGGATAGGATATAAATGAGTTGCATATCTGGTTTCACTTTCATTCTAAACCTGCTCATTATAGACGGCCGTCTGAAATAACTGCCCGACCTTTTATAAAGATAATTTTTTAATGCGATGGAGTAAAGATTTCTTTTATTCACTTTTGGGGAGCATCCTGATCTTTTCGGGACGGAATACCGGGGTCACAATAAAACGCAATTCGGGGGTCAGCTTGAGCGGAATTTACACTATTCCCGTTTCATTCTTGAAAAAGGATAGCCATTGCAGCCTTTGCGAGGATTAATTCTGTCTACCGTTACAGTATTCATTGCTTCTTGCACGGATGCAGCTTTGTAGGTTGTGAGGCAGTAACCCCAAACCCAAGGTTTCATGTTTTCAAAATACATTATGTCGATGCGACTATATAAGCCACGATCAGAAGGGTTGCCGTTGTCGTTTTGGGCTATAAAATAGTTTTCTCGTTTGTTATATTGTAGCAGATGGTATTTGATATTGCCGTCCTGTATCCATTCTTTTGGTTGAATTTGATAAATGCTTCCATAGTCATCCTTAAACTTTCCGAGCAAAGACTTTGGGATCTGCTGAAGATTATAATTTTTACTTTTCGAAGTTGTATGACAAGCAACAAATATTGTTGTTAATAATATTACAAATATTAAATTATTCATAGAGTCATAGAGTAATGATTTGCTTTTATGTTGTCTGCTGCAAGTCGCACCGTTTTTTCAATTCGTTTTTGTCTCGTTTCGTCCTTCTTTGCATTGAGTATCCATTCTAAAATTATACGTTTAGATGATGGCGGGAAGGCAAGAAAGTTTTTCAATGCTGACTTGTTTTTGTTGAGCAGTTTCTGCAGGTCGTCAGGAACTACCAGATTTTGAACATCAACTAATGCTTCCCAGGTGCCAGTCTTTTTTGCCAGGTTTATTAGATTTTGTCCGCTCTCAGTCATTTGTCCTTGTTCCAACATTTTTTCTGCTCGTTCTTTATTGGCTTTACTCCAATTGCTTTTTGGTTTTCTTTGAGTAAAAAACTGGTATTTACTTCTTTCGTCACGCTTGTGTGCAATGCTGTCAATCCATCCAAAACAAATGGCTTCCTCCACTGCCTCGTCATAATAAACACTTTTAGTATCGCTGCCTTTATGATATATAATGAGCCAAACAGATTTTTCTGATTGGTGATTTTTCTCCAGCCATTTACGCCATTCCTTTCTTGTTTTAGCATGAAAAGCTTTTATTTCATTATGAAGTTCCATATTAGGTTGTTATAGGGTGAGGCATATCGGTTTTGGGCTCAAACAGTGCGGACTCGAAGCCGACTGTCTTGCAAAATAGGCAAAAGTATCTTGGGAAATGAAACTTTCCTAAGCTAAAAATTCGCATTTCTTTGAAGCCCTTGTTGGTGGATACTGATTTTGGGCAAATTAGAATTACCCAATTTAGGCAAACGTGGCAGCCTTTCTCACTTCTTTCCTCACGGCTGCTCACAGTAATGGTAAAAATAATGGTCTAAAAAACCCAAGAAAATCCAGACCGCATACAGTCTCGACAGATTTGGCGTAACAGGTTCAATCATCAGCGGATGCTTTCAAACGATTGACTGATAATTCAATTGGAGCATGGAGTATCAACCGTCATTTCAATATTTACTGGCTAAGCTTTTTTAGCCCTGATATTAAGGTGAGTGTCCGGTTGTATGTTAATGGTTCGCCTTATAATAAACTGGTAACTGATACCAATACTAACATCATTCGATAGAAGATCCTGTTTTCGTCGCTCGCCATCTGCTCCACCTCAAAAGTGCGTCGCTCGTAATAACCATCCAACACCAGGTTATTCTAAACATTGTACCCCGGGAAAAATTCGGTTGAAGTGGTATAATAGTGTTTAAAATTATCATCTGTATTGCCTACCGTTTGAAAATCCACATTTTAGGCACCACCTTAAATGACACTAAATCGGAACCTGAATTTTTCCTATAGGTAACCCATGGCTAAATTATAACCACTGGTAAAAAACATGGATACAATTATTTCTTCTTCAAATGAATCTTTTACCTCATAATTCCGATGGCTGTATTTCCAGAAAGTTCCATCGATTGAATTAGATTGAGCGGTGCCTGTTAAGGACAGAAATAATAGGGAAACCTGAGCAGGTGTGAATTTCGCAAGAAATTGCAGAAAAATCTTCTGGTCGGCAGATCGGTTTTCCAGATGGCAGGACAGTTAATTAAAAAGGTGGATGTTGTTTTCGAGGTGGGACACCAATACAGTCAGAGAAAATTCTTTCACCCTCTTTTCAGCTCATCCTTATTAATAATTAAAAAACCTGATTGGATTTCTAAAACTAGCTCATTACTTAACAATTTCGTAACATCACCATTCTATTTTTACCTTTATTTTCTTTCAATGGCGTTTATTATTTGGTGTTACTTTAACTTAATGGGTTTATTTTTTCCTTTGACACAAAAAAAACCACTTCCAATCTTAGCAGAAATTGTGCTCGACATCGACGAGCCTTCTGACCTCTGTATGCTACCCGATGAAAGTAAATTTTTTATTGTGAGTGATAAGGGTCGCATTTTTCGGGTTTCCCCAAACGGCGAAATACAGAAAAAAAACCGCTACAAGGGCCACGACCTTGAGGGCATTTGTTACTTGCGGGATACCCTTTGGTCTGTAGATGAAACACATAGAAGAATGGTGGCATTCAACCCCAAAACACTTGAAATCCTTAACAAAAAACAATACCCTCTTTCGGGGGCCCTAAACGAAGGTTGGGAATCAGTTTGCCCAGATTTATCCAGTGAAGGCCTGGTTTTGTTTACTGAAAAATCACCTCTTCGGGTTTTTCAGTTTAATTCCAACTGGGAAATCAACCTTATAAAAAAATTGAAATATCCAAAAGAGATTGCAGGTGCCTGCGTGTGGAAGGGTGCCTATTGGGTAGTAAGCGACGAAGACAGGAGCATCTACAAACTTAATCCCGAAGATTTTACCATTATGGGTGAGTGGCGGATCCCCGTAATGAATCCCGAGGGAATTTTTATTTCACAAAAGGAAAATATCTGGATCCTGAGCGATGATATGCACCGCCTTTACAAATTCGACATGCCTCAACAATGATTATCCGTCTGACACTTGCCTTGCTGTTTTTAATTCCTGCTTTCGCACCTGCACAGGTTCCGCTTTGGGTGAAAGACAACCGCACTGCAGAATTCGACTTTACTGTAAATGCCTATTGGGTTTTTCCGGAAAAGGGAAAGGCTAATTTTTTGTTGCAGGACCTTAGGCTTGGGATTGAAGGCGCCCAAGGTATTTGGCTGGATTATAAAATACAGATGGATGTTGCTAACTTCCTGTATAGCCCAAAACTCAATCCCTTACAGGATGCAAAAATAGATTTTGACTTGCCTGATCAATTTAATATTATTGCAGGGTACCAGGCGTTGCCATTTTCGCTGAATAGTATAGTGGGATTCCGTCATTCACCATTTTTTCAGCGCTCCACACTGGCCGATGGCACCCTATTTGTTCGTCGTGACATGGGGTTGCTGCTGCAAAAAAAAGCCTTTAAGGAAAGGTTTCACGGCTATGCGGGTGTATTTGGCGGATCAGGAAAAATAAATCCTTTTCATCCAAATGGGGGCATTTCGGTGGTTGCCCGGGCAGGATTGTCATTTCCGGCCAGGTTAAGGTATGATGAAATCGACATTCGCCAAAGCCCTTTTCCCCGCGTGTCTTTTGGTGCAAATGTCTTATATACAAGCCAGCGAACCGATAGCCTTATTTTCGGCCTTCCTTTATTAGTAAATGGCAAAAAAAGGGTTATTGGGGTGGATGTAAGCTTTGCCTACCAGAGCTTCAGCTTTCAGGCAGAATGGAACTATGCCCATATTTCTCCTTCAGAAAATAGTGCAGGGTATAAAAATCCCTACCACGTATCTGGAGGCTTTTGTTCAGGCAATTATTATTTCAGGCCAATCCGCACTACCCTTGCTTTCCGCTACGAAACCTACCAGGTATTTCAACCAGATACTGAAGTGGTGAATGCCTCACGGGTGGCCGTAAATTATTTTCTCGACCAAAGCTATCGACGGATCATTCGTTTGGATTATTGTTTCCACAGCACCTATGAGGAAGAAAATCTGCGATCAGGTCTCGGCAAAGGCGTTCGCTTGGGTTTACAACTTGGGCTTTAAGGTATAGGAACGACTTTTTTAAAATAAAAAAATAGAATAATTATTTTATTAATATCTTTATTTTAACAGTATGATGTTATTCAATACTGTCGAACCACAGTGGCAAGCACATTTTCAGGCTTGGCGAAGATGGCGATTTTCACCACAAACCTGCCTCCGTTAGGCAAGTGTTGATTTGGAGAACCAAATTTTGATTATCTACATATGTGTTTGCATAGTACTGAACCGCCACTTTTGGCAATCCAGGAGTATGCGGTTGTTTTTTTATTCAATATCCTATTTAAATGTCTGTTTAATGTGTCCGAAAATAAATTGTTAAAAGCATTTAAGGTATAAAATATTAGCAAAACTAATGATGTAACACAAAATAACCAGCGTCATTAAGGCAAACTGAAATAATACAAATTCCCAAATAGTCCAAATCCTGTGATCCCTAACACCGGAATATATGCCGGTGTTATAAATATTAGAGCACCATTACTGCATGCATGTTCTGGCAAATAAATCAAGATAAGCCAAGATGCAAAGTATAATATTGTCCCGACTATACATAATAGTAGCCTTTTTTTTGAGTAATAGTTGAAATACTTAAAGACAACGGAAATGTAAGCAAGAAAGCAAGAAAACTATTAACCGTGATACATTTTCTCTATAAATCAAAAAAACAGGGATGATGTTCCGAAACATTTAAGGCTGAAAATCTATAGGTAATTTTTTTGTCAAAAAGACATTCCATAACATTATTGGAATTGTTAAAAGAAAACAGTTTATTGAATACTTTTTTTTTGATTAAGTTCATTCTTCAATGTTTGTAATATTTTATTAACCATATAAAACTTGTAAAATATAAAAGTCTTTGTGCAATACCTTGGTAATTTATTAACTGACCAAAAGTCGCAGAAAGGCCGATAACAAGAATGAAAAAAGTAACGTGAATATATTTAAAGTAATTGTCTGCCGTGAAAAATATTTGTGTCAATATGCCAATACTAAAAGTCACACCGGCTATTTGCGCAAAGGTCGAGTGAAGCGTCGATTGTGTTGATGAGTAAGTATAAGCGTCAAAGAATGGTTTGGTGCAGAAAATACCTGCCATAGCAACACAAAGTCCATAAATTAAGATAGGTAAAGTACGCAATGAAAGTCCATTAAGAAAAATTCCTGAAGATAAGACCACCCCAAAAGCTAAAAAGCCAATTTGCATTATTAGTTTCCTGTCGTAGCCTTGAGCACCAAGATCGCTAATTGTATTTTTTGTCCAATCGTAATTGTCTGTAGAGAAAATATGAGCAACGACAATAAACAGCACGAAAAGTGCCGTTGAGACGATAGGATAGTTTGATTTCAAAAACTTCATTTTCTCAGAAATGTGCTGCGCTTTTTCGTTATTCAATAAAATAGTTCCTTATTCTATTGGATATGCTTAGATTTTCTGTTCCCAATATCTTATAAATGTAGATGGCAAGGAAAACAAATCCCACGCTTAATACTACTACAATAATTTCTTTATCAAATTCTGAACATAAATTGTTAAAAAAGTGAAATGCCATAACTGGAATAAGCATTCCTTTACTTGAATTATAAATTGAGGTCAAAATAATTGCGCCAACGAAAATCCCGAAAAAGAACCCAATGGAAATACCCAATGAAAAATCAAAACGATAAAAGAAAAAAGGAATATGCCACAAAGCCCAAATAATTGTTAGAAAAGTAGTTGCCTTTAATGCAGTAAAACTTTCTTGTAAAAATGGAAGTAAAAATCCCCTCCATCCAATTTCTTCAAAAATTGAATAGGTCAGTAAAGGCAATAGCCAAACCGTTATTTCATTAAATGTGCTCCAATTCAGATTTGCAAAGTTTGCGAAGCTATATTCAGAAGGTTTTATAAATGGATAAATTAAAAGTCCAAGTCCAAAAAACAAAATTGGTGAAATAGTAAATAAAATAGTTTTTTTATCTAGTACGCCTATTCCTATTTTTCCAACCAATTTTTTTAATCCAGTTTTGCCATAGAAATAGTATGTGGTAATAAAGGCGGCAATAGTTGGTCCAATGGCGGCAAAGGAATGGTAGAGATTCAGTTGATAATTAGTTAAGCCCCCTTTTTTATAGAGAGAATAAATTCCAAATGCAATTATCCAAGTAATGCCAAAAGCAATAAAAGTATAAAGCAATATTTTTTTATTTAAGTACTGCCTCATGTATAAATTTTTAAGGTAGTGTATGAAAGGTTTCAATTATAAAAAATTAAATCTAAAAAAGGGATAAAACTATTTTTCTATTATCCAAAATGGCCTCCAATATACCTTTGTGTTAGTTCATGTTTAGGATGGTTAAAAATAGTGTTGCAAGTATCAAATTCGATCAACTCGCCCAAATACATAAAAGCCACTTTGTCGGATATGCGCTGAGCTTGCTGCATATTGTGAGTTACAATAATGATTGTGAAATCATTCTTTAATTTCAAAATCAATTCTTCAATTTTATGAGTGCTTATTGGATCAAGTGCCGAGCAAGGTTCATCCATTAAAATTACTTCTGGCCTAAGTACCACGGTGCGGGCAATACAAAGCCGTTGCTGCTGTCCTCCTGATAATTTCACTGCTGGTTTATTTAATTCATCCTTTACTTCATCCCATAAAAAACTTTCTTTTAAGGCATTCTCAATTAGGTTTGGAATTTCATTTTTAGGATAATTATGGATTTTTAATGCATAAGAAAGATTTTCATAAATACTTTTAGGCAGTGGGTTTGGTTTTTGAAAAACCATTCCTATTCGTTTGCGAATATCGGTTACAGGTTTTTTTTTATCATACAAATTCATTGCTTCTAAGAAAAGAACCCCTTCTATTTTGACATCTGTAGATAAATCGTGCATACGATTGAAACTTCGAAGCAAGGTAGATTTTCCACAACCGGATGGGCCAATTAATGATGTTACCTGATTCTCGGGGAAATAAATGCTTACATTTTTAAGGATTTGTTTATTCCCAAAAAAAAGATTTAGTTTTTCGGCTCGTAGTTTTATAGGATTCATTTTAATCTTGTGTTCTGTTTTTAAATCGTACGTAAAAAACTATACTATTTAATAAAAATACCGATAGAATTAATACAGTTGCTGTACCGTAGGCCAATGGCCTTACGAGTTCTATCGCATTATGCTGGGTTGAAAGCATATATAAGTGATAAGGCAATGCCATAAACTCTTGATTTGCAGAAGTGCTTACCCCATTTATATAGAAGGCAACACCTGTAAACAGTATAGGCGCTGTCTCGCCGGCAGCACGCGATAAGGTTAAAATCACTCCGGTTAGAATACCAGGCAAAGCTTTAGGCAACACCACATCTTTTATTGTTTCAGCCTGCGTAACACCCAAAGCCAAAGTAGCTTCTCGCAAACTATTTGGTATTCGTTTTAAAGCCTCCTCGGTAGTGGTAATAATATATGGCAAAGAGAGCAAACCCAACGTTAGACCTGCCGATAATATAGAAGTCCCTAATTGCAGTGCTTGTACAAATAATGCTAACCCAAATAAACCATAAATGATAGATGGAATACCCGCAAGGTTTCGAATCGAAGCACGTATAATATTAGTGAGCAAAGAAGGACGAGCATATTCGTTAAGGTAAATAGCGCAGGCTACACCAAATGGAACTGCAAATAGCGTAGTAATAAATGTGAGAATTATAGTGCCTACCAAAGCGGGTAGAATTCCACCTTGGGTCATACCTTCGGTTGGAAATGAAGATAAAAAATTCCACGATAAACTAGAGAACCCCTTTGAGAAAATATCCCACAGTATAACTCCTAATAATAAGCATACAATCAACGTGCTACCACACAGAATGAGCCAGTTCAAGCTATTGATTAATTTTTTATTATTCATCAGGGGTGAAAGTTTCTAAATCGATTGGCAAAATATTCACCTACTAAATTGACTACTAGTGTAATTATGAACAGCAAAGCAGCAATAGCGAATAAGGCAAAATAATGTGTAGTTTGGTATGGCACTTCTCCCATTTCAATGGCAATGGTTGCGGTAATGGTTCTAACTGAATCCAAAAACCCTTTAGGAATTGCGGCGGCGTTTCCAGTAGCCATAAGCACTGTCATTGTTTCGCCTAAAGCCCTTCCGAGTCCAAGCATTACAGCAGCGATTAACCCAGGCAATGCGGCGGGTATAGTTACCTTAAATAGTGTCTCCCATTTGTTTGCCCCAAGCGATAGTGAGGCTTCTCTGTGCGACTTTGGCACGGCATTAATAGCATCTTCGCTAATGGTAACAATGGTAGGCAAAGCCATGATAGCCAGTAATATGGAACCATTTAGGGCATTTAATCCATTTTGAATACCGAAAGTATGAGCCAGCCCCGGACCTACTAAAACAATTCCCAAAAAACCAATGGCCACAGATGGTATGGCTGCAAGCATTTCTATGGTAGGTTTTAAAATCATTTGAAGCTTCTTTGGAGCTAGTTCTGATAAAAATGCGGCCGTTAAAATACCTAACGGCACTGCAATGAGCATAGAACCAAATGCAACCAAAAATGTGCTTACTAATAGAGGCAATATACTGTAATGTGTTTCAGGATCCCATTGTGAACCTGTAAAAAAATCTATTGGGGATACCTTTAAAAAGAAGAAAATACTATTCGCAAAAAGCATTAAAAAAATGCCCGCCAATAATGCAATGGTTAGCAATCCTGTGCCTTTAAAAATAATTTTAAACAAGCTGTCTATTCGCTCTCTCTTCGCGGTGTTCATTTTACTAAATTATAGGGGTAATAGCCAGATTCTTTAATAATAGTTGCTCCTATCTCAGATTGTTCAAAATCAAGAAAAGGCTTAATTTTAATAAACTCTTTCCTTCTATAATATTGAAACAAAGGCCGCTGAAAATAATACATACCACTGGCAATCGCATTGGCATCAAGGGGAGAAACAGAGTTAAATTGAGGTGTGTAAATAGATAATATCTTTAATCCCGAGGTATTGCTTTTTAAGACATATCCTGCACTTACATACCCAATACCAGAATCATCCGCTTTTAGTGCTTCGATAATTTGTGCATTCCCATTCATTTGTTTGGCATACGGCGAGAAATGAATTTTCAATATTTCCTTCACATAGTCGTGAGTACCAGAGTTGCTTTGTCTTCCATAAATGGTTATTGGTTTATTGAATTGATTTATCGAAGTCCAATTGATATACTCACCACTTAAAATTTTAGCAACATCCGTTACACTAATGGAATCGATACTTATCTTGTCTGAGACTACAAACGCAATGGCATCTTGAGCGAAAACAAAAGAATCTAATTCAATAGACTTATTTTTAAACAATTCAAGTTCAGAAGGTTTAATACTTCGCGAAGAGTTGGCAATATTTGCATTTCCATTTAGTAAAGAAGCTATTCCCAGACCAGACCCTCCACCAGATATGGAAACCAAAACATCCTTATTCACTTTATGAAACTGTTCTGCCATCACAACGGCAAGGTTTACTTCAGTGTCTGAGCCCTTGATTTTAATTGCTTCTCCTGTAGAAGAACAAGCGCACAATAGGGCTATTAGAAATATTGCAGAAAATTTCACTCAATAATATTACTTCAAATGTTTAACCCAAATATTAAGTAATTATTAATTATTTCGATCGGAAAGTAGCCTACAAAGGGGTTGGGTATTTGTAAAGGAAGGATTTACAATTACTAAAATTCAAGAATCTTTCATCCTCTGTACATCAGCGAAACTACCATTCCGGTAATTGATTGCAAATAATACCAGTGCCGATTGTTGACAGTGTGGGCAAGTGGCATGATTTATTTTGTACTTTTCTAATAGTCTGATATTCCATGGTTCGTATTTGCAAAATTCCAACCAATTTTTCAAATTTACAGCTTTCCTTATAATCTACCTTCTGCCAATTGGTTATGGTGGATATTGAATACTATAATTAATTTCACCATATTACATAGGAGATATTTTATAATGTAAATTGCGCATTGGTTCAAATGAGAAAAATTAAATCGCGGCTTTATTTAAGAAGGTTGGTCTCTTCCTATTTAGATTAGAAGAAGGCAAATGCTTGTTTCTGAGCTTTCCTGATATCCATTAATGCCGGCAAGGCAATTATTTTAAATAGATCGAATGCATTTATGGGCAGGAAAACGACTAAAGACCTGAACTAATTATTATCTCTATATCAAATCTTGAATAAATGATTTTTTCGATATAACTAATAGGTATTCAGCCAATTATTAGCTGTTTTTCCACTGTACCTTGCCTTTCTGTCCAAATCCCTGCCTTTTTGACTGAAAAAAAATAAGGGAATATAATTTGATACA
>CAYNIG010000037.1:0-25521 GCA_964396995.1 uncultured Saprospiraceae bacterium | reverse complement strand
CCTTTTACCAGATAAGCCCCTCCAAAGGTGCGAATAAAATTAGGTGATTGAGTGTTGAACACTGCCACACTCATATAATTTTCACTTATTACGAGAATGGCCAATTCGCCGGGATCTCCTTTGTCTTTTAGCTCATATGCCCCTATAAGTTGCGAAAAGGTGAGTACGGGAATAAAAAGAAAGAGTAAGGATAAATATTTTAATCGCATAGTTAGAAATTGGAGAATCAATTTACACTAAATCCGGAATTTTTGGTAAAGCCTGAAGGTATAAAGTTAAATCCAATCCATACCTATTGTATTTACCAAATCGATTTAGGACTTTTATACCCTATAAACAGTTTATTTTGAAACAAATCAGAGCCTTTCCATCCAATTTACTAAAGAACTATGTTAAAAGTTATTGGTATCTGGAAATAGAACCTGCTGATATTCCTTTTCAGCAAATCTATTTTCCTTATGGGGCACATGAATTGATTTTTTATGTGCATAATCCAACTGAAATGGCCTGGCTCAAAGAGGATCGGTTTTTTCTTCAACCCACTTCATTTTTTTCGGGACAGTTTAGCCAGCCGTTTAAAATGAGTTTTACTAAACCCAGCATATGCATAGGCGCCAGCCTGTATCCCTGGGCCGGAAAAAACCTTTTCAGTCATCCTGCAGATGAGTTTCAAAACGTGATGGCGCCCCTCAGCATATTGGACAAAAACGCTGCTATTGCCGAAGAGCTTACCGAATACCGATTTTCGGTGGCAGACATGTTCCAACTATTAGATAAATACCTTGTTTCCAAACTGGATAAATGGGCATTGGACCCTCTTAGCAAACAATTGATACAAATATTCACAGAAAAGCCTTCTTTATCAGATCACAAAGGGCTGGTTTCCTCTTTGGGTTTATCCCGAAGAAGAATCGAACAAAGGTTTAAAGAATCTGTAGGGCTTACTATGGGCTTTTATTCACGTAAACTTAAATTTCAAAAATCCATAGCGTTGATAAAACAAGGCCATCTCAGTATTGCACAAGTTGGATTGGAAGCAGGATACTATGACCAGTCTCATTTCATTTCTGAGTTTAAAGAATTTTCCAATACTACCCCACTGGAGTACAGGCAAAATCAGTCAACCATTTTATCCTTTCTTTCCGGCTCCGATTTATTTAATAAAAAAGGGTTAGCCACCTGAATAACGCATATGAACTGGCTTTAAAAAAGTCTCTTTCCTGAATAGGTAAACTAAAAATCCCCAACATCACACTTTTGCCATATTGGGGTATATGAAAAGACTCACTTTGAATTTATTTTAAAGTATCCATTGCCTTTATCCAGCCCTTGATCACCTTTTCCAGATTAGCCTTGTTCACTTTTACTTCTGCTAAATTTTTAAATTTTACTGTTCTTGCTTCTTTTGCTTCTCCCTGCAATATGCCTGTTTTATCCTCTATTAAAGATCCTTTATGAAAGATCAGCGTAATGGTCTTGGTGGCCCGAGGATTAAAAGTGCACATATTTTCTTTGTAGAAAAAACTCGGGGCAGCCCATTTTATATCTTCAGATATATTCGGATTTGCATTCAAAATAATTTCCCTGACCGCTTCCATTTCCGCTTTTAACGGATTTATTAACTTTGCCATATAGGCATCCACTTTCGGATTTTTATTCATAATTGGATGTATTTTATTTTTCATTTTGCCTGATAGTCATTGTGTTTTATATTGTAGATTATTTTATATAGTCTCCAAACGCCGTTTTCTTTCCGCAGTACATTTAAAAACTCCGAGACAGAAAGCGTAGTATCAGCGTGTACACCGTTTTGCAGTACATGCCATTCCATATGGGATATCCCAGAGTAAAAAGCCATGGAACCACATCCTTCTATTTTTTCATTGCTGATTTCGTATTTGGTAATGGGATAGGAAATGTCCGATGTGGGAAACCAAAATGCGGTCACGGCCTCCTTTCCCTGTTTGGGTACGCCTGCTTCATCAGGCATATAGAGGGTTATTTCATTACTAATAAGGCTACGTATTTTGGCAGAGTCACCTGACCTCCAGGCATCCCGGTATGCTTGTATGCTCAACTTAATATTTAATAAATCACCGGTATTTAAGTTCAGTGCAGTTGAGCATGCACCAATCAGAATGGCAATGGAAAGTGAAAAATATAATTTTATCATACTAAAGAAAGTATTCCTTTTTTCGTTTTTATAACTTATCTATAATAAAAGTCTTAAGTTTATACCTATGGCATAAAAAAATTGCTTTACCCGGCCTCAATCGAGTCGGGTGGAGCTCCTCTTTCCAATATCAGGGCTGATTTAAAAAATTTCTCATCACTGTAAAAATCTGAAGGTTATTTTTTCTTTCTAAAATAAACAAAATCATATACCATAGAATAGGTCTTACCGCCATCGGTGGTCACGTTTTGATATTGCCTTACTTTATCAGGACCCAGGTTTTCAAATACAAAATTTCCTGAAGTAGAGATTCCATTTGGTCCGGGCCTCTGATAGACAAATCTCATAGCACCCTCTGTATATACACCATCAGTATACGTTTGAAATCCGCCACCAGAACCTATCCAAAGCTGGGTCCACTTTCCGGTATTTGGATCATACCAGTTTTGACTTTTACCGGAGAATGCATTTTCAAATGCGGTATAATTTTCCAGAATAGAACATCCACCCGGCCCATTTTCAATTAGACTTATTCCTACTTTATGGTTGGGGTACTGATTGTTGTAGACTTCCCATTCACCGATCCAAAAATCAAAATGCCTGGCCTGGGGACGCTGAGAGCACGGGTAGGCATTGATTAAAATCTTTTGGTATATATTTTTGTATTCCTTTGAAGCCCGCAGGTTATTAAAATCGGGAAGATTTTCAAGTTCCCATAAATTTACAAATCCGTAGTTAGCAGCACTATCCATAAATCGGGTTGCTTCATCCAAATTATTATTGTGTGATGAAAGCATTGCCATCCTTGAATACAATTGCATTTTCTGTACAGGACTGAGGCTTGGAATATGGAGGCCAGAATATACAGTAAATGCCCCATTGTAGTCCGCTGTATATTGCCTGCAGAATCCCAGACGGAGTTGAGTTGAAATGGGGCTTGCAACATTTGCTTTCAAATAATCAGAATAAAAACTCAATGCCTTCCTGTATTCTTTGTTGAAAAAAAGAGAATCGGCCTGGCGTACCAGGGGATCAGGATTAGCATTTTGAGCAAAAAGGGTAAGATGTCCACCCCAGCATACCAGAATTAGTACAGGAATAATTAATTTTTTCATTTTCAAACCTTCATTTGTATCATTCCGGGTGAAGAATATAAACTTCTCACCATGGAAACAGGATACAAGTATATGGGCGCGACCCCCAGGTCAGATAGTACCAGAGCGAAAATGATTAAATAATCAGGGTTCTTTTATTGAAGAAATGGGTTTTAATTTTAATTCCTGTTTAAAGGTCTTCCCACCTCTTTCCCCTGGGCTCTTCTGATCAATTCTTCATTAAAAGATCTTTCCGTTTTGGTCAGGATAGCAATTTTCCTTGCAGGCAATATGGGTTTTAAATCATTGGCTAGTTTTTTAAAAAGGGAAAGCTCCTTTTCCATACGGTCTATGGATACCTGTATTGCTTTTTCAGCTTCCGCGTCGCTCATTACTTCCAGATTGGTCTCCAAATTGGTTTGTTTTCTGAGATCAACCACTGCATTCCGATAGATATTATATACAGGCCAAAACTTTTCAGACTCAACCGGGGTGAGCGCCAGCTTTTGGGTGATGAAAGCAACCCTCATCGCTTCTATTCTCTCACCTCGCTGAGCAGAAAGGTTTAGGGTTGAGAGCAAAAGCAGCAAGGAAGAAATAAAAAATGTATTGAATGTTTTCATTTATTTATTGATTTTAGATTAATGTAAATTGTCAGTTTAATTCAGAGTTTTCAATTTGGTATAGATAATCTTCCAGCACAGGCTTCAGATCTTCATCGGAAAGATCCAACAAGTCAATTTCGGAAACGACAACAGGCAACTGGGATAAATGTTCATCATCCAATTCGTATGCATGATCTATCAGATAACTTTTGATTTCATCGGCATTTAAGCCGGCCAGGTCAAATTTATCTTCATTTGGTTTATTGAAAAAGAGGAAAGTAGAGAACAAAATAACACCTATTACCGATGCAGCAGCCAGTAGAAATTTCCAGCTTGATTTTTGATGTATGGAAACTATTTTCCCATACGGTACCTTTTCTTCAGCCAACGAGGCCAAGACTTCTTCCTGCATTTGATCAAAATATTTTTCCGAAAGCTTCCTTTTGCTTTTTTGTGCCAAGGCGTCTGCCAGCCTTGGAGAGATACTCTTCAGTTCATCTTGTATTTCAGTATGTAGATTTTTTTCTTCCATAAGCTTCAATTTTTTAATCTTTAATAAGTAGTGGATTCAACAATGTATTGTTCAATTTTTTTTACTGCGTGATGATAGGAGGCTTTCAAAGCCCCTTCCGACAATCCCAGAATATTGGCAATCTCTTCATAATTTAATTCATCGTAATACCTCATTTTAAAAACTTGTCTTTGCCTTTCCGGCAAAGTATCCAACGCATATTCCAGTTTTTGGAGGACATCATCTTCCGAATTTTCGTTTTCAATTGCTTTGTCACCGGATGATGTTGAATTTTCTATGATAGAGACTGTAGCCTTTTTTTGTTTTGACTTTTTGAAGGTGAGAGCCTCATTGGTTGCTATTCTGTAGAGCCAGGTAAACAAAGAAGATCTCGATTCAAATTTTTCAATATTCTTATACGCTTTTATAAACGTATTTTGAAGCACATCATCCGTATCATCGTGGCTTTCCACGATGTTTTTGATCACCCAGTACAACCTCTCCTGATACCTGTTCATCAGCTGCCTCAGCCCACTATTTTGTTGGCCGGTAGTGAGCATCAGGGCTACGATTTCAGTATCGGATATCAGCATTTATTTTTTTCAGTTGATTCTCAAATCTAAGCATTGGACTTTAAATTTAGCCTAAGGTTTAATGGTGCAGACCAATTTTAAAGACTAATTTTGGGAAGAAAATGGGTAAATTTTTCTGGAATCTGGTACGAAAACTGGCAGGTTGGAAAATAAAGGGATTTGATATTAATTCTATCCCTAAGGCTATGGTAGTGGTGGGCCCACATACCTCTGGCTGGGATGTGATGATTGGCTTATTTACCCGTGGCAGCCAGGGATCCGACATCCGATTTATGGGAAAACACACTTTATTTAAACCTCCGTTCGGATTTATTTTGAGATGGCTGGGAGGGGTACCTGTTGATCGCACCAAGCATACCAATCTGGTCGAGACTATGGCATCTTATTTTGAAAAAAATAAAGAATTTAAAGTAGCCATTGCCCCGGAAGGCACCCGCCAAAAGGTGGACAAACTGAAAACAGGATTTTATTATATAGCCAGGAAAGCAATGGTACCGATAGTAATGGTCAAATTTGATTTTGAAAATAAAATGGTCACCTATTCTGAGCCATTCATGCCTTCCGATAATGTCGAAAATGATGTATCCAAACTATGGTCCTTCTGGAAGGGAGTAAAAGGGTATCATCCTGAACTTAGTATAACCTAAATCTGTTTGCCAGATCCAGACCACATCAGTCATTTACCAATTATGAACACTTCCATCCCTGGCATATAAAATCGGATGAGGGTACTTCGTATTGGCTGTTACCTCAAATATAAATTCTGCTTTAGCCGGATTAAAAACTACACCCAATCCAGGTTTAGGATTTAAATAAATTTTGCCGTTTTTAAAAAGTAAATAATCCTGATTAAAGTAAGCCGGTTGTTCGATTACGCCACCAGCTATTTCTATCATACATCGGGTAGGGCTTGATGATCCCAGTACATGCACCAATGCAGCAGTAGATAAAGGTCCTGTAAAGTGAGGGATCATGCCCACATAATGGGTCTCACACATAGCTGCTATCTTTTTCAACTCCAGTAATCCCCCGCTATTGGGTGTGGTCACCCGGCAATAATCTATCAATCGATTTTCAATGAGATCATTGGTATCCCATTTATCACTGAATTGCTCGCCCACAGCGATCGGCACGTTGGTCATTTGTCTGATGGTTTTATACACGCCTTTATTTTCTGACCGGATGATGTCTTCTACAAAATAAGGTTGCAAAGCCTCTATAGCTTTACATATCTTTAATGCTTCCGTGGTATCGAATCGGGTATGTAGGTCTATTGCCCAATTACCACCTCCACCCACTGCCGCATCCAGTTTTTGGCAGTGTTCTATCGTTTTTTGGGTGTGCTCGTAAAAGTCAAAAGGCAGATCACCATTACCACCGGTTGGGCCTGTGCGATAGGTACGAAAACCAGCGGAAATACAATCTTTTGCACGATCGTATTCTGTACTTCCTCTGGAGGGGCTATAACCCGTGGCGTAACACTCTACATAATCCCGGGTTGCTCCCCCCAATAATTCATATACAGGTATATTTAAGGCTTTACCTTTAATATCCCAGAGGGCCATCTCTATAGCACCTACAGCGTGAATTTTTTCCCGTCCCGGAGGATAAAACATGCCCCGGTATAATAATTGCCATATATGTTCTATTCTAAATGGATCCTGCCCGATGATCATCTGGGCACATTGATTGATCACATCATTAAAGCCACCTTCCCCGATACCGGTGATGCCACCATCTGTTTCTATCTCTACTATGCCACGTGCCTGATTAAACAGGGGCTTGGTGTAACCCGGAGCGGCATAATACCTGATTTTTTTTATTTTTAGTTTAGAACTAAAAACATTTTTTTCTGAAATGAAAGAAGGATACATAGTAAGCATCGATGCACTACCCAATAAGTAGGTTTGCAAAAAATTTCTTCGCAGCATAGCTAAAGAGGCAAGGCTTATCAGTTTGCCTAATACAATTTACTATTTAAGCTACCAATTTCATAACGACTATGCCAAAATAATATCAGGAAGACCTGAATGCCATAGCATGATCCAGCTTTTTGCTTGGCCCCATAAACACCCTTGAATAAATTCTGAGAATGGCTATTTCTACAATAAAAATTCTAATTTTATAGTTTACTTCCACTTGAATCAGAAAATCTTGGAACCATTAAAAGAAATGTTTAATGAAAGCTACTTCAATAAACTCACCGAAGTAGTTAAATCTGAATATTCATCATTAAATAAAAAAAAATTTAAGGATGATCTCTTGTTTGAATTAAAAGAAAAAGAATTAAACGAAAGAATGTCTCATACCTCTACTGTACTGGGACATCATCTGCCACAGGATTTTAAAAAATGCATCGACATCCTGGATCGCGTTGCTTCTAAAATGAATACCGGATATACCGCTTTGGTCTTTCCTGATTTTGTAGCCAAACATGGAATGGAATACATCGAACTTTCCCTGGAAGCTCTGAAAAGATACACTGCCTATGGATCATCCGAGTTTGCCATTCGATTTTTTTTGAAAAAAGATTTTGAAAAAACAATCTCCGCGATGAATACATGGGCTGAAGATAAAAATCCTCATGTGCGTAGATTATCATCTGAAGGCAGCCGGCCAAGACTTCCCTGGTCATTTAAACTGGATGAGGTAATTCAAAATCCTCACCTTACCAGGCAAATATTGGTAAAGTTAAAATCTGATCCGGAACTCTATGTACGCAAATCCATAGCCAATCATCTGAATGATATTTCTAAAGACCATCCTGAATATATGATCGATTTGGTAAAAACATGGGATCAATCCAATGCCCATACTTCATGGATCATAAAACATGCGGCTCGCACATTGATCAAACAAGGACATCCAAAAGCATTGCAGCTTTTTGATGCTCATAAAAAAGCACGAGTCAATCTGATGTATTTTTCTGTAAAGCCGTCCAAAATAAAACTTGGTGATAAAATAGCAATCCACCTTGGATTCAAATCCGGTTCAAAGTCACCACAAAAGCTAATCATTGATTATCTGGTGCATTATGTAAAAAAAGATGGTGGTAGTTCACCCAAAGTATTCAAATGGACAGAATTAACCCTTCAGCCAGATCAGGAAATTCACCTGTCCAAGAATCAAAGGATCATCGATTTCACTACGAGAGTGCATTATCCTGGAAGGCATAAAATTGAAATCCAAATCAATGGCCGGCAGCTATCAGAAAGCAATTTTATATTGGTTAAATGATTACTATTTTAGCCGTTCTGAGAATTCATCAGGTTGAATGACCCTAAAACCAAATTAGGAAAAATCCTCGAAGGCAGAAATATTAATTCAGTCCAAATTTTATAAACAGAAGCTTTATTTTAACAGGGATCGGCTATCACAGAATGGAACAGCCTGAAAAGGCTGATTATTGAAATAAGTACAAGACCGCATCAAAAAAATCAATAATATAAAGCTACAGAGTGAATGGAAAAATCCCTTTAATTCAAGTATACTGATTTTTAAATTAGAATGGCCGGTGGATTATAAATAAAAAAGGTAAATGACTGCACCTATTTGAGTAATAAATTATAAATTTTTACTCTCCTTTACGCATTTGATTTCATATTTGTAAAGCTGTATTCTACTGTCAATCAGTATGTTGAAATTAACCCTTTCATTATTTAGATACAAGTCAGAATCTATGAAGTTTAAAATCTTATATACGGTATTATTTTTTATCCTGGTCAGTATCGAATCTGCCCTTTCCCAGGAGGTAATTAAATATGAAGGTGATTTAATCGGCGTTAAAAGTAAAATAAGAATTGGGGTGGATATAGATTTCCAATTGATAAGCATTACTCTCAGTTCTTCTTTAGGAATCAAAAACCTTCCTATGCAGATAATCAAATTTGATTCAGACAGTATAATATTCGAAAATTCGACCAATGGTGTATGTTACTATGGAGCCTTTGCCGGAGACAGAAATACTATCTATGGCCAGTGGCAACAAAATAAAATCAGGTATCGCCTGGATCTGAAAAAAGTCATTACGGAGGGAATCAGCGATTCCGATTGGGGTCGATTTGTTGAAAAAGATATAGAAATAACTTCAGGCGAAATACGGCTTGGTGCATCCATAACCATACCCAAACCCATAGGCAGGTACAAAGCCATAATAATGCTTGGAGTAGCTGGTGCCACGGACAGAGATATGACATATGGAAATTTTAAACCCTTTAAATCAATAGCTCATCAATTTAGTAATGAAGGTTATGTCGTTGTCCGATTGGATGACAGAGGTGTTGGCAAATCAAATGGATCATTGCATCAAGCCAGCTATTCTGATCTTAAAAATGATATTTTGGCCGTTCGTGATTACTTAAAGAGAATGCCCATCGTGGATACCCACTCGATTGGTCTTTTTGGGATAAGTGAAGGTGCCGCACTGGCTTGCGAGTTGGCAGCTGAAAACAAATTCGACTTTGCAATATTGATTTCTTTTCCGGCAATGAGCGGGCTAAAAACAATATACCGGCAAATAAACGATCTGTCTGCAGAATATAAATTTTCATCGGATAAGAAAAAAATGGTCTTATCAGAATTCCAGTCTATCCACGCCGGACTTCACCAAGATACTCTTTTGGTACAATCGATCTCAAACCGATCCAATGAAGTAAAAAAACTGCTAAGTTATTTTATGGTCCCTACCGACAATAAACAGGCATATGAATTATTTAACAGTCCCTGGTACAGGTCACAGCTTAAATACGATCCTTCTAAAGCACTACAAACCATCCGGTGCCCAGCGTTGTTTTTATATGGAAAAAAAGATCCGTTTGTAAATTATAGATATCATGTTCCCGTACTTAAAAAAGCGCTGAAAAAAAATAGTCAATCAAGGACTTCGATCAAGATATTTAAAAATGTCAATCATATTTTCCAGGATAGTAAATCGGGATCGCCACTTCAATACGTGAGTAACGAAAATGATTTCTCTGCGGCAGCTTTTATGCACATTCTCAATTGGGTAACCAACAAACTCTAACTCTTAAATAAAATTATTATGTTTAACAAATACTCTTTTTGGCTAAAAGTTTCCATCGTCATTCAATATTTAACCGGGATTTTTCACATAATCGGATTTCTAACCAATCCAGATCCGGCGAATGAACAGGAAAAACAATTATTTGACCTGATGAAGAATTACCAATTTGATTTAGGTGTTGGATTTCATCGCTCTATGAAAAACCTAATGGATTCATTCAGTCTTTCATTTGCCTTACTATTATTTTTTACTGCCACACTCCTCTGGTATTTACTTAAAAACAATATTAACCATCATACCATGAAAGGAGCAATTCTCCTCAGCACAGGCATGTATGCCATTTGTTTTATTATCATGAGCCTATATACCTTCTTACCACCTGTTGTTTGTACAGGGTTGATCGTGCTGACCTTAACTATAGCCTTATTTAAACTATCGTCAAAAAACAATCTTCCTCTTAAATTCTTACTTAAAGATGAAATTTAAATTCTTTGCGTTCGTTCTCTGTTTATTTTGTATTAAACTGGTGTACGGGCAATCTCCCTCTGTGTTGACTAAAATCGATAGTATATTAAATAGGAGATGGAACACTGCAATAGAAAATAATATCATCGAATGGGGAAGATTTTATACTGCAGACGCATACGTGGTTGAGTTTGATCCTAATCAAAATAAAATAATGCCCAAACCCGGGCATAGATGGCCAGAAGCCGGTAATCTGATTTCCTGGGATTTTGATTTGGAGAACTCGTCCGGGGACGATGAAAAGATATTTCAGAATGGAACAGTACACCTAACCTATGAGTATTTAAAAAAACGAACTGTTTATTCCTATTTCAGTATTTTACTTTGGCAAAAACAACCTGGAGGGGAGTATAAAATAGCCTGGGATATTTCCAGTTGCAAGGATACATTTCATTATTATTATTTTGATATTCTAAAAGACAGTACCTGGATATCCATAGGTTCGGATTCCATATTTGCCATTATTTATAGACCTAATACCAATGCCGGAAAAGTGCCTGGGGTGTACTGCTTGCAAGGAGGAGGTAATGTGGGCATTGCTAATTATATTTATGAAGCCGAATTATTTGCTCATGCAGGTATTGCATCATTAATATGCGATAAATCAGGTAGCGGCAAATCAAAAGGTAAAAGTTCGTGGATAACCCAATCATTTATCGAAAAATTAAATGAATATTTTTCTATTTTAGACTGGTTTAGAAGACAAGCATTCATTGACTCAGCCTCTGTCGGCTTGCACGGCCCCAGTGAGGGTGGACGATTGGCAATTGCTATGGTACTGGAGAAACCCGAAAAAATTAAATTTGTAAATGCTGTATCGGCCCCCTTGGAAACCTACAAAGAAAATCAGTTATTCGCCATAGGCCAATTACTGCAGTCTCAGGGTTACAACAGATCGGTAATAGGCCATACGGTTTCCTTGTTTGATGATTATTTTGAGTGTATTAAATCAGGATCCCTTTCCAATGATGTCCTGAATAGAATTCAACAAGTTCGCAAAGAATACCCCAATCTGTATTTACCTCCTAATACTACTCAATTGCCCGAAATGCCCAGACCTGAGGATATTGATTTTTCCCTGGGTAACGATCTGAGCTTTTGTCTCAAACCTGTTTTATTTCAATATGGTGATGCCGACTCCCGGGTTAATACACAAAAATCAATTGAACTGATTCCGATGAAACCCAATTTACATATTCAAATCTATAAAAATGCGGATCATTCTATAAATCTTCCCAATGGGGATACGCATAAAAGTTATATGACAGATAAGTTAAAATGGGTGATATCAAACTGTAAAAAGGAATAATCTGAAATATCAAATCAAATACTATGAATAAGGTCTTGGAATATATATTGAGTTTTCCTGATCCGTTTGATTTTGCTGATTCAAAAGAGAAATGGATTAGCTCTCATGGCCATGCATGCAGTATGATAGATTGCACTGCTAAAACTATATATTATCCAACACATTGGACCCCGCTATCCATCAAGTTGTGTACAGGCGGAAAGGAGGTATACAAAATTAACGATGGCAGAGCATATGGTGTGGAAAACGGATCGTATTTGATACTAAATGAAGATACCGAATATGAAAGCTATATTGACTCACCTTCACCGGTGTTTTCCACATCAATTAATTTTACAACTGCCTTCGTCGACAGTTGGGTAATATCACATCAACCGGTAGACTGGCAATTGGATAAATTCGACAGCCATACAAACATCCCTTACCGCTTTTTAGAAAAACTATACACCACCGACGATCGTTTGACTGGCATTATCCAACAACTCAAAAGCCAGCCTGCTGATCTCCAGGTACAGTCTGTATTGCTTACCTTATTAGACTGTCTTGCCGGGAGTCAGCTTCTGCTCCACTCAGAAATGGATAAAATAGGTAAAGTAAAAAATTCTACTCAGTATGAATTATACAAAAGACTACACCAGGTCAGGGATTATATACATGCTTGTTTTACGGAAGAGATTTCCCTGGAAACACTAAGCAAAATCGCCTGCCTCAACCAGTTTTATTTTCTAAGAACCTTCAAATCTTATTTCCAGGTCACTCCGTATCAATATCTTTTAAAATTGCGCCTGCAAGAAGCGACAGATTTACTTCTTAGAGGAAACACCGTGTCCAGCGCGTGTGCAGCATCCGGTTTTAAAGATATATCGTCTTTCTGTAAATTATATAAAAAGCAATTTGGAATAACTCCGGGTGAGTTTCTCTGTAAGCGGAATCGGGACAAATCGACGATTTATTGCAAATGACATTCAGGTGAATTTAAAATCTGTTGTGCTTTAAATCCTTTTCAGACCTGGAAGTCATGCATTGGATCCAGAATGGTTTTTCTCCGATCTGGCCTGCCTCGAACCGAAATTCAATTTTATGTTCATTAAAACAAAATGTCAATATTTACCCAAAAAGTAAGGCATCTATTTGAATCAGTGAATGGTTAAGTTATTACTTACTCACTTTTAAAAAATTCAAAATGAAAAAATACATTCTTTTGTTTGTTTATTATGCTATGCTTTCTTCCAACCATGCTCAGACCCGATTTGAAAAATATTCAGATCCGTCATCTGCAATCAATACCAGTTCAGCCCATGGTACTTATACTGGAAGCAGTTGGGTAGATTATGATCGGGATGGTCTTCTAGATTTATTTGTGGTCAGAAACGGACTTTATCATAATGATGGCCAGGGAAAGTTTTCGAGAAACACTACCAGCGGCATCTCTTTTGCAGGAGGATTGGGAACGACCTGGGCCGACTACGATAATGATGGCTGGATAGACTGTTTTATCACCGGTGGTGGTCAGTTTGGTTCGCGCTTGTATAAAAACCAGGGCAATGGGACCTTCACCCAAAATGTACAGGGCCTTTTGAATGTGCCAACCAGTTTGAGAGGATGGGGTGCCGCTTTCGGCAATATGAACAATGACCATTTTATAGATTTATTTATTGCTGCTCCATTCGGATTTGTTGGCATTACAGATGCCTCCAAAGCATTGATCAATAACCGGGATGGAAGTTTTAATAAAATCATTATTAATCCGGTTACTGACAGTCTCGATGCTTATACTATTCCTACCTGGTCAGACTATGATAATGATGGTGACCAGGACTTATTCATTGGTACAGGCAGAGTAAATGGTGAATTATTTGAAGATTATGCTTTTCAAAATAATTCAAGGTCTGGTGATTCTAATCCTTCTTTTTCCAGGTTATCAGGACAAAAGATATGGCAGGAAGGCAGAGATGGGCAGGTGTGGAATTGGATCGACTATGATAATGATGGTGATCTGGATGTGTTTATTACTAACTATACAGGACTGGATATAAACAATGGATGGCCAAATGAATTGTACGAAAACAGACAAGGAGAAATGCAACGGCTGACTGCCGAGGAGGTAGGTCCAATTGCCAGTGATACTACTACTTCCTTAGGTTCGGTATGGGCTGATTTTGATAATGATGGAGACCTGGATTGTATGGTAACCAATGATGGAGAGCCGGCCGCATATTATGAAAGCAATATTATGCAAGGAAGCAAACGGTTTTCTAAAAAAACAAATGGGCTACCTTTTACTCAAAGAGCAGCCAATACCTATTGTGCTTCAGCAGGTGATTATGACAAGGATGGTGATTTGGATTTATTCATAACCTCCCCTCACCCGATAATACGTGGTTTGTATCAAAATAAATTAGTTAATACAGGCTCCGCCAACTGGGCTGCCTTCAAGCTGGAAGGGGTGCAGTCCAATGTTTCCGCAATAGGTGCTAAAGTGAAAATATTGGCCATGATAAATGGTAGAAAAATATGGCAAATGAGGGAAGTTTCCGCACAAAATACTTTCAATGGTATGAATATGCTGGATAGCCATTTTGGTCTGGGCGATGCAAAGAGGATCGAAAAAATAATTGTTGAATGGCCGTCGGGTCAGAAAACTGAATGCGAACACCTGGTGGCCAATAGATTTTATAGTTTCAGTGAAGGTAATCCATGCCCCACTGATGTAGATCTTGAGTTAACTATATCTGTGAATGATAGCACCTTATTAAAAGGGGATGTAGTCATGGCCACACTGACTGTTGTGAATAAGGGTTCCGTAAAAGCTACCGGTGTAAAGGTTATGTTTAAACCCCCTTATATAAGTCTGCCGAATGGGTTTGGATATTTATCTCATTTGTCCTCAAAAGGAAATTATACACAGAATAAAGGCATATGGTATATTGACCAACTGGATTTAGATGAAACGCAAACGATGCAAATAAAATTATTGACTTTTCAGGATGCAATAAGTGCTATTCTTTCTGCCCAGGTATATGCCTGTGATCAAGTCGATTATGACTCAGAACCCAATAATATGTCACTCAAGGTGAAGGAAGATGACGAATCATCAATAACACTTACACATACTAATTCCGAATTCAACACCGCACTTGAGCAGAGATCGGTGCTAAGTTCAGTTTACCCTAATCCTGCGCATAATTATCTACAAGTACAGTTTCCATTCCACTCTACTTCATGGAACATGGCATTGATTGATGTGTCAGGTAAAATAGTAGAAAGTGTTAATCAAATTAAAAATGGAAACCTGGTTTTGCATACAGGCCATTTGGCTAATGGAATGTATTTAATTAAATGCTCAGACCATCAACGTACATACACTCATAAAATCGTAATAAATCATTGATACGGAAATCAGGATATACCAATCCATAAAATAACAATACAATCAGAGAGTAGGTTTATATCCCATACTACCTTGGTGGTATGGGATTATCTTAACGTGACCTTTATTCATGTTCAACCAGGGCTTGCATTGTTTAAATAAAATGACCCATTCCTGCTGCTAAATTTTCCTCTTACGGTTTTATCACCTTTTTCTCCGGTACTTTTAATAATGGCATATTCAATGCTCTGAATTTTTCATTAAAAGGTTTCGCCTCGGTTTCTATTATTTTATCAAACTGTTGTTCATAGCTATTCCAGTTTTCTTCCAGGTCTTTTATTCGGTCCTGATATCCCTTGGGTATACTTGGCTCATAAGTATCCAGATTGTTTCGTACAAAAAAGAATTCCGAGATGATACCAGCCGGCCAATTGAGGGCATCCTGAAATCCCTTTTGCCGTAATTCAACCACTTGAGTCTGCCAGTCTTTTAATTTTGTATTTAATGATTCACTGGCTTTTTTCAATTCTTCTGAATTGGGTTCTGATTTTATTCGCTCGTATATGCCATCCAGCTGGGATTTAATTTCCTGAGCTGATTTCATCTTTTGCTGTATCTCTGATATTTTATAGGTAAGTGATTTGAGCATAGCTTGTTGCTGATCCCATAATTCCTGTGGAATTTTATTTGTCGGAAGGTCGAGAAGCACCACTTCTACTTCCTTTGTTTCCTTTCCATAGGTCATTCTTGCTTTATAGCTACCCGGTGCCACCTTATAGCCCCGATAGTCAGCTTCTTGTATAAAATCTTTTGATTTTTCAAGCCCTTGAGTGCGAAGATCCCAGTAAAATGTATTCATGCCTTTCACTATCAGTGGCGTGTCTACATTGGGAGCCTCCAGATTTCCTCGTCCACCTTCCGTTCCGGATTTAGCTAAAGATTTCTTACCTGAATATTTTCGTATGATATCACCATTGGCATTCTGTATTTCAAGACTGAGTGTATTATTGCTACTGGTATCTTCTATAAAATAATTAATTGCTATGCCTTCAGTTGGATTTTGACCAAAACCATGTTCAGTGATTAGGGTAAACGGTGGCGGGCCAGGTATGCGATATTGTGGTTTAGGAGTATATAGTTGAAAATTTTTGGCCACAGCTTTTGATTGTTGTAGGGCTGAGAGGTCATCCAATACCCAAAATGACCTCCCTGCTGTAGATGCTGCCAAAGAGTTATCACGAATGGCCAGATCAGTAATAGGTACAATAGGAAGGTTGAGCTGAAATTTTGTAAATGTAGTACCTCCGTCAAAGGATATATATAATCCCCTTTCGGCTCCGGCATACAATATACCAGGCACTTTGAGATCTTCTTTTATTACTTTAAAAAAATCATCACGCTCGATATCCTCCCCTATTTTTTTCCAGGTGGTACCATAATCGGTAGATTTATAAGCATAGTTGGCAAAATCATTAAATTTATATCTATTGGCTGCGATATAGATGGTGCTTCTATCGTGAGGCGATGCTTCCAGGCTATGGATGCTGCATTCGGGCAATCCGGGTGGAGTAATATTTTTCCAGGTTTGGCCACCATCTCTTGTAATGTGAACTAAGCCACAATCAGATCCCGTATAAATAGTATTTTTTTCATGTATTGATTCTGCTACTGAATAGATCGTATTGTAATTTTCACCTCCTGCTCCTTCGTTTGTAAATGGGCCACCCCCATCCAATTGTTTATTTTCATCATCTCTTGTTAGGTCGGGACTGATTATAGTCCAGGATAAACCTCCATCGGCGGTTTTAAATAAAACATTGCCACCATAATATATGATCCTGGCATCGTGAGGAGAATTGATCAAAGGAGCATTCCAGTTAAATCTATATTTCATATTCTTTGCCTGGTAGCCCAGGTTGGTCATTGGATAAGGTTGTATTTCTTTCATCTGCATAGTCATTTTGTCCAATAAGCCGATGCGTCCATTATAACAGCCACCATATAATATACGCGGATTGGTATAATCATCTAATGCTACAGTAGCACTTTCGCAGCCAGGGCCATTAAACCAATGCCGGGAAAGTATACCATAATCAGGTGTCTGAGAAGGTATGGCTACAGATAGATTATCCTGTTGACCGCCATAGACCCAAAACGGAATTTGTTTGTCCGCTGTGATCCGATAAAACTGCGCAGTGGGTTGATTATTAAAGGTGGACCATGATTTACCTTTATTATAAGAGATGGTGGCTCCGCCGTCTTCGGCCATCGCGATGATATTATTTTTGGCTGGATGCAGCCAAAGATCATGACAGTCTCCGTGTATAACTCTCATATCTTCAAATGTCTTACCTCCATCTATAGATCTCATTAATGGAGCATTAAGTGCATACACCACATTTTCATTCGTTGGGTCTGCAAATACTTCCATATAATACCATGATCGGGCAGTAATCGTTTGATTATTGGACATGAGTGCCCAGTTAGCACCGCCGTCATCAGACCTGTACATGCCTGATTTGGATTTTTCAGCTTCAACCAGGGCATATATTCTATTGGGATCAGACTGTGCGACGGATAGCCCTATTTTACCCATTTCAGCTGGCAAGCCGGTGACTATTTTTTTCCAGGTTTCACCTGCATCAACGCTTTTATATACTGATGAACCGGGTCCACCACTTTCTACTTTCCAGGGGTAGCGTCTGTGTTGCCAGGTAGCAGCATATAATACACGGGTATTGTTTTTATCCATCACCAGGCTTGATATTCCGGTGTTTTCATCTATATACAATGTTTTTTTCCATGTACTGCCCCCATCAGTTGTTTTAAATACTCCGCGTTCGGTGCCCGGGCCATGCAACGGGCCTTGTGCACCGACAAATACAATATCATGATTTCGCGGATCAATCAATACATCTGAGATATGCCTGGTTTTTTCCAGGCCAATATTTTTCCAGGTTTTACCGGCATCCACCGATTTATATACACCATCACCGAATGTGGTCATGACCCCGCGTACCGCATGCTCGCCGGAACCGACATATATTACATTGGGATCACTATCTGCTACGGCGATATCACCTATGGTATTCGTTGTAAAAAAACCATCTGAAATATTAAACCAATTTTGGCCACCATCTTCTGTTTTCCATACGCCACCACCGGTATATCCAGCATAAAACACCATTTCCTGACCCGGCACCCCGCAAATCGCATTGGCCCGGCCACCCCGAAAAGGACCAATATTTCGCCATTTTAATCCCTGGTACAATTTAACATCTATGCCTTGGGTGGAAGTCGTACTCGTTGCTGAAGCGATGGGGACAGCGGGTTGGGTAACTTTTTTATTTTTTGACTGCCCGTAGAGAGAGCTACTATACCACAAAATAAGTCCTATAATAAATAAGTGAATCCTGAATTTCATAGAAGTGAAGGTAAGAAAAATCCATCTGTGAAAAGGAAGCGGGCTATCATTAAATTAGGAAGGAGCTATTTGTGGAAAGCAACTAATCGAACAGCCATACCTGCCAAACCCAAATAATGCAATTTACTACTCACAATCTTGAGGTGTTTTAATGAATTTATCGCAATGGTGGATAAATTTAGATTAGCATCCAATGAAATACAGATCATATGTGAACTGTCTTTCCTTTAACCGAGTAGTAGAAATGATCAAGCTATAAAATAAATAGACTTTATAATCCTGCAATTCAACTTTACTGATAAAAATCTTTCTCCGATAAGATATAAATAGACTTAGTTTTGCCATTGTAAAATGAAGTCGATTTATTCAAAATTATACATTGCCTTCCTGGCTTTCCTTTATGCTTCTTCCATTCAAGCACAATTGCTTTCGTGGTCTCCTGCTTTCCCCAAAGATCAGGATATTATAAAAATAGTCATGGATGCTACGAAAGGGAATAAAGGACTGCTTGATTTTAAAGAAAATGTGTATGTGCATGTTGGATTGATTACCTCTGCCAGTCGTAATGGGACAGACTGGAAGTATGCACCATTTACCTGGGGAGGTACGGCACCGGCTTCGCTGGCCGTGTCTTTGGGAAATAATAAATGGCAATTTACCATAACCAATATTCGCAATTATTTTAATGTACCTGCCGGCGAATCGATAAAAAATATAGCTATTCTTTTCAGATCTGGCAATTGCAGTAATTGTGCCGCTCAACGCAATGCCGATGGATCAGACATGTATATTCCCGTTTATGATGATGGATTGTATGTACGATTTGAAAAGCCTGTTTTGCAACCTTTCATTTCACCGGTACCTGAACCAATTAAAATAAATGTGGGAGATTTTATTGATGTAAAAATGGTGTGCAATAAAACATCCCTGCTTGAAATGCAATTAAATCAACAGAAAGTATTCACCACCTCATCCGCTGACAGTCTTATAGGAAGATTTAATTTTACCATTCCCGGCAACTATACCATTACCGGCATAGCATCCAATGGCAATCAAACGACCCGTGATTCATTTTCATTTATTGTAAGTGGTGCTGTAGTATTCAAGCCATTGCCAGAAGGCATAAGGCCTGGAATAAATAGAGAAGCAGGAGACACCTCGATTGTACTGGCCTTGATAGCCCCGAATAAATCCAGAGTATCTGTCATTGGTGACTTTCCGGGAAGCGATTGGAAAGATAATATCCGATACCAGATGAATCTTGCTCCGGACAATCGAACCTGGTGGATCAGAATAACCGGATTAAATCCGACCATTGAGTATGGTTTCCAATATTTGGTAGACGGTACTTTGAGGGTAACCGATCCGTACGTGGAAAAGATATTGGATCCGGTCAATGATGCATTTATTTCACCCAATACCTACCCAAATCTGATGCCCTATCCCGCAGGAAAAACAACCGGCATAGTAGGGGTGATTAAACCAAAATCAGAATATAAATGGAACAATAAATTTAACCGACCTGATCCCGCTGGATTGGTGATCTATGAAGTATTACTTAGGGATTTTTTATCCAATCATGATTTTAGTACTTTGACCGATACTCTTGGTTATCTTCAAAAATTGGGTATAAATGCCATAGAGCTGATGCCTGTGTCTGAATTCGAAGGCAATCTTTCATGGGGATACAATCCCAATTTTTTCTTTGCCCTCGATAAATACTATGGCAATGAAAATAGTTTTAAGCGTTTTATTGATTCCTGTCATGGTAAAGGAATCGCTGTGATCATGGATATAGTACTCAATCATGCCACAGGTACTTGTCCCCTGGCAGCACTGTATTGGGATGGTGTGAACCAACGACCGGCTGCAGACAATCCGTGGTTTAATGTGACGGCCCGGCATCCATTTAATGTATTTAATGATTTTAATCATGAAAGCAAAGACACCCGATATTTTTCTACCCGTGTGATGGAGTACTGGCTCAAAGAATACCATATTGACGGATACCGGTTTGATCTTTCTAAAGGCTTTACCCAAAAAAACAACCCAACCGATGTTAATGCTTTTGGGGCATACGATGCCAGCCGGATCGCTATTTGGAAAGAATATCACGATAGTCTGCAGACCTACTCTAAAGGTGCCTATACCATCCTGGAACATTTTGCTGACAATACCGAAGAAAAAGAATTATCTGCATACGGTATGCTCCTCTGGGGCAATAGTAATTACAATTACAATGAAGGCACACTAGGTTATGTAAATTCCTCCGATGTGTCCTGGTCTTTGTCTCAAGTAAGAGGATGGACAAAACCTTTATTGATATCGTATATGGAAAGCCATGATGAAGAAAGACTCATGTACAAAAACACACAATTTGGAAATATACAAGGTAGCTATAATACAAGGGAAAAAAATACAGCCTTGGATCGAATGAAAATGGCCGCTGCTATTTTCCTGATGACACCAGGCCCCAGAATGATATGGCAATTTGGTGAGCTGGGGTTTGATTATTCTATCAATACCTGCCTGAATGGGACTGTAAATAATAATTGTCGCCTGGATAACAAACCTATTGTTTGGAATTACCTTCATGACACAGCACGAAAATCTTTATTTGACTGGTATAGTAAACTCCTAAAACTCAGAAATAGCCAGGAATGGCAAACTGCCTCCCGTAATATTTCTTATAATCTTACCGGAGCATTTAAATGGGTAGGATTCAATACCAATGAGGATCTCAATCTTGTTGCCCAAGGTAATTTTGATGTAAAACCAATCACGGTGACTTTGCAATTTCCTAAAGCCGGTACCTGGATAGATCTGATGACTGGTAAATCCATTATCATCAATGCACCGGTGCTCACCAATGCTGTATTGCAGCCGGGAGAATATCATGTATACACTGATAAACCGATCGAAATAGTCACTCCAATTCAAACTTTAAACCAGGTCACCGAATTTGATGCATCTGTATTTCCAAATCCAACCATGGGATATGCTACTATTTTATTAAGGGTAGCTAAATCTGAAGAAATAGGAATTGAACTAATTGGATTAAATGGCCAATCGGTAATAAAAATACCAATTCAGAAATATACTTCCGATAATCATTTAATAAAATTACCAGGCTTGAATGAGAGTGGAGTGTATACCGTAAAAGTCAGTGGCCGCTCAGGGATGAAAAATCTAAAACTAATGGTGGTTAAATAAATAAACAGAGCTTGCAGAGTCAGATCAATTTTTCCTTCTTTCGTAAATCTTATCAATCTCCCTTGACAGTGCCCAATCTTTCTCTGTCACTTTATTTCCGGCACTATGGGTGGATAGTTTGATTAAAACACGATTCCATATATTGGTCCATTCAGGATGATGATCCATTTTTTCACAGGCAAATGCTACTTCCATCATAAATGACATGGCGTCAGTAAAATCTACGAATTGAAAATTAGCTTCGAGATAATCTTTTTTGTCTACCCACATATAGAATTGTTCGAATAAATAAGGTGTGAAATTAAGTGAATTCTAATTTATCCGAAAAGAGGAGTTGCCATTTCTTATTATTGTTCAATTTTAACTAATCGATTTTAATATCGTCCTTAAACTTAAAAATATTAATATCAAACCAACCAGTACAGTAACTTGTTTCCGAGGAATTTTATTTACCAGGTAAGCTCCCAGTGGTGCTGCAGCGATACCTCCGATGATCAGGCCAATGATCACCTGCCATCCTTTAATACCACCGAGTACCATAAACGTAAGTCCGCTTGCAAAGGCTACTGCAAACTCTGCTGTATTTACACTGCCAATAGTGTATCTTGGATCACGGCCTTTACCAATTAAAGTGGAGGTAACAATTGGACCCCAACCTCCGCCTCCAATGGCATCCATAAATCCGCCAAATAGGGCCAAGACACCCAGGTTTTTTGATTTTTTCTTTTCTATATTGGATTTTAATCCTTTGCGAATGATGATGAAAGCCAGTATCATCATATAAAATGCAATAAACGGTTTGATCACATCACCATCAATCACATCAGCCAATAAATAAGCCCCGATAATGGAACCGAGCACCCCCGGTACTAATAAAGATAAAACCAGTTTTTTATTGATATTGCCAAAACGGTGGTGTGCAATTGCCGAAGCCCCGGTGGTAAACATTTCTGCCACATGTACACCTGTACTGCTGATCGCCGGGGGCACTCCTATCGATAACAAAAATGAAGTAGAAGTAGCGCCATATCCCATTCCCAGGGTATTGTCTACCAACTGGGCCAATACCCCTACCAGCAGGTACACCAACAAATCGGAATTGATACCCGATCTTACATTTTCCATGGTAAAGGCGGCGCTGTAATTAAATAATATGATAAATAGAAGGATCAGCAGCATCAAAATGGGTATCGCATACCACATAAAAGAGGGATGAGAAGAAGCGTGCCTTTTGATAGCAATGCTGCGGGCTAATATTTTATTAATTGAGTTTAACAGAAGTGCAAATTTGCAGATTAATTCATATTATTCCTATCTATTTAGTATGAATTATGTGTTAAAATTTATACGGATTGTTACTTCTACCACCGATCGCAATTTTATGCTGAGAGGTAAACCGCAGAATATCTCTGGAAAAATATTGATTGCCGGATGGGCGCTGCTGTTACCAATGCATATAAGTCCACGCCAGAGATAAAGATGATGAATAGTATTAGTAGGATTTTGAAGTTATTTTTTTCCGGGTTGATTCATTTTTGAAGGACTGGATTTTTAGCATGCGAAAATTAACTCGATGGAGAATGATGTCAATAAGCTTAAAACACAACACCATGCGCAAAATGAATGGTGGCAGGTACTTAAAATTTTCTGGTGTTCTTTTTTTAAATTCTATTATATACTACTCCTATACATTTATTTACCGGAACAATAGTACCTATAAGCTGTTTCTATATTTGATCATGAGACTATATTATCCGGTAAGCATTGGGGTTATATTCCACAATTAAAACCTACCGCTCGCCATCGATTTAAGCGTAATTTTTTCCAACACTTTTAGTGTTTTATCCCTCACTTGCACCACGGCTTTATGTACCTGGCAGGTATCTTCATTGGGGCAGTCTTCACACCGTTCATAAAAATTCAGCGAACCACACGGTAATAAAGCAATTGGACCTTCTATTAATCGGTATACATCTGCTAAAGTCACCTGAGATGGTTCCTTCAGCATATAATATCCCCCAAACGAGCCTTTTTTGCTATTCACTATCCTGCCTTTCCTGAGTTCATTCAGTATTTGTTCTAAAAATTTAATGGGCACATTTGCTTTTTCTGCAATAGTATGAGCCGGAATGTATTGCTCTTTTGAGTTTACTATCTCGATCAATGCCTTTAAAGCATATTTCATTTTTTTAGAAATCATATAGGACTAACCTTTTTTACACAACACTGTAAACTTTTGAAACAATGTACGAAATTTCTCCATTCCAGTAATATAAAACAGTATGATCCAGACTCCCTATCTTTGCGGCTCTCATTTACAAAAACCTTTAATCCATTTTATGAAACAAAAAATTACTAAACTACTCTTCCTCATGATCTTAGCATGGGTTCCCCTGCTAATCAGTGCACAATCCAATAGTGCATTTACTATTAGTGGTACTGTCACGGACAATGAATCCATACCCCTTATAGGCGCATCAGTAATCATTGATGGAACATCCATCGGTTCAATAACTAATGAAGAGGGGCAATATTCCTTCAGCGGTACCCTGGCTAACGGAAATTATATGCTGATAATCAGCTATGTAGGTTTTAGCAATCGTAAAATCGCTTTTACACTGGATCAAAACAATCAGTCCATTACCCTCGATGCTCAGATGAATAACGATGCCATGAACCTCGATGAAATAGTGGTAATCGGATCAACACTAAAACAGACCCGCCGTACCCTTGGAAATTCCATTACGACGGTAGACGGTGAACAACTAAGAAATACAGGTAGTACTAACCTGCTGAGTTCACTTCAGGGAAAAGTGCCCGGAGCACAAATCACTCAAAACTCCGGTGACCCTGCCGGCGGTATCACCATCCGTTTGCGCGGTATCAAATCCATTACTGGCAACTCTGATCCCTTATATGTAATCGATGGAGTGGTGGTGAGCAACAGCAGTGCCAACGTATCCCAGACCGCCCTGGGCAATCAAGTGGGTGGGGCCGTAATCGGAACCAACCGACTGGCCGACCTTAATCCATCGGATATTGAATCCATAAACATTCTGAGCGGTGCTGCAGCGGCGGCAGTCTATGGTTCAAGAGCTAATAATGGTGTAGTAATAATCTCCACCAAAAGAGGAAAAGCCGGCAAGCCACAGATCACGTTTAATACTTCGTATTCAGTAAATGAACTTCGTAAAAAAGTATACATCACCACCTATCCAAAACAATTTGGCTTTGCCTCATTACGGCTTCATACCATCGGTGCTCCGACTGCTGCCCAGATCGCTGCCAATCCGGGTACTACAACTGTAAACATATTCAGAGATGGCACCAATACCCCATTGGCAACTAATCTCGTAGATGTGACACGGTACGACTACCAGGATGATATATTTCAGAAGGGAACCGGCACTGACAATGCCTTATCTATCAGCGGAGGATCAGAAAAAACCAAATATTTTATGTCACTTGGTTATATGAAAAACGGCGGTATTGTAAAAGGTACCGACTTTGGAAGGTACAATCTTAGGGCAAGAATTGACCAACGATTAAATAACTGGGCCAAAGTATCTGTAGGCTTAAGTTATATCAACAGCCTCGCCAATGAAAAAGCAAATGGAAATGTATTTTACAGCCCCATCAACTCGGTAAACATCACTAATAATATTTATGACATCAATGTAC
>CAYNIG010000036.1:0-26311 GCA_964396995.1 uncultured Saprospiraceae bacterium | reverse complement strand
ATCGTTTTTATTGAAATTTCCCTGGATTCAATGCTCAGGATAGAATCAACTCAAGATCCTCCAATTTCAGTATTTTTGTATGGTGAGATTTACGCTTCTGATTATAATATGGATCTTGTATTATCATGCACCTGCTCAGGTAATCTATTCCAATGAGTTCCTTAATATTGGTGTTGGAGCTCGAGCAATGGCACTATCAGGAGCAGTAATTGCATCAGTCAAAGATATAAATGCAGCTTATTGGAATCCGGCAGGGCTGAGTCAAATCAACGCCAACCTGCAATTAGGCCTGATGCACTCCGATTGGTTTGGAGGTATCGGAAAATACGATCATATCGGTATTGCAAAATCATTGAATAAGTCTAAAAAATCGGTAGCAGCTGTATCTATGATCAGGCTTGGAATAGATCAGATACCCAATACACTTAATTTGGTCGCACCGGATGGGAGTATCCGTTTTGAAAATATATCTGAGTTTTCTGCAGTGGATTACGGCTTTTTATTTTCTTATGCCTCCGGAATAGGTGAAGTAAAAGATGATAAATCCTTGCGATTAGGCGTAAACGGAAAGATAATCCATAGATTGATAGGTCCTTTTGCCAAGGCATGGGGCTTTGGTGCCGACCTGGGCTTGCAACAAATCCGGCCCAACTATGCCATTGGTTTAGTATTATACGACCTTTCCACTACGTTTACAGGCTGGACTTATACTTTCAGTTCTGAACAAAAGATTACCCTTGAAAAGACCGGAAATATAATTCCTGTAAGCACGCTTGAGAAAACAGTACCTCATTTGAGTGCTGGATTTTTATATAAAGCATTTAAAATAAAATCCATAAGTATATTGCCGGAAATTGGATTTAATGCTTATTTCGATGGCAAACGAAACACTTTAATTTCTTCAAAATTTATAAATATAGAACCGAAACTTGGACTTGAACTGTCTTATAAAGAAACCGTATCCCTGCGTATGGGCTATGGTAATCTCCAAAAAATTAAAGATGAAATAAATCTTAGTCAATACAATACCCATGGCCAATTGAATGCCGGGCTGGGCATCAAAATAGGAAAGATCAATATAGATTATGCTCTTACCAATCTGGGTAATCTGACCAAAGAGATTAATTACTCGCATGTATTTAGTGCCACAATGGATTTTGTAGTAGAGACCAGGTGAAAGGCAAAGCCATTTAAATAATAAGCATGATCTATTAAATAACCTGGAACCAGGATCAGTATTAAACTAAAGGGATTATTATCCCGGGCTAAATCAGGCCTTATGAATACTTTTTAAGTTTATAGAAAAATTTTTTTGTAACTAATCTAATTGAACTTACCAAAAATAACACCGGGCAATTTTTACATAAAACAAAAGGAGTTCATCCACCTTTTATGATTTAAGGCTGACAGCCAGCTTGATAATTCAGAATGATAAAAAATGTAAATTATAGGTTACTCCTGATTCAACTCTATCAAATTATACCACAGCAAATGATATAAAAGTATATGACTTAGTAAAAGAGAAAAATATTAAATTAATATGAAGAGTATTAACTGTTAAAGGAACTAAAGTTTACGAAATGGATATATACATACTCTTATCAGAGAAAAAGCAGAATCCATACTTATCCAATCTTACCTTAATTTTTTATTTTCCAAAATTTTAATGTAATTACTGCGCTCATAAGCTGTGGGATCAGCTATATGCTGTTGGCTCATAGACCCTCTGAAAGCCTGCAATGATGAAAAACCCATTTCCTGCATATACCATTTGAGATCATCTAGAATATCTTTGATCCAGGGAATACCATGACGATACAACGCAGATGCGACCATACCTACATCTGCACCAGCTAGAAGATATTTGATTAATTCTTTGGCACCGTGAACACCCGTAGTGGCCGCTAAAGAAATCGGGAGTCTACCATACAAAATGGCAATCCAGAGTAAAGGCAATCGAATTTCAGCAGGATGACTAAATTCCAAATTGGGTAGTACGGTCAAATTATCTATATCAAAATCGGGCTGGTAAAACCGATTGAATAATACTAAAGCGTCGGCCCCTTCATTAGTCAATTGATTTGCGAAATGGCCTAATGATGAAAAATATGGATTGAGTTTCACAGCTATGGGCAGCTTTATTGTTTTCCGTAAAAGCTTCAGAATATCTATATACCTCTTTTCAACTTCGAGCCCGGTTAATCGAAGGTCTGCTGGGATAAAATATACATTTACTTCCAATGCATCGGCTCCGGCTCGTTCTATATCCAGCGCATATTCTGTCCAGCCTTCAGAGGTAATACCATTGAGACTGGCTATGATGGGAATGTCTACCCTCTCTTTTGCTTTTCGAATGACTTCAAGGTACTGATTGGAATTTACAGCATATTCCTCCATATCAGGAAAAAAATCAGAAGCCTCGGAAAATGAATTAGAAGTAACTTTAAGCACATTTTCCAAGTGGGCACTTTCCTGTCTGATCTGTTCTTCGAATAAGGAAAATAAAACTACAGCCCCTGCACCCGCATCTTCCATTCTAAGTATATTTTCTAACTTTTCAGACAACGGATTGGCAGAAACCACCAGAGGGGTCTTGAGTTGCAAGCCCATGTATTTAGTACTTATATCGATTTTAGATTGCATTTTGAAATTTTCAAGTAGTGAAGAATCAAAGAAGAGGTTGAAAAGAACTTGCTCCAAAACCTGCCATTTCTACATAGGTCTTCCATCGCAAATTCACTATTTCCTGAGCCAATTGTATCAATCGCTCGGCATCATGAGGTTGCGTTTGAGTCAACACTTTATAGCGAAGTTCATTATACGCATAGTCTTTAAAAGGCATGCTTGGTTTTGGTGAGTCTAAGACAAATGGGTTTTTGTTGTTTTTTCTAAGCTCAGGGTTGTACCGGATGAGGGGCCAGTAACCACTTCGTACTGCTTTATCCTGCTGATCCAGGCCCTTTTCCATTTCAATACCGTGTGCTATACAATGGCTATACGCTAAAATGAGTGAAGGCCCGCGGTATGCTTCTGCCTCGCGCATTGCCAATAAGGTTTGTTGTGGGTTTGCCCCCATAGCTACCTGGGCAACATAGACATTTCCATAAGATATTGCCTGCATAGCCAAATCTTTTTTACCTACCCTTTTACCGGCAGCTGCAAATTTTGCACTTGCAGCAGTAGGTGTTGCTTTGGACATCTGGCCTCCTGTATTGGAATACACTTCTGTATCTAACACAAGCACATTTATGTTTCTGCCACTGGCTAAAGCATGATCTAAGCCACCCGACCCGATATCATAAGCCCAACCGTCACCACCTATCAGCCATACACTTCTCCTGACCAATTGATCGGAAACAGACAATAAATGTTTGGCATCGTTGGTATCTATCTTTTGCAATAAAGTTTTGAGTTGACTAACACGCTGTCTTTGTTCTGCTATTTCACTTTCTTTTGCCTGGCTTGATTCAATAAGATTTTTTACCAATGATTCACCGAGAAGAGGTTCCATCTTTTTTAATAACTGATGTGCCATGCTCAATTGTTTATCTGCCGTAAGGCGCATTCCCAGGCCAAACTCTGCATTATCCTCAAACAAAGAATTAGACCATGCTGGACCTTTACCCGCATCATTTTTACTCCAGGGAGTGGTCGGTAGGTTACCCCCATAAATTGAGGAACATCCGGTTGCATTAGCTACTAATAATCTATCGCCAAAAAGCTGAGTCAATACTTTAATATAAGGGGTTTCACCGCATCCTGCACAAGCACCCGAAAATTCAAACAAAGGCTGTAAAAATTGCACACCGTGTACGGTAGAATAATTCACAGCAGGTCTTTCATTATGAGGTAAAAGCTCAAAGTATTGGATATTATTTCTCTCGGTATCTAACCGACTTTCCTTTTCATCGAGGTGGATTGCTTTTTTTGACCGATCGAAGAGATCTGTTGCCGGGCACACTTCGTAGCACAAATTACAGCCCGTACAATCTTCCAGATACACCTGTAACGTATATTTTGTGTCGGGAAACCCGCGGGAATTAATAAAAGCAGACTTGAATGAAGGAGGGGCATCATCCAAATACTCTTTATGATAAAATTTGGATCGTATTACGCTGTGCGGACACACAAAACTACAATTACCACATTGGATGCATAGATCCGACTCCCATACTGCTACCTGATCTGATATGTTGCGTTTTTCCCATTTTGTGGTTCCGCTCGGATATTCACCGTCTATGGGCATAGCACTCACCGGAATATCATCGCCATTGCCAGAAATCATCATTTGTGTCACTTCGCGTACAAACTTCGGAGCAAAAGCAGGTATTTGCCGACCTTTAGAGATCCTGGCAGTGGTGTGCAACGGTATCGCAACTTCGAATAAATTTTTCAAGGTCATATCCACTGCCTTAAAATTTTGCTCGATCATTTTTTTACCCTTTTTGGAGTATGTTTTTTCAATTGATTTTTTTATTTGAAGAATGGCTTCGTCATGAGGCAAAACCCCGGAAAGAGCAAAAAAACAGGTTTGCATGATAGTATTGATCCGGCCTGTCATTCCGGTAATTCGAGCCACTTCAGTGGCATTAATTACAAAAAGTTTGATTTTTCGGGAAATGATTTTTTTCTGTGTTTCCAATGGAAGTTTATCCCAGACTTCATTTTGGTCCCAGGGGCTGTTCAATAAAAAAACTGATGATGGTTTGGCATATTTCAGCATATCTTCTTTCTCCAGAAAATTAAACTGATGGCATGCAATAAAATCGGCGGCAGATATAAGGTACGGTGCCTTGATTGGTTTTTTACCAAAACGCAAATGAGATACGGTTTTTGCACCGGACTTTTTCGAATCATATACAAAATAACCCTGAGCAAATAAATCTGTATTTTCTCCAATTATCTTGATCGTGTTTTTATTTGCTCCTACTGTGCCATCAGCTCCTAAACCAAAAAATAAGGCCTGAGTCCAATCGGATTCATCCAATGTAAAATAAGGATCAAATGGCAGACTGGTCAAGGTAACATCATCGTAAATACCAATCGTAAAGTGATTTTTAGGAGAGGAAGATTTTAATTCATCGAATACCGCTTTAACCATGGATGGAGTAAACTCTTTAGAAGCCAGTCCATACCTTCCACCAATGATGACAGGCATTTTTGAAAAATTACTATTTAATTTACCCTCTGATAAACTTATAACTACATCCTGATACAATGGCTCCCCGGTAGCTCCTGCTTCTTTAGTACGATCGAGTACAGCCATGCTTTTCACCGTGGAAGGCAAACTATTTAAAAAATCGGCACATGGGAAAGGTCTGAACAAAGTAATCTGAATCACTCCTGTTTTTTCACCACAGGTATTGAGAAAAGCAGAGGTTTCTATTGCTGTCTCCGATCCTGAACCCATTATCACTATAATCTGTTCAGCCTCAGCATCCCCATAGTATCTGACCGGAGCATAGTGGCGACCTGTTAATGTTTCAAATTTTTGCATTTCCTGATGCAGTAAATCAGGAATACGATTGTAATAAGTGTTCACCGTTTCTCTGCCTTGAAAGTACACATCGGGATTTTGTGCAGTACCCCTTATACTTGGTCTATCCGGATTGAGTGCACGCAGGCGATGAGCGAAGACTAAATTATCATCGATCATCGTGCGAATCTGATCGTCTGATAAGAGTTGAATTTTATTGATCTCATGCGAGGTGCGAAATCCATCAAAAAAATGAATAAAAGGTACCCTGGATTTTAGTGTAATTGCCTGGCTTATGAGAGCCATATCGTGAGCTTCCTGAACACTGGCTGCAGCAATCATAGCAAAACCCGTTGTTCGGGCGGCCATTACATCCTGGTGATCACCAAAAATGGAAAGCCCCTGGGCAGACAAAGCTCTGGCTGCCACATGAAATACAGCAGATGTCAGCTCTCCGGCAATTTTATACATATTGGGAAGCATGAGCATCAAACCCTGTGAAGCGGTAAAAGTGGTGGTCAATGATCCGGTCTGCAAAGCTCCATGTACAGTACCGGCAGCACCTGCTTCACTTTGCATTTCAATAACTTCTGGCACATTACCCCAAATATTCGTGAGGCCTTTTGCTGACCATTCGTCAGCCAACTCAGCCATAGTGGATGAAGGAGTAATCGGATAAATCGCACACACTTCATTTACTCTGTATGCAATATATACGGCGGCTTCATTACCATCTATTGTAACGACATGATGATTTTTTTTCTCCATTATTTTATAATTTTTTCCTCCGTCATTTCTATAGCATGACAAGGACATTGTTCTGCACATACAGCACAACCGGTGCATAGTGAGTAATCAAATTTATATCTGTTGCCAGGTCCAAGTTTGATGATTGCGTCTTCCGGGCATGCGCCAAAACAGCCATCACATTCAAAACAGTTGCCACATGACAGACAGCGTTGGGCTTCGTACTGTGCTTCTGCCTGGCTATATCCAGCAACTATTTCATCAAATCCTGTCACCGCTATCAAGGGTGCCATGTGAATTTGTGGTTTTGGAGGCGCTATGGTGCTGAACCAAACATTTAATAGATCATAATGTACGATTTCGTTTTTCTCTCTTTTGCCCGATGTATCATTCATTAACCAGGCATGAATATTTCGTGCTGCTTTTTTTCCATGCCCGGTAGCGATAGTTACAGATCGCTGACTGGGTACCATATCTCCACCTGCAAATATGCCTGGTGAACCTGTCATCATTTGATCATTGACCACTACAGTACCGTCACCATTGATCGTAATACCCGGAATATTTTTCAAAAAATCGGTGTCTGTATCTTGTCCCAGTGCAAGAATGAGGGAATCAGCTTCTAATGTTTCGAATGTACCGGTGGGGACAGGCTTTCCGTCTATCAAATCCATTCGCTCTACCGTAATCGAAGTGGCCTCCAGATTTTTAATGGTGCGCAGCCAATGGATTTTGATACCCTCGCTTATGGCTTCGTCAGCCTCAAATGCGTGAGCCGGCATATGATCCTTATCCCGTCTATAAATGATCAATGCTTCATCAGCACCCATTCTTTTGGCAATTCTAGCGGCATCCATGGCAGTATTGCCTCCACCATAAATCGCCACTCTTCTACCAATCTGTGGTTTTAGACCCATTTCCACCTCTTTCAAAAAGCTTACTGCATCCAGGATCTTACTTGCTTCTCTGGCGGGTATATCTGTTTTTTTTCCAATCTGGGCACCAATAGCAATAAACACCGCATCAAAATGCCCTTTCTTTTTTTCTTCAGGTACATCACTGACCTTATAATTGAGTTTAAACTTTACTCCCAGGTTTTCGATTCGTTTGACTTCTGATTGTAAAATATTTCTGGGTAATCTGTAAGCAGGAATTCCAAAGTTCATCATACCACCGGCAACCGGTCCTGCTTCAAACACTTCGACCTGATGTCCCAGCCTAGCTAAATGATACGCTGCAGATAGACCACTGGGGCCTGCTCCTATGACTAACACTTTTTTACCCGATTCATCAGATGATTTGGGAAATTGCCAGTCATTTTGGTCGGCTAAATCTCCAAGATATCGTTCAATGGCATGAATGCTTACTGAACTATCCAAATAAGCTCTATTGCAATCATTTTCGCATGGATGATAGCAAACTCTGCCGTGAATAGCGGGCATTGGATTCTCCTCTACTAATTTTTCCCATGCTTTTTTAAACTGACCACTTTGGGCTAGTGATAACCAGGCTTGTATATTTTCACCTGCAGGGCAAGCATGATTACATGGTGGCAGAAAATCCTTATACACGGGTATGCGGCTTCTTAATGGACCAGTACCCGAAGCATGGGCCTTCATATCCGGTACACGTGTTAAATCAGTTTTGAGTATGGGCATACGATTCTAATCTTATAGTATCCATTGAATATTATATCATTTTTTCTTATTTTCCAATGCGGCGTGAGCAGCGGCCAATCTTGCAATAGGCACTCGAAATGGTGAGCAACTGACATAATCCATTCCTATACGATGACAAAATTTGACACTTTCAGGATCACCTCCATGTTCACCACAAATACCTACTTTTAATTTAGGTTTGGTAGTTCTACCCATTTTGGTACCTGTTTTAATTAATTCACCTACTCCATCCTGGTCTATCGTTTGGAATGGATCTTCATTCAGAATTTTTTGATCCAGATAATTTGGAAGAAAACCACCTATATCATCACGGCTAAACCCAAAACTCATTTGTGTCAAATCATTTGTGCCAAAACTGAAGAAGTCTGCTGCAAGTGCCATGCGTGCTGCTTTGATGGCTGCTCGCGGGGTTTCAATCATAGTACCATATAAATAAGGTATTTTTTTAACTTTTGAGTTTACACACACTTCTTTATACACCCTATCCACTATTGCTTTCTGATGATACAGTTCCATCACAGTTACGGTCACCGGAATCATGATTTCAGGTAAAGCTTTTTTACCCTCTTTTATCAATTCAGCTGATGCTTCAAATATAGCTCTCACTTGCATTTCTGTAATCTCGGGATAACTAATACCCAATCGCACTCCCCGGTGACCAAGCATTGGATTGTTTTCATGTAATGCAAGCACTCTTCTTTTTAATAAACCCAGGCTGATGCCTAACTCTTTCGCTAATTCTTTCAATTTATCAGAATCATGCGGAACAAATTCATGCAATGGAGGATCCAATAACCTTATGGTAACCGGATAACCATTCATTACCAATAACGTTTCTTTTATATCTTTTTTCACATAGATAAATAATTCACGTAATGCTGTTTTGCGCTCATTTTCAGTTTTACTCACGATCATTTTTCTCAATAAGAATAAAGGTTGTTCACTTCCTTTGCCATAAAACATATGCTCAGTTCTAAACAGTCCTATACCTTCAGCCCCAAATTTTAACCCCTGAGCTGCATCTTCAGGGGTCTCTGCATTCGCGCGCACCCCTAATGATTTAGTTTTGTCTACTAACTTCATCAGGTTTTTATAGGATTCGTTTTTATCAATATCGATGTCTACTAACGGAAGGCTTCCTTCATAAACCAATCCTTTTGTACCATTCAGGCTTATCCAATCACCTTCTTTTATTGTAATTCCGTTTTTAGTTATACATGTTTTCGATTCCAAATGAATTTCAATATCCCCACAGCCTACAATACAACATTTACCCCATCCTCTGGCCACCAAGGCGGCATGGGATGTCATACCACCCTTTATTGTAAGTATGGCTTGGGATTTATGCATACCATCCACATCTTCCGGAGAGGTTTCCTCTCGTACCAGGATGACTTTTTCACCTCTGTGAGCCCATTCTACAGCTTCATGAGAATTGAATACAACTCTTCCCTTAGCGCCTCCCGGACCTGCAGGTAAACCTTTGGCAATTACGGGTTTGATCAATTCTTCTTTTGGATCCAGCATGGGCAATAAAAGCTCGACCAATTGATTGGGTAATACTCTTTTGATTGCAGTATGGGCATCAATGAGTCTGGTCTTGTGCATTTCAGTAGCCATTCGCACAGCCGCTACCCCATTTCTCTTTCCTACACGACACTGGAGCATATATAGCTTTCCCCTTTCTATGGTAAATTCTATATCCTGCATGTCTTTATAATGTTTTTCCAATCGTCTTTGATATTTATCCAGCTCATTATAAAGTGATGGCATTAATTTTTCAAGTGTGGTAAGATGTGCGCTTTGGGCATTTTTTGAATATTCATTGATGGGTGCGGGGGTACGGGTGCCGGCAACCACATCTTCTCCCTGAGCATTGACCAGGTATTCCCCATAAAATTTATTTTCCCCGGTACCGGGATTTCTAGTGAAAGCAACGCCTGTACAACAGTCGTCGCCCATATTACCAAACACCATTGCTTGCACATTCACAGCTGTACCCCACTCATCTGGAATTTTTTCTATTCTGCGGTACTCTATAGCACGCTTGCCATTCCAGCTGCTGAAAACAGCCCCTATACTACCCCACAGCTGTTCCCATGGATCATCAGGAAAAGGTTTACCCAGCACGGATTTTATCGTTTTTTTATAATCCTGAATCAGGTCTTTTAGATCAGTGGGACTGAGATCTGTATCGTAATTGTAGCCATGGGTGGATTTAATATGGTCTAATTTCTCATCTAAAGTTTTGCGAATACCCTTACCTCCTTTGATGTCTATGCCTCCTGCTTTTTCCATTACTACATCAGCATACATCAGGATCAATCTTCTATAGGCATCCAGGGCAAAGCGTTCGTCACCACTGACATTAATAATACCTTTAAGATTATTTTCATTCAATCCAATATTGAGTACAGTCTCCATCATACCCGGCATGGATTTTCTTGCCCCGGACCTCACTGACACCAGCATAGGATTAGTATGGTCGCCAAATCTTTTACCAGTGATTTTTTCCATTCTGGCCAGATTTTGCAATACCTGGGACTTTAATTCTTTTGGAAAATTCTTTTTGTGATTGTAAAAATAAGTACAAACATCAGTAGTAATTGTAAACCCCGGTGGTACTGGTAACTTGAGATCGGGATGACCTGCCATTTCAGCCAGATTAGCTCCCTTGCCTCCCAATAGGTTTTTCATAGATTCGTTGCCGTCTGCTTTACCATCTCCAAAAAAATAAACATATTTAGGAGTCTTTATTTGTTTTGACATAGTTTTATAAAATTAATACAGGTACATAGGTAATGAGTTCGACAAACGGTATTAAATACCAAAATCAGGCAACGGATTGATCTTGGTCAGCCAATAAAACAAACATCGGTCGGCCACTATTATCATTCATTTGTGTGACCAAAGTCACTGACAGAATATTTTTTTCATCCCACTTTTACAGGATAAATTTTTCAAGAATAAAAAAAATGAGAAAATGAAACATGAAATTGAAACTCAATGGATGGGTAAAATGCAATTCAATGCTTTGGTAAACGGACATACTATAATAATGGATGCACCTGAGCGGGTAGGTGGTGAAGACCATGGACCAATTCCTAAGCCTTTTGTCCTGACTGCATTAAGTGGATGTACTGGTATGGATGTGGTGGCCTTACTTCGAAAACAAGGAAGGCAACTGAGGGATTTTAATTTAAAAGTAAGTGGTGAAATAAGCAAACAGCCTCCCATAGAGTATATTTCCGCAAACATCATCTATGAAATGACCGGAAAGGAAGAAGATGCAGAAGCGGCTACTGATGCAGTGCTTTACTCACAAGAAAAAATATGCGGGGTCAGTCATATGCTTAAAAAAATAATACCCGTCACCTGGCAAATTATTTACAACGGAAAAGAAATATTCAATAATCAACTGCAAACCATTGTGCATGCCAATTGATGGATCGCTGCAAAAAAGTATTCTACATAAAATAACATATAATAACTCCAATTGAAAGATCGAATTTTAAACAACTGGACCTTCACGAGGGGCCTTTATTGCCTGGTGGGTCTTTTTATAATAATCCAATCCTTTTTAAATAGTCAATGGTTCGGTATCCTTCCTGGGCTCTATTTCACTTCCATGGGAATATTTGCTTTTGGTTGTGCAGCCGGGCATTGCGTCAACACTGGCTCAACGGCAAAAATGCCATAGTGAGATCTTTTTATGTTGATGGGTTCAGATTAATATTCACATTTAAAGCTACAGGGAAAGAAGTGTTACCAAGCCTCAGCCGGTACCCCCATATGCCAAAACCCAAAGGCAGCTAAATGACTTACTACTTTGATCCCAAATTTATAGGAATTTTAAACTTAATACAATTATCCTTTTCGGAATGAAGAAGGATTAACTGAAGTATTTTTTTTAAAAAAATTAGTAAAATGAGTTACCTCAGAAAATCCCAATGCAAACGCTATCTCAGCTATGGACCAATCGCTGTGTCTGAGCATTATTTTCGCTTCTTGTACCACGCGCTGTGTAATAAGTTGTGTAGTCGTTTTTAAAGTATTTTGTTTTATCGCTCTGTTCAAATGATTTACATGTATATTTAACTGCAAAGCAAAATCAGAAGCCGATCGCAATTTAATAGTTGGGTGGTTTTCGTCAATAGGGAACTGTCTTTCCAATAATTCCAAAAAAAGAGACGAAATCCGCTGGGCTGCATTTGGTACTGGTTTTTGTCTAAGCAAAGCGGGTTGCGACTTCATCGCAAAATGGATAATTTCATATGTCAGCGTTCGCAACACATCGTATTTATGCTCATATTCTGATTCAATTTCTTCAACCATTCTTTCATAAATTCCTTTAATTTGCCTGGTTTGTTCATCAGTCAGTTCAAATACATGATGACCAGTTGGCTGGAACACGGTATAATTTGACAGGTCTCCAAATTGGTGAAAAAAATCCTTATTAAAAATACAATACACGCCTTCTTTGATATTTTCCAGACGATCAAACATATAGGGAATCTGTGGATTGGAAAAAAACAAGGCCTGTTTTTTAATCGAAATCACTTTATCAGCATAAACCATATCGATCTCACCGATTACTAGCATGATCTTGTAAAAATCCCGTCTCCTGTATGGCATTTTTTTTGGCTGTCCACTGGAGATGGGCTCGTGCCTGAAAACATTAAAATGACCAAGCTCATTTTTGATATTCTTTGGAACCCAATCAAATTTCCTAGAATAAAAATCTTCCAATGATTCTGTGGTTTCCATGTCTTATAATTTAAGATTCAGTCCGATATTCCATACTATATCGTCTCCGGGTATCGAAGACTTAATTTTATAGGTAAATACTGATGAAATAAAAAAAGGAAAACGGCTTCGGTTCAGATTGATTGTGTGACTAAAATACGAACCGTCGTTGTCGTCAAGCGCGAGGTAAAAAACCTGAGGGTAATAACTTAAGAAGTATTTTTTATTTAAGCCAATATGCGTAAACCGTGGTTGTAATGCAATAAATAAGCTTTGTCTAACAGCATAGTCATCCAGGCCTATGGCTCGCAATACATGCAACCCTAATGCAAATTTGGATGAAGGAAACCAGACCGGTACTACTTCCCCTGCAAAATAGCGTTGTGTCACATACCTGTTTACCATAGCCCCATTGACAATCACTCTATTCTCCCTGATTACGTATGAAGGATGCACACCAAGATGGAATCCAAATTGCTTAGAAATTCTCTGAGGTCGGTATCTGAGCCAGTAAATATAAGACCACGGCTTTCCATTTAACCCCCACCGAAGCTCGGGTTCAAAAAAAATGGTATTCTTACCTATTGACACATTTATAACAGAGGCAGGCTTACCTAAAGACAGATTGGGAAATAATGACACCCCATTATTGGTGATATTAATATTCGCTGAAGAGGTTAGAGGTATTGCTTTTCTCAGACTGTCCTGACCCTTCGTATGCATGGTCATGCAGAGAATAAAAAATGTAAAATAAAGATGAATAAACGGATGTACTGTCTTGTGAATATCAAACCTCCTAATAGAACAAAAAATCATGTGACAAAATTACTTTATACTCCTATTTTCTCATTATCAATTTCAAATGAGCATTTACGAAAATCAAACCAAATTTTCCAACCCTTAGGTCAATGCCCTTATATTGAAGGGCGTATTTTTACTCCTGTAACATCGCATATTTCACATTTCAATTTCAGATCTGTATAATGGTTTAATTTCCATGAATAAAGAATCGGCATAAATATATAGTCCGGTAATGGTCCCAATGATCTATTCAGGCAGTCTTCCTATTGCAAAAAATCAAACCTAACCAACTTAACAAAATACTTTTATTCACTTTGGTTTGAATTAGGTTTTTATTCTTTTACACCCTCATAAATCCAAATCTCAAATTGCCTCGTAATTGATTATATAAATCTTAAAAATCATGAAAACTCTCAGACAAATCAGCTGTTTATTGGTCATCAGCTTATTGGGCATATCCACTATATATGCACAGAAAAAACCAATAGAAACGGTTAAAGATTATTTTAAATACCTGGATCAGGGAGATGCGAAAATGGCATCTATGAAATTTTCAACTTCATTTAAATTTATTGCCTCCATCGCACCAGATCCGTTGGATATAGATGGATGGAAAATGGTGGCAGGAAGTTTGAAACAGGCTTTCCCCGACATGCAACACAGAGTAGATAAAATTTTCACAGATGGTATGACTGTCGGGGTAAAAGGGACTTTTATTGGTACTAATTCGGGTACCATGATGGGGAATCCTGCAACCGGTAACAAAGTAATGGTTCCATTTAATACCATTTTCGAATTTGAAAAGTCCGGCAAATTGGTTGAACTAACATCTAGATTTGACAATCAGTCGTTTAATGATCAGCTTATGGGAGTAAATCCTATGGTAAGAATGAATGCAGAAAAAACCGTTAGGGAATTGATGAAAGCAGTAGACGCAGCAGACGAATCAAAGATAAAATCCCTATTGGAACCCGATGCCGTACATTATTTCCAGGGGCAAAAAGTGCAAGGTGATGGACTGGTAAAAAGAACACAGGCATTTAAAATGGGGTTTCCAGATATTGAAAGAAAAATTGAAGATGTAGTTGTGGCAAATGATGTGGTCACACTCCGAGGAAGGGTTACCGGTACCCATACCGGAGTGTTTATGGGAATGAAACCAAGCGGAAATTCGGTAGATGTCCCTTTTCTGGCAACCTACAAACTAAGTCCTGCCGGAAAAATGAAAGAAGGTAGAATTGAGTTTGATACCCGCATAGTCATGCAGCAATTATCTGGCATCCTGGCAACCCCTGACGAAATACGTAAAAATGTGATGATTGCATACGAAAGCCTGAACAAAAGGGACTGGGATAAATTTCGTTCTGTATGCAATGCACAAGAATTTACAGAATACAGTGCTGGACCCGCTCCGATTATAGGAATAGAAAATGCAATAAGCGCTTACCAGTCCTATTTTAATATGTTTCCTGACATGAAATTTGAAATAAAATCAATTACCATCGATGGCAATAAAGTAATATTGGAAAATAGTGCAATGGGGACTAATACAGGTAACGTAATGGGTATGCTTCCGCCTACAGGAAAATCAGTACGCACTCAGGATGTGGATATTATAATCATAGATAAATACGGTAAAGCCATATCACATAGTACGGCCAATCCCAATGAGGTATTTCATCAGATTGGATATGGTTCACTTTCCAATCCCAATACCGGAACCGTAATGGATATATATAAAAATTTTGGAATGCAAAACCCGGATGGTGTATTGGCTCATGTAAACGATAAAATTTATTGGGATAATACCAATAATCCTGTAGTAAAATCAATTAAACCCTTCATGTCTAAATCTGAAATAAAAAGCTTTTTTACTGATCTGATGAAAGTAAGCGATGTAACCCGATTTGACCCGATAAACATCACTGCTGATGGAGATCATGTAATAACCATAGTAGAGGTAGAATGGAAGCTAAAGTCAAATGGTAAAAAATGGAAATCTACTTTTAATCATCATTTTAAATTTGAAAATGGAAAGTTAGTTTGGTTTCAGGAGGTTACTTCAATACCAAGAGAAATAAAAGGGGTTTAAAAAATTTAATCCTTTAACCATTTAACACTCCATGCCGCATTGGCAGCCAATCCATGCAGGTCTACTGCAATACAACCGGACGACATGCAAGGCCTGACTCCTGATGCGGCATATTTTTTTTCTCAACTATATTCCATAGGATAAAACAAAATAGATATATAATTATTTAGCTATTACGTTTTTTTTAAAAAACTATAATTTTAGATACTGTATTTGAAACAACCTGCAAAAAATGAATTCTAATTTTATTCCAGATGGTGAATGGCAAGGTTTTTATTTTTATTCTTTTGACAAATCAGAGCACAAAATGAATTGCACATTAAGATTTCTCAATGGATTGATTCAGGGTATTGGCATAGATGATATAAACCCATTTTCTTTTAATGGAAAATATACTGAATCGTTGAATATAGAATTAATAAAATCTTACTCTAGTCATGAGGTGATTTACACAGGATGTGCCGATGAAAATGGAATCTGGGGAAAATGGAAATTGTACGATGGTACTAACGGGGGATTTCATATATGGCCTACAAAAGAAAACTCCGATTCATTAGAAAATGAAGACAAATTGAAAAAGGCCACACCTGATGCTGCGACAACATTAAAAGTAAAAGAACTGGCATTGATTACATAAATACAGCTCTGCAGAAAATTTCAATCCATTCTCCTCTCCCCTGATATCCTATAATAAAATCGTAATTTGCCAGTCAATATATATAGCTATATGGATTTTACTAAATTAAAAAAAGGTACAACCGCTGTTTGGGCAGGTGAAGAGGCTGAAGATACAACAGGAGCAATAACTACTCCTGTTGTTAATAGTGTTGCTTTTTCCTACCATGATCTGGAACAATGGCATCAAGTATCATTGGGAAATCAAAAAGGATATATCTACAGTCGCAATACCAATCCCACTGTGCAGGCTTTGGAACAAAAAATAATGCTTTTGGAAGGTGCGGAAGATGCTATTTCCTTTGCAACAGGGATGGCAGCTATCAGCAATACTTTATTTACATTTCTGAACAGCGGTAAGCGGGTAGTATCTTTAAAGGACACTTACGGTGGAACCAGCAAAATCTTTCTTGATTTTTTACCCCGGTTTAATGTTGAAGTGTCACTTTGCAATACTACAGACCACGAAGAAATCGAATCTGAAATTGCCAAAGGATGCTCTCTGCTATACCTTGAAACTCCTACTAACCCAACCTTAAAAGTAGTCGACATAAAAAGACTATCCGCTGCTGCCCATAAAACAGGAGCCGTCGTAGTTGTGGACAATACCTTTGCTACACCTATCAACCAAAATCCAATAGAATTAGGCGCTGATTTGGTTATACACAGTGCCACAAAATATTTATGCGGGCACTCCGATGCTTTGGGAGGGCTTTTAGCAGGTAAAAAAGAATTAGTGCAAAAGGTATATCAATTCAGAGAAATAAATGGAGCCAGCTTACAGGCAGATTCAGCTTATATGATTGCTAGAGGGATGAAAACACTGGAATTGAGAATAGAGAGACAAAATGCATCTGCTATGGTTATAGCCCAATTTCTCAAAGCCAATCATAAAGTCAGGGATGTATTTTATCCGGGCTTGCCTTCCCATTTGGGGCATGAGATAGCCAGCAATCAAATGAGTGGGTTCGGAGGTATGATGAGTTTTGAATTGAATGGCAATTATGAACTGGTAAAAAAGTTTCTCACAAATCTAAAGTTGGTACAATTAGCAGCTCATCTGGGATCGGTAAACACCTTAGCTGGCCCTCCCAGGACTACAAGTCATGTGGAACTTTCAGAAACCCAACGAGCACTGCTTGGAATACCAGAAAGTCTGATTCGATATTCCGTTGGAATTGAAAATGTAGATGATCTGTTATCCGATCTGGAACAGGCATTTAACAAAATCTAATTAATTTACTTCATTGCCCTTTTAAAAAACTCCCAGGCTGCCAGATGTACATCTAGATCATTTGGATAATCGTGCTTACCATGGATTACTTTAAGGAGGGTTATTTCCGGCTTCCCTTTCTTCTTGAAAGTAAATTTTTCAATAGTTTTCCCATCGTGGGGATCGGCATCGGGTAATTTCTCCTGTTTAGGGCTTCCTTTGTAGCCAGCAAGTGATGACCAATAAGCAAATGTTTTATCAGTCGACCTTACCAAACCCAGGCTGATGTTGTTTGAAATTATTACTTCTCCCCCGTTATATGGGTTAACTTTATCATCCGTTCCATTAACTATCAATACCGGTATGGCCATTTTCTTCTCGGCACAATCCATATTATTAGTATCAGGTAAATTGGCAATAAGGGCAGTGATGGCACGAAATCGTTCGGGCATAGTCAATGCCAATTTGTACGCCATATGACCTCCGCCGGATGTACCTACTGCAAAAATTTGTTTTTCGTTGATTTGATATCGTTCTTTAAAATAAACTATCATTGATTCAAAAAAAGCATTTTCATTTATGTTTTCAAAATTGGCTGCCGAGTTAGCTGTTTTTCGGCATTCGTTCCAATACTTTTTATAGCCATCCGGAAAAACCAATAATATGTTTTCTGCCGGTGCCATTTTCTCTAAAGATTTGGTTCGTTCTTGCATTTGCCTTCCATTACCTCCTGAACCATGCAAAACAAATAACAAGGAAGCGTTAGGACTGCCGGATTTAAGGAAATGAAAACTTCTTTGATGCCCTTCAATCATTATTGAATCATCCATTATTTGGGCTTTGAATGATAGTGAACTACCTATTAAAGACAACGTAAAAATTATTTTCAGCTGCATGTACTACTATTTGAAAGTCAACCAATATACATTAACCCATGCAAATATGACGGTTTTATGCATTCTTACCTTTTCTATATTTTCATACCTGCGTTCATTTAGTCAGGCCAATTTCACATTGAGTACTAAAAGCCCTACCTTTACATACCGAATGACAAAAAATTTATTCTCTCAGTTTTTAGCACTGTTTCCACCATCGGAATTACCAGTTTCTCTCACCTTGGATTCACACAAGACTTTTGAAATGGTGAATGATTTGTTACCACCTGATTTAGTTGCTCATTTCATCATTCAGGAAGATGAATTACCAGAAGAAGAGTTTACTGAATATCTGCCTTGTTTCAGGTTACCAGAAGCAAAAGAAAGAGAATTCATCAGCCTCGTATATTGGAAAGCAGCCTTGATGCGCTACGATTTTATACTGGCCACCTATACTAAATCCGGAATTCCTATCTCCAGGCAGGTAATTGCCGGGACATCATCAGATGGTAAAATCCTGGTCAGAAAATTAGCTACTATAGAACCAGACTTTTCAATTGAAATAATTGCTTCTGAGCAAGAAGTTGATTCTCTCCATTTTGACCCCTCCGGAACGAAAGAAATAAGCTATGAACTATTACCTAATGGTTATATCTCCCAATTGAATGAAAAAGAATAAAATTAAAAATCCCGAAAACAAGTCATTTCATTTTGATCACCTCAAACACCTGGTTACCGCCTTTTTAAAAGAACATCCTGAAAATTCGTTTACAGCCAGCCAGATCCTCAAAGCCATTCATTCCAAAAACAAAACCGAAGACATACATCCCGTATTCAAACGATTGATCCAAACTAAAAAAATAACTGAGCTCAAAAATGGCCGTGTGCAATACATACCAAAGGCCTCAAGGTCATCATATGAACCCAGTAAGAGTACTAAGAATGTTCGTGATGGAAATCTAGTCGAAGGCAGACTCGAAATAATAAAAAGTGGCGCTGCATACCTGGTATCCGATCAGTCTGCAATCGATATATATATTCCGGAGAAATTCCTGGGTGGAGCAATTCATGGTGACATTGTTCAGGTATCAGTAATACCCACTTCCAGAAGAAAACCTGAAGGTAAAGTAGTCAACATCATCAGAAGAGAAACCAGTTTTTTTGTAGGGACAGTCAAATTTAGAAAATCAGGTATGGTGGTTGTCCCTTCCAGTTTAAATCATCGTTTCGAAATACATATCCCGGCTGCAGAAAGTCTTGATGCCAAAGAAAGTGATAAAGTAATAGTGCAAATCACCAAATGGCAAGATGGGTCTTCAAAATATACCCGGGGCAAAATCACACAAATCATGACCGCAGATGCTCTCATAGACAATGAGATGCAGGCAATATTAATTAACAATGGATTTCCATTGGCATTTAGTCCGGAGGCCATTGCCATAGCTGAACAAGTAGCCGGTACAATGAAAGACGGACTCAGCTGGCCTGACAGAAGAGACTTTAGATCAATTACAACTTTCACTATTGATCCGGAAACAGCTAAAGATTTTGATGATGCCTTGTCCTATGCCGAATTATCAAATGATCATTTAGAGATCGGTGTACACATTGCAGATGCTTCACATTATTTGCAGGAAGGAACAGTGCTGGATCAGGAGGCATTTGCTAAAGCTACTTCAGTTTATTTAGTAGACCGCGCTCTTCCCATGTTACCGGAGATATTATCCAGCGAGGTATGTTCACTTAATCCTCATGCGGATAGACTTACTTTTTCAGTGGTGTTTACAATAGATGATTCCAACATAAAAATTGTAAATACCTGGATTGGTAAATCCATAATAAGATCTGATCATAGATTCACCTATGAAAATGCACAGGAAACATTAAATACAGGATCAGGCGTATTCTTTACAGAATTGAATCAAATAAATCATCTGGCAAAAGAATTCAGAAGAAAAAGATTTGAACATGGTTCTATTGGTTTCGATTCGCCAGAATATAAATTTAAGTTGGATCCGGTCAGTGGAAAGCCTATTTCAGTACATGCTAAGGAACATATTGAAACTCATGCACTCATAGAGGAATTTATGTTATTGGCAAATAAAGCGGTGGCTGAGTTTATACATGCCAAAGAACAAAAACAAGATACCATACCATTTGTATACCGGGTACATGACTTACCGGATCTGGACAAATTGAATGACCTTGCCTCATTCGCTAAAGAACTGGGATTTGAAATGAAAATGAATACTCCAAAAGAAATTACGAAATCACTTAACCGGTTGTACGAAGAAAGTCAAAAAAATGACGCCCTTAAAATGTTGCAACCTTTGGGAATACGGGCCATGGCCAAAGCCGAATATTCCACGAATAACATAGGACACTATGGTCTTGCGTTTGATTTGTACTCTCATTTTACATCGCCTATTCGCAGGTATTCTGATATACTGGCCCATCGTATATTATTTCAAAATCTGAATGATACTTTCAGGGTAAATAAAAAAAGACTGGACGAGCAATGTAAACATATCTCCAATCAGGAACGAAAAGCCATGGATGCCGAACGGGAATCAGTAAAGTATTTCCAACTGTTATTCATTCAGGATCATATTGGAGAAGAGTTTACCGGAGTAATAGCCGGAATGATAGAAAGGGGGTTATTTATAGATCTGGATGACAATCATGTAGAGGGGTTTATTCCATTTGACCAGATGAATGATCGTTTTGTATTGTCAGACAACAGATTAAAAGTATTCGGAAGATCATCAGGTTTGATGTTGAGTATGGGAGATAAAGTGAAAGTAAAAGTAGAGTCTGCCGACCCCGAAACAAAAAGAATAGAATTAAGATTTGTCAGAAAACTATGAAAAAGATAATATTAGTTTTATCCAGTATTGCAGTATTATTTTCATCATGTGCCAATTCCAAATTACTGACACATGGAGCTATAGGATCAGATAAATCATTATATTATCACCACCTTGGCAAAGGGGAACCAATCGTAATCATCCATGGAGGGCCCGGCTTGAATCACCGGTATTTCCTACCCCATCTTGAAAGACTCTCCCACAACCATCATTTGATATTTTATGATCAGAAAGCATGTGGCGATTCGGAGATACCTGCAGATACGAATGAAATGTCTGTACAAGCATTTGTAAATGACATCGATAAAATCCGGTCCAGATTTAAATTAAAAAAAGTACATATCCTGGCCCATTCATGGGGTACAAGTCTGGCTTTGAGGTATGCTATGCAAAAACCTCAATACATTTCATCTCTGATTTTATCAAATCCTGCTGGCACTTCCTATGCAGATGTAAGAGAAACAAGTAAACTATTGAATGCAAAATTTGATTACAATGACCAGCAGAGACGAATGCAAATTATTAATAGCACGGCATTCAGGCAAAATGATCCCAGTGCCTTAGCTGAATTGATCAAACTTTCATTTGCTAAAAATATGGCTCGGCCAGACTTAGTGGATAGCATTCAACTTTATTATCCTCTGGATTTTGTTAAAAAAAATGCTTCACTGAAATATCTGTTCCGCGACTTGACTGACTATGATTTGTATGACGCATGCAGTAAGATCGCCATTCCTACTTTGATCCTGGAAGGTGATGCCGATATTGGATTGGAGTCTGCAAGAAAACTATCTGCTACCATAAAATCATCTGCTTTGCACATCATTCCAAATTCGGGACATTTCCCATTTATTGAAAATCCTCCACTGTTTGATCAATTGGTCCTGGATTTTTTAATTAAGGTTGATAAAAAATAAACTTTCCGTCAAATAAGGGAAAACGCAATGTTATAAAATAATTCAAGTTTAATTCCCATTTCTTACTTTCGGCTTCTAACCTGCTTTTCCTATCTTTAACCCCATGCTACCTGTTAAAAACGATGCTGTCACCTTCGGAATCCTTATCGGAGTACTTGCTCTTATTTTTTATACTACCGAAAGCAAACATCCATTTTGGGTAAAATTTTACAAATACATACCAGCTTTGTTATTATGCTATTTCGTCCCCGCCCTTTTGCACTGGCCACTGGGTATTATATCCAATGATACTTCCAAGCTTTATCCATTTGTATCGCGCTATTTATTACCGGCGAGTTTGCTGTTATTTTGTATTAGTTTGGACTTACAGGCCATTTTAAAATTGGGGCCAAAAGCATTATTGGTGTTTTTAGCAGGTACATTTGGGGTAATTATAGGAGGGCCTATAGCATTGTGGATCATTTCCACTTTTTTTCCGGCTTCTCTTCCTGCACCGGCATCCGAGCTCTGGCAGGGTCTTTCTACCATCGGTGGATCCTGGATCGGAGGCGGAGCAAACCAAACAGCAATAAAAGAAATATTTCAGGTGCCGGATAGTTTGTTCGGTTCAGTAGTAGTCGTCGATATCGCAGTGGCGAATGTATGGATGGGGGTATTGCTTTTTGGTGCCGGAATGCATCATAAAATAAATAAATGGCTTAAGGCTGACTACACCATGATAGATAACCTGGAGCATAAAATAAATGAGTTTACAAAAAGCATTGAACAAAAACCAACTCTTACCCTTTTAATTATTTTGATGGGCATCACTTTTGCAGGAGTAGGGCTTGCCCATTTTCTTACCGACCTCATCATGCCGCGTATGGCTGACCATAAAGAATGGTTGGATCAGTATAAACTTTCAGCCATCAATTCCTCTTTTTTTTGGGTGGTAATCATAAGCACTTTAATTGGAATAGTATTGTCTTTTACCAGAGCTCGTAATCTTGAAGGAATAGGTGCTTCGAAATGGGCATCGATATTTTTATACCTTCTGGTCGCTACAATTGGAATGCAAATGGACTTAGGTCAAATTGGAAAAAACCTTGGACTCATCACAGTTGGGGTCATTTGGATGCTCATTCACATAAGTATAATTTTGTTAGTCGCCCGGTTATTAAAAGCTCCCTTTTTCTTTGCCGCAGTTGGCAGTATGGCCAATATAGGTGGTGCCGCCTCAGCACCCGTAATAGCCAGCGCCTTTGCTCCGGCTCTGGCACCGGTAGGTGTCTTATTAGCAGTATTAGGATACGCGATTGGAACTTATGGAGGACTCATTTGTGCTTATTTGATGCAATGGATTGTCGGATGAGCTTCTATATTTAATTGACAGCCAAATAGTTTGCATTGATGTTAAAGATTCAATAAGATTTTAACTTTCACATTCAAAGTCTGAGACTTTCCTTAAAAATTGACTAAGTAATCGTACCTTTGTGCTCCGATTTTTAATAGTACCCTTCGGCATCAATCAATATGGAGAAAAAAAGAATATTATTCATTACACAGGAAATGAAGCCTTATACAGAAGAAAGTGTAATGTCAGATATTGTGAATAAAATCACTCAGTATGTTTCGTCTAATGGTTTTGAAATCAGGGTACTTATGCCCAAATTTGGCAGCATCAATGAAAGAAGACACCGATTGCATGAAGTAGTAAGATTATCCGGAATGAATATCATAGTAGACGATGATGATTTTCCGTTGATTATAAAGGTTGCTTCTTTGCCCGGTTCACGAATGCAAGTATATTTCCTCGACAATGAAGAATTCTTTAAAAGAAAATTTATATTTTCCGATGTTGCCGGAAAACAATTTGAAGACAACCTCGATCGTATGGTGTTTTACTGCAAGGGCTCAATAGAAACGGTAAAAAAATTTGGTTGGGTACCAGACATTATTCATTGTCATGGATGGATGACCTCACTCATTCCTTTGTATTTGCGCACCACCTACAAAGATGAACCTATTTTCAGAAACGCCAAGATCGTATACTCCGCATATGAATCGGATTTAGATATGCCATTTAATAAGAAATTCTTAACCAAAGCATCCATAAACAATCTTGACCCTAAAAAATTAGAAGACTTTTATTCTGGCAAGGCTTATAAATTGCATCAGGGAGCAATTAAATACACAGATGCTTTGATACAAGGCAGCGAAAAACTTTCGAAAGATGTTTTAACTGCTAAAAAAGGCTTTGTCAAAAAACCGCAACTTGATTTTATACCCGAAGAAGATCGCAATAAAGTCTATCTCAAGTTTTATCAAGATTTACTCAAATAATTTCACTCAACATACAGTTAATACTGCAATGAGGTCTGCTTTAAAACTATTTGCCTTCGTTATATTTGGTTTTTTATTCTCCGAATGTAATGACCCTTCTTTCCTGGGTACTGACCTTTTAAAAGATGACGAGATTAATCTGACCTTCGTTGATACCTTTACCATTGAAGCACAAACCTTATTGGATTCAGGGCAAACTGTATATTATCCTGCCATTGGACAAATATTTAATAAGGTAGCCATAGGCAATTTTCAGGATGAATTATTTGGAAATACTGAAGCGGGATTATTTATTCAATATTTAAAACCTGCCTTCGCTGCTCTGCCTGAATTTAAAGGTGCAGACCTGGATTCAGCTATTTTGTATTTCTCTTTTGATACGGTGGTCAACCCGTATGGTGTGTTATTTGATAATCATGACTTTGAGGTGTACAAAATGGACAGTCGGATCAAATTGGATTTTGCATATAAAGCTAATAGTACCGAGCTGGGTTATCTGACACCTACTATTGGAAAATTAACCGGTATAAGACCCGACCCAAAACAAAGAATTATTATAGGTACTGATTCAATATCTTACGACCCCCATCTGGCTTTTAAATTAAGTGGTGATTATGCCCGATCGGTAATGAACCTGGATACCCTTACTTATAATAGCGATTCCATTTTCCTTGCCAATGTACCCGGTTTTTATATCCGGCAGTCCAACCCTAATTTCAGAATGATGAACTTTAATCCCAACTCGATTTACAGCAAGTTTACAATTTTTTATACCCAGTCAGGAAGTCCAAAAAATTACAGTTTCCCGTTTAATCAAACCCAGATTTCATTCACCTCGCCAAGAGTTCCTTTTTGGAAACACGATTTTTCACCAAGAATAAAAGAAGCACTAAACAGTAAAAAGAAAGGAGAAGAGTTGATTTACCTGCAATCACTTGCCGGGCTGAAGGCAAAAATCGAATTTCCCAATTTACAACTCGATCCGAAGGCCATTATAAACAAAGCTGAATTGGAATTTACCGTAGTCCAGCTTCCAGGCGATGACAATACCATCTATCCATATGCTAAACAACTAGCCCTCTATGTAAAAGATACAGTCACTGGAGAAGATAATTTTATTTCAGACCAGGGAGGAGTGAGTAATTATTCCTTCATGGGGGGAACGCTGGCCAGCAAGACAGTGAATGGCGTAAGTGTAAATTATTATTTGTTCAACGTTTCTAATCATATACAACGAGCTTTGGCTGGAAAGGTAAAATCTGAGTTATACCTCGGAATAGCTCCTGAATCTATCAATCAGGTCATCCCAACACCGGTAAATTTATCGAGAGTGGTATTGGGTGGACCTAAACATCCTGTGAGTCCCGCAAAACTGAGAATTAGTTATACTACTTATTAAATAAAATATTATCTATTTTTATAAAAAAATGGAATACAATTCAAATAAAGATCATTTGCTATTTCCTGAGTACGGAAGAAATGTACAGGAAATGATACGCAGTATCAGACATGAAGAAGATGGCATTAAAAGGCAAAAGCTTGCCAATGCTGTAGTTAATCTCATGATCCAATTATCTCCTTCACCTAAAAATGGATTTGATGTAAAGCCCAGGGTGTGGAAGCATTTTTTTGCCATTGCTGAATACAAAATAGAGGTGGTGTCCAATGAAGGCATCACCTATACTGCTGAGGATGAACCTGTAAAACCAAGCCGCATCAGCTACCCTCCCAATAATGAAACGTATCGCCACTATGGCAATCACGTGAGAAAATTAATCCTTAGGGCTGCAGAAATGGAGGATGGTCCAAAGAAAAATTATTTCATTTCTTTGATTGGCTCTTATATGAAAATGGCTTATAAGACCTGGAATAAGGAGCACTATGTGACCGATGAAGGAATA